>CAZWDR010000047.1:0-21437 GCA_964632365.1 uncultured Steroidobacteraceae bacterium
GCGCGTGCGTGTCGAACAGCCGCATGCCCGAGGGCGCGGCGGCGAACGCGCGCGGCAGCGCAGTGGCCGCGATCGTCGAGGCGAGGAATGTGCGACGTTTCATCATGGCGGGCTCCTGGCGTGCGGATCGGGAGGATCTTTGATTGCACTATCCCGGCAGGCCATTGCGCGCGTCTTGACTGCGCCGGCGTATCGCGTTGCCGCCACCGTTGACTGGACCGGAGCGCGGAATTGACAGTTTGGAGCGCGACCTTCCAGGCATTACGCTGCGGCTTCCCGTGGATGGTCTTGCGGCGTTGGCCGCAACCCGACGCAACTTTTCACATCGCGGGCTGGAAGGGTGGCCGGGCGATGCAACCCAGTCCCCCGGGGTGATCCGACGGCCACCTTCCAGCCCGCTGTGTCCAGCCATCATGACGCCTGCGCCGCGGGCATGAGGACGACCTGATGAACAAGACCACACGGCCCTCGCGTCTGCGCTGGTCGTTGCTGATGCTGGCGTGCGGATGGGGCGTGGTGCTCCATGCCGGTGAGGCGCCGGCACCGTCACCGACGCCCGCCATCGACGGCGTCGTGAGGGCCGGCACCCCGGTGCAACTGGTGAAGGAAGGCTACGAAGCGGTGGAAGGCCCGCTGCGCGACACCGACGGCGGACTGCTGTTCACGAACAACCAGGCCGGTCACGTCATCCGCATCGCGCCCGACGGCACGCTGTCGAACTGGCTTGAGGCGCCGCTCGGCGCCAACGCGCTGACGCGCACGACGAAGGGCGAGATCGCCGCCACGCTGCAGAAGTCGCTGGCCATCGGCATCCTGCAGCCCGGTGCCGCGCCACGCATCCTGGCGGATGGCTTCGAGGGAAAGCCCTTCAACCGGCCCAATGACCTGGTGGCCGATGCGCGCGGCAACATCTATTTCAGCGATACCGTACCGTTGGGATTCACCGGCGAGCCGTCGCTGCCCTCGGCGCTGTACCAGATCTCCGGCGATGGGCGGGTGGTGCGCATCGCCACCGACATCGCCCGCCCCAACGGGGTCGCGCTGAGTCCTGATGAGCGCACGCTGTATGTGGCGGACACGGCGGGCGAATACGTGCTGGCTTATGCGCTCGACGCGCGTGGCACACCCGGTGCGCGCCGGCCGTTTGCACGCCTCGCGCTGCCGCCCGCGCGCGGCGGTGCCCCGGCGTCGACGGCCGGCGGCGCTGACGGGCTGGCCGTGGACCACGCGGGGCGGCTGTATGTCGCCAGCACTGCGGGTGTGCAGGTGTTCTCTGCGCAGGGGGCGCCGCTGGGCGTCATCGCGCTGCCGCGCCAGCCGCAGAATCTCGCCTTCGCGGGCCCCGACCGGTCGGAGCTCTACGTGGTCGGCCGCGGCGCGGTGTATCGCATCGCGACACTGACGCGGGGCCCTGAACGCGCCGGCAAGTAGCGCGCGCTATTCGATGCCCAGCTTCTTGATGCGGTAGCGCAGCGCGCGGAACGTCACGCCCAGCAACCGCGCCGCGGCGGTCTTGTTGTAGCGCGTCTGCTCCAGCGCCCGCATGATGGCGTCGCGCTCCAGGCCCTCGAGCCGATCTTCCAGCGGTGCCGCGGAGGGCGCAGCTTCGAGCGCCGCCGCGGGCGCCGCTTCGCCGGCCGGCGGCGCGAGGACGCGCGCGGAGCCGGTGCCATCGGCGCGCGTCACGGCGCGCAGCCGGATGTCATCCGGGCGGATGAACCCGTCCACCGACAGCGTCAGCGCCCGCTCCAGCACATTTTCCAGTTCCCGGACATTGCCCGGGAAGGCGTACCCGGAGAGCAGCTGCAGCGCCTCGGGCGTGATCTGCACCGGACCACTGCCCACGCGCCGGCCCAGCCGGGCCAGGACGTGCTGCGTCAGCTGCGGGATGTCTGCAGCCCGCTCGCGCAGCGCCGGCACGCGCAGCTCGATCACGTTGATGCGGTAGTACAGATCCTCGCGGAACGCGCCCTGCGCCACCAGCTCCGTCAGCGACTTGTGCGTGGCCGACAGCAGGCGGACGTCCACCTGCTGTTCGCTGGTCTCGCCCACCGGACGCACCGATTTCTCCTGGATCACGCGCAGCAGCTTCACCTGCATGTGCAACGGCAGGTCGGCGACCTCGTCGAGGAACAGCGTGCCGCCCTCGGCGCTCTGCACCAGGCCCTTCTTGTCGGCTACGGCGCCGGTGAAGCTGCCGCGCTTGTGGCCGAAGAACTCGCTTTCCATCAGCTCGCCGGGGATCGCGCCGCAGTTCACCGCGACGAACGGACCCTCGGCGCGTGGCCCGGACTGGTGGATCATGCGGGCCACCAGCTCCTTGCCGGTGCCGCTCTCGCCGGCGATGTGCACCGGCGCCTGCGACCTGGCCACGCGCGCGATCATGCCGCGCAGCTGCTGCATCGGCTCCGAATCGCCCAGCAGCTGCGGGCCGCGGACGGTGTCATCGGCCGGATCGGCGAGCTTCAGCGCGCTGGTGATCATGCGCCGCAGGTGCGCGACATCCAGCGGCTTGGAGACGAAGTCGAAGGCGCCGAGCTTCAATGCACGCACGGCGGTCTCGACATTGCCGTGCGCGGTGATCACTGCGCAGGGCAGGCCGACCTTGCGCGTCTGCAGCCACTCCAGCAGGTCCAGGCCATCGCCATCGGGCAGCCGCATGTCGCACAGCACGAGGTCGAAGGGGTCTGCGAGCAGCAGTTTCTGCGCATCGCGCACCGAGCCGGCGGACGCAGACTGCAGGCCCATGCGCGCCAGCGTGAGGGCGACCAGTTCCACCAGGTCCGGTTCGTCGTCGACGATCAGTACGCGCGCGTTGGCCATCTGCGCCGGATGTTAAATCATTCTTCCCAGCGGCCGGGGTCGGTGAAAACCAGCCGGAACAGGCTGCCGCCACCGGGGCGCGCCTCGTGCAGCAGCGTCGCGCCATTGGATTGCGCCAGCTCGCGCGCGAGGAACAGTCCCAGGCCTGTGCCGCGCACCGCGCGCGTGAAGAACGGCTCGAAGACGCGCTCCTCGTCTTCCGCGGCGATGCCGGGTCCGCGATCGGCCACCTCGACATAGGGCCGCCCGGTGCTGGCGATGCGGCCATAGCGCAGTTCCACCGGTTCGCCCCCCGGCGGGCGGCCGTGCGTGATCGCGTTCTGGCACAGGTTCCACATGATCTGGTGTAGCTGCGTGGGGTCGACGCTCACCGGCACCGGCCGGCCGTCTTCGGACGACACGGCGATGCGGATGGCGTCGGTGCTCACCTGCAGCGTCGCGCAGAAACCGGCCCAGAACTCCGCGAGCCAGCGCCCGAGGTCCAGCCGCTGCGGACGGCGGATGCCGCGTCGTGACAGCTCGAGCACGCTCTCGACGATGTGGCTGACGCGCTCGGCGTTGTCGCGGATGATCTGGGTCAGCCGCTGGTCCTCCGCCGGCAGTTGCGGGGACTCGGCCAGCAGCTGGCTGGCGTGGCTCATCGCGCCGATCGGCGTGCGGATCTCGTGCGCGATGCTGGCCGACAGGCGCCCCAGTGCGGCCAGCTTCGACTGCTGGATCTTCTCGGCCACGACGCTGGTGTCCTCGAGGAACACCAGCACCGGACCCGGGCGACTGGTGCCCAGGTGCGCGAAGTGCGGCCGGATCAGCCGCGAGCCGTCGGCGGCGGTGAAGGTCCCCACCTCCTGCGCGTCGCCATGCTGGCGCCACGCGGACAGCAGGTAGAGCAGGCGCGGCGAGCATTCGCCCAGCAGCGCATCGGGCCAGGCATTGGTGTTGCCGAGGATGCCGGCGGCCGGCTCGTTGATCAGGCGGATGCGGTCCGCCTCATCGACCACCAGGATGCTCTCGCGCAGGCGCTGCACGATGTACTGCGACAGCTGCGCGAGGTTCGCGAGGTCCAGCTCCTGCTTGCGGACCAGCGCCTCGCTCTGGATCAGGCGGTTCGCCAGTGGCCGCACCAGCAATGCCGCGAGGAAGATCACGATGCCCAGCACCGCCGCGCTCACGTAGCCGCCCTCGGCGATGCTCGGGGTGACGTCGCGCGCGATCTGCTGCACGAGGATGGCCACCGTTGCGGTGGCCGCCATGAACAGCGCGTCGCGGTTGCCGGTGAGCAGCGCCATCGAGCCCACCGGCAGCAGCAGCAGGATGCCGAGTCCGCCGGCCACGCCGCTGGTGGACCACAGGATGAAGGCGATGGCCACCGAATCGGTCAAGGCATGCGTGAATGCGAGCAGCCGCAGCCCGACGAAGGGCAGGTGGCGCAGCGCGATCAGGCCGATGCCGGCGAAGAAATAGGCCGCGCAGATGATCGACAATGCAGCGGGGTGATCGATGGAGAAGATTTCCCGCATCGAATCGCTCTGTGCGCACGCGAACAGCCCGCCCGCCACCAGCAGGCGGTAGATGTTGACCAGACCGATGACGCGCCAGGCGAGGTCCGATGGCGCGCCCTCGCCGGGACGAACGGGATTGCGGGCATTGAAGCGCATCGCGTGCGCGAGCCTAGCATCATGACTGGCGGGAACAGTCAATCTGCTTCTCAACTGTGACCCGACACGGGTTTTCCATCTAGAATGGCAGGCTCCATTCGCCGACTGATGCCCCATGACATGAACCTGCACGAATACCAGTCGAAGAAGATCTTCGCCGAATACGGCATCCCGGTTCCCACCGGCCATGTGGCCGCAAGCGCCGATGAGGCCGCCACCGCGGCCCGCAAGCTCGGCGGTCCGGTCTGGGTGGTGAAAGCCCAGGTGCACGCCGGTGGGCGCGGCAAGGCCGGCGGCGTCAAGGTGGTGCGCTCCATCGATGCCGTGCGCGAGGCCACCACCGGCATGCTCGGCCAGCGACTGGTCACCAAGCAGACGGGTGCCGAAGGCCTGCCCATCGGCAAGGTCTATGTGGAGTCCGGCTCCGCCATCGAGCGCGAGATCTACCTGAGCCTCACCCTCGATCGCGACAAGAGCCGCATCGCCGTGGTGGCATCGGCCGCCGGCGGCATGGACATCGAGACCGTCGCCGAAGAATCACCCGAGAAGATCCTCAGCGTCGCCATCCACCCGGCGGTGGGGCTCGAGGCCTACCAGGCGCGCGAGCTGGCCTTCGGCCTCGGGTTCAGCGGCAAGCAGATCGGCGAGTTCACCGCCATCCTCAAGGCGCTCTACAAGCTCTATGTCGAGCAGGACGCCAGCCTGGTCGAGGTCAATCCACTGATCGTCACGAATGACGGCTCGCTGGTGGCCCTCGACGCGAAGATCGGCATCGATCCGAATGCGCTGTTCCGCCACCCCGAGCTTGCGGAGCTGCGCGACATCTCGCAGGAAGACCCCATCGAGGCGCGCGCTGCGGAGCACGACCTCAACTATGTCTCGCTCGACGGCGACATCGCCTGCATGGTCAACGGCGCCGGGCTTGCGATGGCCACGATGGACATCATCAAGTTGCACGGTGGCCAGCCGGCCAACTTCCTCGACGTGGGCGGCGGTGCCACCGTCGAGCGCGTCACGGCGGCCTTCGAGCTGATCCTGTCGAACCCGAAGGTGCGCGCGATCCTGGTCAACATCTTTGGCGGCATCGTCCGCTGCGACGTGATCGCCGAGGGCATCATGGTCGCGGTGAAGAAGGTCGGCGTGAAGGTGCCGGTGGTGGTGCGCCTCGAGGGCACCAACGCGAAGCAGGCGCGCGAGATGCTGGCGGGCAGCGGCCTGGCCGTGCAGCCCGCCGAAAGCCTCACCGACGCGGCGCTGAAGGCCGTCGCGGCCGCCAGTGCCCGCTGATCCAATCCAAGGCGACAATCCATGAGCATCCTCGTCAACAAGCGCAGCCGGGTCATCGTGCAGGGATTCACGGGCAAACAGGGCACCTTCCATGCCCAGCAGTGCATTGCCTATGGAACCCGCGTGGTGGGCGGCGTGACCCCCGGCCGCGGCGGCAGCCAGCATCTCGACCTGCCGGTGTTCGACACCGTGCACCAGGCGGTGGCCGCAACTTCTGCCACGGTCAGCATGATCTATGTGCCGGCGGCATTCGCCGCCGATGCCATCCTCGAGGCCGCCGATGCGGGCATCGAGCTGGTGGTCTGCATCACCGAGGGCATCCCGGTCAATGACATGATCCGCGTGAAGGCCGCGCTGGCCGGCAAGCCCACGCGCCTGATCGGTCCGAACTGCCCCGGCATCATCACGCCCGACGAATGCAAGATCGGCATCATGCCGGGCTTCATCCACCAGAAGGGCTGCGTGGGCATCGTGTCGCGATCCGGCACCCTGACCTATGAGGCCGTGCACCAGACCACGCGCGTGGGCCTGGGGCAGAGCACCTGTGTGGGCATCGGTGGCGATCCGGTGCGGGGACTGAACTTCATCGACGTGATCGAACTGTTCGAACGCGATCCCCAGACCGAAGGCATCGTGATGGTGGGCGAGATCGGGGGCGGCGACGAAGAAGCCGCCGCCGCGCACATCGCGCGCTTCGTCACGAAGCCGGTGGTGGCCTACATCGCCGGCGTCACGGCGCCGCCGGGCAAGCGCATGGGCCATGCCGGCGCGGTGATCGCCGGCGGCAAGGGCACCGCGGCCGACAAGTTCCGTGCGCTGGAAGAAGCCGGTGTGCGCACCGTGAAGAGCGCCGCCGAACTGGGCGAGGCGATGGCGCAGATGCTGGGTGAACACCGGCGTTCACGCGTGTCGGCGGCAGCGATCGCCGAGCGTCCCGCGACCATGCGCGTGGCGTTCACGCCAGAGGCTCATCCGGATGGACGCAAGGCGTCCGCGAAGTCCGGCAAGCCGGCGGCGCGGCGCGCGGCGGCGAAGTCGTCCGCCAAGGGCAGGCCGGCGCCGGCCCGCAAGGGCGCGCCGGCGAAGCAGCGGGCCGGCAAGAAATCCGCCGGCAAGGCGTCCTCCGCCAAGGCGTCGGCTGGCCGGACGTCCGCCAGGAAAAATTCCGACCGCGGCACGCCCGCCGGGAAAACCTCCCCGGCGAGGAAATCCGCGGCGAAGAACTCCGCTGCGAAGAAGCCTGCGGCGAAGAGATCCGCCGCCAGCAAGACGGTCGCGAAAGTACGTGCCGGCGCCAGCGCGCGCCGCGCGACGGCTGCGAAGCGCGGTGGCTCGCGCGCGACGCGCCCGGCGCGCAAGAAGTAATCGACGCACATGTCCCTTGGGCCCTGTATCGCGCTGGCCCAGCTCAACCTGCTCGTCGGCGACGTGCAGGGCAACGCGCAGCGCGTGCGTGACACGGCGCGCGAGGCACGCCGTGCCGGCGCCGACCTCGTGGTCTTCCCGGAGCTGACGCTCAGCGGCTATCCGCCTGAAGACCTGCTGTTCCACCGCGGCCTGCGCATCCAGGTGGAACAGGCGCTGGCCCAGCTGCGGCGCGAGGTGGATGACGCGGCCGGCGGGCTGCCGGCCATCCTCGTCGGCTATCCCGAATACGTGGGCAGCACCAGCCGTCCCATGATCTACAACGCGGCCAGCCTGATGGCCCCGGGGTGCGAGCCGGTCAACTGCCGCAAGATCATCCTGCCCAACTACCGCGTCTTCGACGAGAAGCGCTATTTCGCGCCCGGCGACGAGATGACGGTCACCGACTTCATGGGCCTGCGCCTGGGCCTTGCGATCTGCGAGGACATCTGGGAAGCCGGACCCTGCCTGGGTGCCCGCTCCCGTGGCGCCGAGGCACTGCTGGTCCTCAACGCCTCGCCCTACGAGCAGCGCAAGCAGCGCACGCGCGAGGCGGTGCTGCGCGAGCGCATCGCGCAGAACGGCATTCCCGTGGCCTACGTGAACCTCGTCGGCGGCCAGGACGAGCTGGTGTTCGACGGCCGTTCGAGCGTGATGGATGCGCAGGGTCAGGTGAAGCTGCGTGCTGCGGCGTTCGAGGAAGCCGTGGTGTACCTGCAGGCCGGTCGCGATGCCGCCGGCCAGGTGCGGCTGGAGCCGCGTGCCGACGATGCCATCCGTCCGGAACTCGCCGATGAGGAGAGCGTGTACGGCGCGCTGGTGCTCGGCGTACGCGACTACGTGAACAAGCATGGTTTCCCCGGCGTCGTGATGGGCCTTTCCGGCGGCGTCGATTCCGCGCTGACGCTGGCCGTGGCCGTGGATGCACTCGGGCCGGCGCGCGTGCAGGTGGTGATGATGCCCTCGCGCTACACCAGCCAGATGAGCCGCGATGATGCCGAGGGGCAGGCCCGGACGCTGGGCGTGGCCTACAGCGTGATCTCGATCGAGGCCATGTTCGACGCGACGCTCGCCGCGCTGGCCGAGCAGTTCGCGGGCCTGCCGCCGGATGCCACCGAGGAGAACATCCAGGCGCGCTGCCGCGGCGTGCTGCTGATGGCGATCTCGAACAAGACTGGCCGCATGCTGCTGACCACCGGCAACAAGAGCGAGATGGCCGTCGGCTACGCCACGCTCTATGGCGACATGAACGGCGGCTTTGCGCCGATCAAGGACTGCAGCAAGCTGCTGGTCTATCGCCTCGCGCATTACCGCAACGCGCTGGCCGCGCGTCGAGGAGAGTTCGGCGGGCAGCTGCCGATTCCCGCGCGGGTGCTGGAGCGCGAACCCTCCGCCGAACTGCGTCCGGACCAGAAGGACACCGACTCGCTGCCGCCGTACGAGACGCTGGATGCGATCCTGGAGGCGTTCATCGAGGATGACCTCTCCGTGGACGAGATCGTCGCGCGCGGCTTCGATCGCAACGTGGTCGGCCGCGTGCTCGACATGGTCAAGCGCAATGAGTACAAGCGCCGCCAGGCGCCACCCGGCGTGCGTGTCAGCCGCCGTGCCTTCGGGCGCGACTGGCGCTATCCGATCACCAGCGGCTACCGCCGCTAGCGTTCGTAGCGCAGGCCGGCCACGAAACGCCGGCCGAGCAGGTCGAACAATCCCTCGTTGGTGGGAATCGAGCCGCCGAAGCCCCAGTCCGGCGCCAGCGGCGGGGCCGCATCGAACAGGTTCTGCACATTCAGGTACACGCGGGTGTTCGGCATCCGGGGCGGCTGCCAGCGCACCTGCGCGCCGGTGGTGGCCGCGGCGCGTACGTGGCGCTGGTCGAGGTCCGCCGGACCGAACGTGGAATCGTAACTGCCACTGCTGATGTAGCGCTGGCTCACCGACAGCCGCAGCGGGCCGCGTTCGAAGGCCAGCAGCAGGTTGGACTGGAACCGCGGCGCGCCGCCGAACAGTCCGGTCTGTCCGGCGCGATCAGTGCGCACGCCGGCCGGATCAGTCATCGAGCTTTCCAGCGTGCGGTTCGCGAACAGCCGCAGCGCCACCGAGCCGCCACCGAACCAGTCCACCGCGCGTCGCCACGACAGCTCCAGGTCGATGCCCCGCGAGCGCGCACCGGCGATGTTCAGCACCAGGTTGTTGACGCGGTTGATCTGGCCGTCCGGACCATCGCGCTCGATCAGCGCGCAAAGCGCCTGCTGTCCGTCGGCGCAGCCGTCGATGATCCGCTGCACGCCATAGAGCGCGATCGCGTCGTGCACGCGGATGTCGTAGTAGTCGGCCGCGATCGAGAACGACGGCGCCCACGCCGGGCGCAGCACGAAGCCCGCGGTGGTGGTGTCGGCACGCTCCGGCTCCACCTGCGGATTGCCGCGGCGATCGCCCACCACGGCATAGATCGGCGCGCCCTCGCGCACCCGGTCGACGATCGTGATGCCCACGGAGCTGAAGTCGTGACGGTCCGACAGGCTGCCGGCACGGATGTCGCGCGAGCGTGTGGCCCGCAGGCGCAGCGACGGGATGGCCTGCCAGTCGAGGCCGGCGCGCCACGCGCCGATGGTGCCGCTGCCGCTGTAGCGGGCGGAGCGCACCGCCGCGTGCAGGTCGAGCCGCTCGGCCAGCGGCCGGTCACGCAGCACCGGCAGCAGCGCCTCGGCAAACGCCTCGCGCACCGCGTAGCGACCTTGGAGGATCACGCGTGAGGCGCGCTCGAAGATGTTCACATTGTTCAGGTAGGCAGCGGGCAGCCCGCGATAGCCCTGCGACTCCGCCGGTTCGACGATCAGCGGATCGAGCGAGGCGGGATAGCGCGGCGCGCGGCTGTCGACCGCCTCGGCGCGCCAGGTGAGTCCCGCGGCGACGCTGATGGGCGCCACGGTGCGCCAGGGCAGATCGCCGTTCACGGTGAGTTCGGCCACCTGTTCATCGACGTTCTGGATCTGCTCGGTATCGCCCTCGGTGACCCAGTCGCGCGCCTGCGGCGAGGCCGACATCGGTCCGAACAGGTTCAGCGGCACGCATCCGTCATCCGGAAAGGTCAGTGTCGAGCGGCAGACGGTGCGGCCAGTGTCCGGATCGATGACGCTGTCGATGGCGCGGTACACCCGGTCGAGGCGCAGCACGTCCTCATATCCGATCACGGTGTGGTTGCGGCCGTACTGGTAATAGCCGCTGAGGCTCCACCCCGGCAGGTGCCATTCCCCGCCCAACGTGCCGGTGACCAGATCGGTGCGCAGGCTGGCGCGGGTGTCGCCGAGTTCGCCGCGCGAGGCGGCGCGCCCGAGACGGAAGGATTCCACGCCCAGCGACTGCATCTGGTCGCGCAGCGGCTGCGGCAGGAAGGCGTTGTCGGCAAAGATGGTCGCTTCCCATGATCCCCACAGTGCGGGCGGCTCCTTGCCGAACGCGTTGCGCGTGCTGCCGGCCATCACCTGCGCGAACGCGGACACCGACGCGGTCGGCTGCGTGCTGAGGCGCGCGAATCCGGAAAGGCGCTGCTGGTCGGGCAGGATCCACACGTGCTCGGCCGCGGGATTCGCGCCGCCGCCGCCGGACTGCGTGACACTGGTGTACAGCGCGCCGCGTTCGAACGGGGCCGTCGCGCCGCCGGCGAGGAATTCCGTGCCGCGCAGCGGACCTGAAGTGATCAGGCCGCCGAAGGTGTAGTTCGTGCTGTGCACATCGCGGGCGATGATCTCGCGCGGGCCGGCCGGATCCGGATTCGTGATCGCGGCCTGGCCGTCGTACCAGCCGCGGCTGGCATAGCCGCGGATGCCCTCGGCGCGAAACACCTCGGTGGACAGCAGCAGCTGCGAGGTCTCGCCGATGCGCGCGCCGAAGGTCAGCCCGGCCTCCAGGTTCTCGTAATCCCCCGCATCGGCGATGCCCGCCTGCGCATGCGCGCGCAGGCCGCGGAAATCATCATCGAGGATGACGTTCACCACGCCGCTGACCGCATCGGAGCCATAGCTGGCCGAGGCGCCGCCGGTGACCACTTCGACGCGATCCACCAGCTGCCGCGGAAACAGCGCCACATCGACGGTGCCGAAGCGCGTCGAGGGCACCATGCGGCGTCCATCCAGCAGCATCAGCGTGCGGATGGTGCCAATGCCGCGCAGGTTCAGGTAGCTGGCGCCCACCGCGCCGGAGGTGCCGAAGGACTGTGTCTGCGGTGTGTCGTTGTTCAGGAAATGTGGCAGTTGCGCCAGTGCATCGACCAGCGTGGTGGGACCGAGCTCTTCCAGCTCGGCGCGCGACAGCGCCGCCACCGGCGTCGGCGTCGTCATGCCGTCGCGCGCGATGCGCGTGCCGGTGACCTCGACCTCGGGCAGCGATTCATCCTCCGCCAGGTCGCGGTACGGCACCTCGGTCGCATCGGTGCGGGCCGCGCTGGCCGGCCGATCCTCCGCTGCCGCACGGATGGTCAGCTGGCCGCGCCCGCTGACCGATGCCACAAGGCCCGTGCCGCGCAGCAGCTGCTGCAGGCCGGCGTGGATCTCGTGCCGGCCGCGCAGCGCCTGAGTCCGCCTGTCGTGCAGCAGCTCGTAGGGAAACAGCACCGGCACGCCGGCCTGCTGCGCGAAGCGCGTGACGCTCTGCGTGGCGGGACCTGCGGGGATGTCGAAGGGACGCGGCGCGGCCACGGCCAGCGACGTGGCCAGCAGCGTGGCGATGGCCCAGAGCAGGAGGGTCCGCCGGCGATGCCAGGCGGGTGGCCACATCGCCCCGGGTCGTTCAGCGCTTCGGGAAGATCCTGATGCTGCCGTCTGGGGCACGGGAGGACTCGAGACCGAAGTTCGTGCGCAGCGCCTCGAGCAGCCATTCCACATCGCCGGCGGGCACGGCGCCGCCGATGAGCGTGGCGGCCGCGGCCGGATCGGTGATCGTGAAGCGCACGGGCGTGTAGCGAGCGAACTCGGCGAGGGCCTCGGACAACGGCTGGCCGCGGAACTCGATCATGCCGCGCCGCCAGGCCAACCGCGCGGACATCTCCTGCTCATCAAGGTGCGAGACACGGGTGCTGCCGTCGGCCGCGATGCGCATCGCCTGGCCGTGGTCGAGTTCGCCGGCGATGTCGCTGCCGGCGAGCAGCCGCACGCGTCCCTCGGTGACCACGACATCGATCACGCCGCCGTCGTGCAGGCGGATGTCGAACTCGGTGCCGACGGCTTCGACGATGTGGCCACCCACCACGACGCGGAACGGCCGCGACGGGTCATGCGCGACGCTGAACAGCGCCTCGCCCCGCTGCAGTCGCAGTTCACGCGCGGCGCCATCCAGGCGAAGGACCTCCACCAGCGAACCGGTGTTCACGGCGAGCCTTGAACCGTCAGCGAGTGTGTGCGTGCGCTGCTCGCCGATGGCCGTGGACAGCGGCGCAGCCGCGACCCGCGCGAGCCGGCCCGACACCGGCGCAAGACCGCCCTGGTGGATCCATGCCGCGGCGCCTGCAACCAGCACCCCCAGGACGAGTCCCGCGGCCAGCGCCGCGGGACGGCGCCGGGCGGGCCGCGTGGACTGCGGCTGCTGCGCATGCGGAATCGCCGCCGGCTGCTCCAGCCCTTCCGGGATGACATCAGCCAGCGCGTTCATCACGTCGAGGTCGGCCCACAGGGCAGACATCTGGCGCAAGGCGCGGGCATTGGCCGGAGTCGCCGCGCACCAATGGCGCAGACCGGCCCGCTCCTCGGCCGACATGCCGCGGTCAAGGCGGGCGATCCACTGCGTGGCTTCGTCGCGCGCGCGGGACAGGTCCGGGAATTCGGTGACGCTCATGACATCGCCCGCACGGGCCGGCCGGCCAGCGGGCGAACCTGCGTCATGCGCTCACTGCACAGCAGCAGGCCTTTCGCGATGTGCTTCTCGACCGTGCTTTGCGCAATACCGAGACGCTGGGCAATTTCTTCCTGTGACAAACCGTAGACCTTCCTCAACACGAACACACGCCGGCATTGTTCCGGCAAACTGCCCACCGCCTCGCAGAATGCGAGGAAACGCTGCTCCGAATCGACTTGCGCCTCGACCGGCGCCGCCTCGTCGACGAACTGCTCCGCATCGAGGCTGTCGAGCGAGCCGGTGCGCCGGTAGCTGGCGCTGGTGACATGGTCGAGCGCCACATTGCGCGCAGTGCGCAACAGGAATGCGCGGGCGTCGCGGATGCTGTGCCGCCCTTCGGCTTCGAAGCTGCGCACGAAGGCTTCCTGCAGCACGTCCTCGACATCATGGCGACCGACGATGCCGCGCACGGCACGCGCCAGCATGCCCCGGCACGCGAGATACATTGATTCGACGCCATTCTGTGGGCGCTTGTTCATGACTGGCCGTCCCCCAACCCAGCTCGGCAGCACTATAGGCGCTTCCTGCGGCCTGCCTCAACTTCACCGCACCGGCCTGCGTGATGGATGGCGGAAAATTCCGGCTGGATCGTCTTTTACCCCTGAAGGGCAGTCGCGCGGGAGGAGGGTCCCGGGCCGCGCCCGCACAGACGCAAAAAAAGTACAGGGGAAACCAATGCAAGGACATCCATTCGCCGTGGCGGGCAGACAGCCCGCAGCTTCCGTCAATCCTGCCTGGCGCGTCGCCGTCGCGGTCGCCTTTGCAGTGGGAGCGGGTGCGGCGAAGCCGGTTTTCGCGGCCGAGGCAGCGGATGCATCGGCCGATGCGCTGGTGCTCGATGAGGTGCAGGTCACCGGTTCGCGCATCGTGCGCCGCGACCTTGAGTCCTCCAGCCCGGTGGTCACCGTCGAGAGCCAGGCCTTCGACGAGTCGAGCACGCTTGCGGTCGAGTCGGTGCTGAACCAGCTCCCGCAGTTCGTGCCGGCCAACACGCAGTTCAACACCGGCGATGTGTTTCCCACCGCCACCAGCACGCCGGGCATTTCCACGGTGAGCCTGCGCGGGCTGGGTGCGAACCGCACGCTGGTGCTGATCGACGGCCGCCGCGCGCAGCCGGTGAACTCCACGCTGGTCATCGACACCAATTCCATTCCGTCCTCCGCGCTCGAGAGCGTCGAGATCATCAGCGGCGGTGCATCCGCCGTGTATGGCGCCGACGCGCTGGGCGGCGTCACCAACTTCAAGCTGCGCAGCAACTTCCAGGGCATCGACCTGCAGCTGCGCACCGGCATCACCGAAGAGGGCGATGGCGAGGAGAACCGCGTCAGCCTGCTGCTGGGCACCGGCATCGGGCGCAGCGGCAATGCCATGCTCGGCATGGAATGGAGCGAGCGCGGCGAAGTGCTCGCGATGGATCGCGCTTTCTATCGCGACGCGCTGCATGACCTGAACACGCCCACAGGCGCCAATGGCCGCATGAACGGCTTCTCGTACGAGGCCGTGACCACGAACCTGCTCACGGCCGACCAGGCCTCGCTGCAGGCCGCCGCCAATGCGATGTTCCCGGACCGCCCCGGCTACATGACCAACGTGCCGCTGGCCAACAGCCCGAACGGCTTCATGATCAACCCGGACGGCACGCTGTACCGCAGCGAGGGCGGCGGCATCGGCGCGGTGCCCAGCACCGGCTTCGACAGCGACAACTACCGCATCACGCCGCAGGGCCTGCTGATGCAGACCAACACGGACCTGCGCTATTCAAGCCCGATGACGCGCTACTCGCTGTTCGGCAAGGCGAACTTCGCGTTCAACGATGCGCTGGAAGCCTATTCCCAGGTGAACTTCGTCAACACGACCAACCGCCAGGTGCTGCAGCCCTCCGGCGCGGTCGGCGGCTTTGCCGCGTCGATTCCCTATGGCAGCGCGGTCTATGGTCCGTCGCTGGCCGCCGATGGCGTCGCGACGCTGCCGGAATACCAGGCCGGCGGCGCCTATGGCCTGAACTGCCCCGCCGTGGGCGGCTGCACGCGCTCCGAGGCCTTCCCGGTCTCGCCGGAACTGGCCGCGCTGCTCAATGCACGCGGCACGAACCGCTACGCGAACGACCTGCCGGCCGCGAGCCGTCCGGCCCGTCAGTTCGATCCCGTCACTGGCGTCGAGATCCCGGTGCGCGGCGCGAACTCCAACTGGGCGATGGGCGGCACCTTCGACTTCCTGCCGGCGCGCACCATCGAGAACGGCACCACGCTGTACCAGCTTCTGGCCGGCCTGCGCGGCGACCTCCCGTTTGGTGACTGGACCTGGGATGCCTATGCTTCGCACGGCGCGACGCGCACCGACCTCGACTACATCGGCTGGGTGTCGACCGAGCGCTGGCGCGCGCTGGCCTCCGCGCCGAACTTCGGCCGCGGCGCCAACATCGCCGGCGCCGCCTCGACGAGCCTGCAGTGCACGACGGGCCTGCCGGTGTTCGGCAGCTTCGAGGTGTCCGAGGACTGCGTCAACTCGCTGCGCGGCAACTACACCGACCGCACGCGCCTGACGCAGGACATCATCGAGGCGACCGCGCAGGGCGGCCTGTTCGACCTGCCGGCCGGCGAGCTGCGGGCGGCGGTGGGCGTGACCCGCCGCGACAACAAGTTCCGCTACATGCCCGATGCCACGCGCGACCGCAGCAACATCATCGACTCGGTGGTGGGTTCGTTCGGCCAGGCCAACGTGATCGGCGAGACGCGCGTGGACGAGATCTACGGCGAGATGCTGGTGCCGCTGCTGCGCGACGCGCCGTTCGCGAAGTCACTGGAACTCGAACTCGGCTACCGCTATTCCGACTATGGCTCGGCCGGCAATGTGCCCACCTACAAGGGCCTGTTCAGCTGGGCGCCGGTGGACTGGATGCGCTTCCGTGGCGGCTACCAGCTCGCGAACCGCGCGCCGAACATCAACGAGCTGTTCCTCGATGCCAGCAGCAGCGCGGTGACGCTGATCCCGAACGACCCGTGCCGTTCGGATACCACCGCGACCTGGGGCAACCATCCGAACAACCCGGACCGGGCTGCGGCGCAGGCGCTGTGCGAGGCCATCATCGGCAACACCGCGTCGGATTTCAGCGCCAACCCGAACGGTTACCTCGGCGGGCGCGGTGACGGCGTGATGCTGCAGATCACCAGCGGCAACGAACAGCTGCAGAGCGAGGAGGGCAAGACCTTCACGCTGGGTGCGGTGTTCCGCTCGCCGTTCGCGCATCCGCTGCTGGCCGGCTCGACGCTGGCGGTGGACTGGTACCAGGTGAAGATCAGCGACGCGATCACGCAGGTGAGCGCGCAGACCACCTACGACCTGTGCTTCAACCGCTCCGGCACCAGCAACCCGGGCTACGCGTTCAACGATCCGAATGGCGTCTGCGCCAACATCGATCGCGACGAGACCACCGGCGCAGCCAACAGCGTCACCTCGACCTATGCCAACACCGGCACGCAGGAAACCTCGGGCATCGACGCGACGCTCAGCTGGCGCGCGGCGCTGGCCGACATGGGCCTGCCGTCGCTTCCCGGCTTCCTGAGCCTGAACTTCTCGTACACGAAGCTGTTCGAGTTCAAGGCGCAGGAGTTCGCGGGTGGCGAGACCCAGGAGTTCGCCGGCACGCTGGGTCGCGGCGGCCAGTTCGACTGGCGCGCCGTGACCACGCTGCGCTACGGCACGTCGAACTGGGACGTGGCGCTGAATGTGCGGCTGCTGCCCGCCATCGAGAACGCGGTGTATGTCACCGACCCCGACACGCCGATCGCCGGCGCCGGCGGTTATGACATGTGGGGCCTGGTGGGCAACTTCGATGTCACCCGGAACCTGTCCATCGGCCTCGGTGTCGACAACCTGTTCAACCGCCAGCCCGAGAAGGTGGGCGCCGGACAGACGATCAACATCGCGGCGGTGAACGGTGGCGGCACCCGCACCTACAACGGCAGCGGCAGCACGGTCGCGTCTTATTACGACGTGCTCGGACGCCGCTACTTCATGAACGTGAAGCTGCGCTTCTGACGCGCGGCTGCCCCGGCCCCCAAACGGGGACGGGGACTGGATACTGGCCACCACTCCCGGCCAGCCCAGTCTTCGTCCCCGGACTTCAGCCCGGTGATCGGCAGCAATGCTGCCGCCGGCGGACACCGGGACATCCAGACCAACAAAAAGGCCGCCGGGCAATGCCGGGCGGCCTTTGCGCATCGGGGCGGCTGCGGATCAGCCGGTCTGCCAGAACTCCCACCAGCGGTTCTGGCGCTGTTCGAGCGCGGGGGATTCATCCGGGAAGTTCTCGCGGAACACGCCCTCGGCATTGCTCGCGAGCTCGGTGTATCCCAGCCGGCCATAGCAGTGGATCATGATGCGCAGCGCGTCTTTCACCGCCGGGGCGCCATCGTAGAGCTCGATGGTCTGGTTCGCGCGGCGGGCGGCGGCCACCCAGGCCTCGCGGTCCATGTAGTGGCCGGCCACGCGCAGCTCGTAGTCGGCCAGCCGGTTGCGCAGGTAGATCATGCGGCGCTGCGCATCGTGCGCGTAGGGGCTCTGCGGGAAACGCTCGACCACCGTGCGGAAGGATTCGAACGAGTCGCGCGCGGTCTGCGGCACCCGCTCGGCCAGATCGACGTTGAGCCAGCGCTCCATCGCCCAGGGCGTGCGCTCGAAATCGACCAGGCCGCGCAGGTAGTACGCATAATCGAGCCGTTCGTCGGCCGGGTTCTCGCGGATGAAGGTGTCGGCCGCATCGCGCGCCGATTCCTTCTCGCCGAGCTTGTAGTACGCGTAGATGACATCCACCCGGCCACGGCGCGAATGCACCGTGAACGGATAGCGCGCGTTGAGCGCCTCGAGGATGGCCACCGCCTCGGACCAGTCGCTGGCGCGCAGCGCACGCCGGCCCTGGTCATAGAGCGAGTCGGGGCCGAAGCGCGACAGGCGCTGCTGTGTGCCATCGGGTCCGCCTGCACAGCCGGCGAGGACCAGCGTGCCGAGGATCGCGGCGACGGTGCCGCGGAGCGAAACGGTCGGTCGGTGCATCAAGGTAGTATAGCGGGAATGACTTCCCCCGCCCCGATCGAGCACCAGGTGCAGCTTCCCGAATACCCCGCCGGCCAGCGCCTGGACCAGGCCCTGGCGGCCGCGCTGCCGCAATATTCCCGTTCCCGGCTGGCCGGATGGATCAAGGAAGGCGCAGTCAGGCTCGATGGCCGGCCGGCGCGGCCGCGCGATGCGGTGTTCGGCGGCGAGACCGTGGTGGTCCGGGCGCAGCTGGTGCTCGATGAGTCGGTGCAGCCCGAGCGCATGCCCATCGTGGTGCGCCACCGCGATGCGCACCTGTTCGTCATCGACAAGCCGGCGGGCCTCGTCGTGCATCCGGGGGCGGGCAACCGCGCGCACACGTTGCAGAACGGGTTGCTGGCCATGGACAAGGGACTGGCCGCGGTGCCGCGCGCCGGCATCGTGCATCGCATCGACAAGGACACCAGCGGCCTGCTGGTCGTGGCGCGCACGATCGAGGCGCACACCGCGCTGGTCGAGATGCTGCGCGAACACACCATCGAGCGGGAGTATCTGGCGCTGTGCGTGGGCGCGCTCACCGGCGGCGGCACCGTGGACAAGCCCATCGACCGCCATCGCACCGACCGCCTGCGCATGACAGTGCGGGCCGATGGCCGCGAGGCCATCACGCACTACCGCCTGGTCGAGCGCTTCGCGCACCACACGCTGCTGCGCGTGATCCTGGAGACCGGGCGCACGCACCAGATCCGCGTGCATCTGGCGCATATCGGCCATCCGCTGGTGGGCGATCCGCTGTATGGCGGCAGGCGCCAGCTCACCGCGCGTGCCAGCGAGGGGCAGCGCGCCGCGCTGACCGCCTTCCGCCGCCAGGCGCTGCATGCCGAGCGGCTGTCGTTCACGCATCCGGTGAATGGCAAGCACATCGAAGTCGAATCGCCACTGCCGGCGGATTTTGCCGCGCTGCTGGACGCCCTGCGGGCCGGCTGAGCGATGCCGCCGCTCCCCTGCATCACGCCGCAATGGCGCGTGGCCGCCGGCGTGCATGCGTGCTCGACGACGCGCGCGGCCGGTGACCTGGCCGATCCGGACACCGCGCTGCCCGGGTTGCCGGCGCCGCCGCGGTGGCTGCGCCAGGTCCATGGCATCGTCGTGGCCGACCTCGATGCGGACCTGGCCGCGATTCCCGTCGCCGACGCGGCGTTCACCACGCGCGCCGGCGTGGTCTGCGCGGTGCGCACCGCCGACTGCCTGCCGGTGCTGTTCGCGGCGCGCGATGGCAGCGCGGTGGCGGCGGCCCACGCCGGGTGGCGGGGCCTCGCCGCGGGCGTGCTCGAGGCCACCATCGATGCGCTGCATGCCCGCTGCGGGGCCGGCCTCCAGTTGCAGGCCTGGCTGGGTCCGGCGATCGGTCCGGAGAATTTCCAGGTCGGACCCGAGGTGCGCGCCGCGTTCCTGGATGCCGACGCCGGCGCGGACGGGGCCTTCGCGCCGACGCCGCACGCAGACCGCTGGCTGTGCGACCTGTACCAGCTGGCCCGCCGGCGCCTGATCGCCGCAGGCGTGACCGACATCGCCGGGGGTGGCCTGTGCACCTATGCGGACGAGACCTCGTTCTTCTCCCACCGCCGCGACGTGCAGCACCGGGGTCTGGGCGCCACCGGTAGAATGGCGAGTTTCATATGGCGAACCTGAGCACGCTTGGCTGGATCGTGGGCTTCACGCTGCTGGGCGGCGTGATCGGCGTGCTGGTGGCGAGCCTGTTCCTGCTGGTGCCGAAACGCGCGCGCATCCGGGCGCTGCCGCAGATGGTCGCCTTCGCCACCGGCGCGTTGCTGGCCGCCGCGCTGCTGGGCCTGCTGCCCGAAGCCATCGAGATGGCCGGTCCCGATCAGCATGGCGCTGTCGGGCTGTCGCTGCTCGGCGGCATCGCGTTGTTCTTCATCCTCGAGAAGCTGGTGATCTGGCGTCACTGCCACGAGGATCATTGCGAGACGCATGCGCCGGCGCCGCTGCATGGCCATGGGCGCGACCACGATCACGACGCGGCGCACGACCCGGGGCGGGCAGCCTCCGGCACGATGATCCTGATCGGGGACACCATGCACAACGTGCTCGACGGCGTGCTGATCGCCGCCGCATTCCTGATCGATGTGCGGCTGGGCGTCGTCACCGGCCTGGCCGTGCTGGCGCATGAGATCCCGAGCGAGGTGGGCAACTTCGCGGTGCTGCTCAATGGCGGCATGTCGCGCCGGCGTGCCTTCGGGTGGAACCTCGTCACGGCGCTGGGGGCCGTGGTGGGCGGCGTGCTGGGCTATTTCGCGCTGTCCGCGCTGACGCCCATCCTGCCCTATGCCCTGGCGGTGTCGGCGGCGAGCCTGCTCTATGTGGCCGTGGCCGACCTGATCCCGGGGCTGCACCGGCGCACCGGCGGCATCGACGGCCTGTGGCAGGTGGTGCTGATCGGCCTGGGGGTGGCGGTGGTCGTGCTCGTGGGGCATCTGGCGCCGCACTGAGCGGGTGGATCCCCCGCCGGACGTGGGGCGGAATCCTCCGGGAATATTGAATCGCGCCGCGCCGGCCCCAGAATGGCCGCTATGCGCAACGAACGACTCACCAGCCGATTCCAGGAAGCCCTGGCCGATGCCCAGTCGCTGGCCGTGGGCCGCGACAACCAGATCATCGAGCCAGTCCATCTGCTGTTCGCACTGCTGGAACAGCAGGGCGGCACACTGCGCCCGCTGCTGGCAAAGACCGGCGCGAACGTGCCGAAGCTGCGCAGCGATCTTGCGGCGCTGCTCGACCGCCTGCCGAAGGTCGAAGGCACGCCTGGCGAGTTGCATGTCTCGCAGGATCTCTCGCGGCTGCTGAATGTCACCGACAAGCTGGCGCAGCAGCGCGGCGATGCCTACATCTCCAGCGAGCTGTTCGCGCTGGCGGCGGCAGACGACCGCGGCGAGCTGGGGCGGGTGCTGAAGGGCGCCGGGGTCACGCGCGCGCAACTGGAACAGGCGATCAATGACGTGCGGGGTGGCGAGACCGTGGATGATCCGAATGCGGAGGACAGCCGCCAGGCGCTGTCGAAATACACCATCGACCTCACCGAGCGTGCCGCCAGCGGCAAGCTCGATCCGGTGATCGGCCGCGACGACGAGATCCGCCGCACCGTGCAGGTGCTGCAGCGGCGCACGAAGAACAACCCGGTGCTGATCGGCGAGCCCGGTGTCGGCAAGACCGCGATCGTCGAAGGCCTCGCGCAGCGCATCGTCAATGGCGAGGTGCCCGAGGGCCTGAAGAACAAGAAGATCCTGTCGCTGGACATGGGTTCGCTGATCGCGGGCGCGAAGT
>CAZWDR010000048.1:0-20410 GCA_964632365.1 uncultured Steroidobacteraceae bacterium
GGCGCGCGCTGGAGGAAAAGGCCGGCGAGCTGGCGCTGACCTCGCGCTACAAGTCGGAGTTCCTCGCGAACATGTCGCACGAGCTGCGCACGCCGCTCAACAGCATCCTGATCCTGGGCCAGCAGCTTTCAGAGAATGCCGACAGCAACCTGTCACCGCGCCAGGTGGAGTTCGCGAAGACCATCCATGCGGCCGGCACCGACCTGCTGAACCTGATCAGCGACATCCTCGACCTGTCGAAGATCGAATCGGGCACGGTGACGGTGGAATCGGAGGACCTGCTGTTCACGCACCTGCGCGAGACGGTGGAGCGCAACTTCCGCCATGAGGCGGAGGCGCGCAAGCTGTCGTTCTCCACCAATTTCGACCAGCAGCTCGGCCGCCACATCACCACCGATTCGAAGCGCCTGATGCAGGTGCTGAAGAACCTGCTGTCCAACGCGTTCAAGTTCACCGGCCAGGGCGCCGTGCGCCTGCAGGTGGGCGTGGCCGACGGCGGCTGGAGTCCGGACCACCCGGTGCTCAGCCAGGCGCCGGCGGTCATCGCGTTCGCGGTCAGCGATTCGGGCATCGGCATCGCACCGGAGAAGCAGCGCATCATCTTCGAGGCCTTCCAGCAGGCCGACGCGGGTACCTCGCGCAAGTACGGCGGCACGGGCCTGGGACTTGCGATCAGCCGCGAGCTGGCGCACCTGCTCGGCGGCGAGCTGCGCCTGACCAGCACGCCGGGCGTCGGCAGCACCTTCACGCTGTACCTGCCGGCGACCTACACCGGTCCGGCCTATGCGCATCCGCAGGCCGCGGTCGTGCACGGCACTGGCGACACCGGCCGCTTCCGCGCGATCACGCTGCCGCCGGTGCGCACCGAGGAGCTGCTCGACGACGCCGCGGCCATCCGTGCCGACGATCTGGTGCTGCTGGTGGTCGAAGACGACCCCCACTACGGGCGCGTGCTGCTGAACGTCGCGCGCGACTGCGGCTTCAAGGTCGTCGTGGCCAAGACCGGCGCCGAGGCACTGCAGCTGGCGCGGCGCCACCTGCCGACTGCCATCACGCTCGATGTGTTCCTGCCCGACATGCTCGGCTGGACCGTGCTGAACCAGCTGAAGCATGACCCGGCGACGCGGCATATTCCGGTGCAGATCCTCACCGTGGAGGAGGAACGGCAATACGGCCTCGAGCGCGGCGCGTTCTCATTCATGAACAAGCCGGCCACCACCGATGGCCTCGAGGAGGCGCTGCGGCGGATCAAGGATTTCGCCTCGACGCGCCAGCGCGAGCTGCTGGTCGTGGAGGACAACCCGGCCGAGCAGCTGAGCATCGCGGAGCTGCTGGGATCGCAGGACCTGAACATCACCGCCGTGGGCAGCGGCGCCGAGGCGCTGGAGGCGCTGCGCACGCATTCCTTCGACTGCATGGTGCTCGACCTGCACCTGCCCGACACCTCCGGCTTTGCGCTGCTGGGCGAGATCCAGCAGCTGCCCGAAGCCCACGAGCTGCCGGTGGTCGTGTTCACCGGCCGCGAGCTCACCGAGGACGAGGACGCGCAGCTGCGCCAGAAGGCCAAGAGCATCGTGCTGAAGGGCGTGCAGTCGCCGGAGCGGCTGCTCGACGAGACCGCGCTGTTCCTGCATCGGGTGATCGCGGACCTGCCCGCCGCGAAGCAGCGCATGATCGAGACGCTGCATCGTGGCGACGAGCCGCTGCTCGAACGCAAGGTGCTGGTGGTCGACGACGACGTGCGCAACATCTTCGCGCTGAGCAGCGTGCTCGAGCGGCACCACATGCAGGTGATCACCGCCACCAACGGCCAGGATGCCATCGACCTGATCGACGCCACGCCAGACCTGGCGCTGGTGCTGATGGACGTGATGATGCCCGAGATGGACGGCTACGAGACGATGCGCCGCATCCGCTCGAAATCGCAGTACCGGCGCCTGCCCATCATCGCGCTCACGGCGAAGGCGATGAAGGGTGACCGGGAGAAATGCCTCGAGGCGGGTGCGTCGGACTATGTCGCGAAGCCGGTGAACACCGAGCAGCTGCTGTCGCTGCTGCGCATGTGGCTGCACCGTTGAGCGCGCCTGCCGTGGCAATGCCGATGGACCAGAAGGTCAACATCCTGCTGGTGGATGACCAGCCGGCCCGGCTGCTGTCCTACCGTTCGGTGCTCGACCAGCTGGACCAGAACCTGGTGTGCGCGCATTCCGGCGCCGAGGCGCTGTCATGCCTGATGAACACCGAGTTCGCGCTGATCCTGCTCGATGTGTCGATGCCGGGCATGGACGGCTTCGAGACGGCGGCGATGATCCACGAGCATCCGCGCTTCGAGAGCACGCCGATCATCTTCGTCACCGGCGTGCACGACACCGAGTTCGACCGGCTGAAGGGCTACAAGCTCGGCGCGGTCGACTACGTCTCGATCCCGGTGGTGCCGGAGATCCTGCGTGGCAAGGTGTCGGTGCTGATCGAGCTGCACTGCAAGCGGCGCGACCTGCAAGTGGCGAACCGCAGCCTCGCCGAGGCCAACCGCGCGCTGGCCGATGCCAACAGCGCACTCGCCCAGGCCAATGCCAACCTCGAGCTGGAGAAGGCGCGCGAGCTGAAGGTGCTCAACACCAACCTGCAGAACAGCAACCGCGAGCTGGCGCAGTCGAACCTGGCGCTGCAGGCGCAGGTGGCCGAGCGCAACCGCGCCGAGCGCGCGCTGAAGGAAGCCGACCGCCGCAAGGACGAGTTCCTCGCCATTCTGGCGCACGAACTGCGCAATCCACTGGCCGCGCTGTCTGCATCCGCGCGGCTGCTGGGCATGCAGGCGCAGAAGCCGGAATTCGCGGCGATGGCCAGCAGCTCCATCCAGCGCCAGGTGACGCACATGGCGCGCCTGCTGGACGACCTGCTCGATGTGTCGCGCATCTCGCACGGCGTGATGCAGCTGCAGCGTGACAAGGTGGAGCTGGCCGATGTGGTGCGCTCGGCTGCGGAGATGGTGCGGCCGCAGCTCGAGGCCAAGCAACAGACGCTCACGACGCTGCTGCCGGACCAGCCCGCGCCGGTGCTCGCCGATGCGGTGCGCATGATCCAGGTGCTGGCGAACCTGCTGAGCAACTCGGTGAAATACACGCCCGACGGTGGCCACATCCAGATGCGCCTCGCGGTCGACGAGCACGAGGTGACCGTCGCGGTCACCGACAACGGCGCCGGCATCGAACCTGCAATGCTCGAGCAGGTGTTCGACATGTTCTATCAGGCGAGCAAGACACAGGGCGGCCTCGGCATTGGCCTGGCGCTGGTGAAGGGCCTGGTCGAACTGCATGGCGGGCGCGTCCGCGCGATCAGCGCCGGCGAGGGCCACGGCAGCGAGTTCGTGCTGACTCTGCCGCGCGCGCAGACGCTGCCCCTGCAGTCCGGTCGTGCGGGCGGGGCGGCCGGCGACGGCGACACGACGCCAATGCGCGTGCTGGTCGCCGACGACAACCGCGACAATGCGATGAGCTGGGCGATCCTGATCGAGGGGCTCGGGCATCAGGTGGCGGTCGCCTATGACGGGCTGTCGGCCGTGCAGTCGGCCACGCTGATGCAGCCGCAGGTGCTGCTGCTGGACATCGGCATGCCGCACCTGGACGGCTATGAGGTCGCGCGGCGCATCCGCGCCACCGACTGGGGTCGCGAGGCCTTCCTCGTCGCGGTCACCGGCTGGGGCCAGGCCAAGGACCGCGAGATGGCGCGCGAGGCGGGCTTCGACGAGCATTACACCAAGCCGCTGGACCCGGATCACCTGGAGGTGCTGCTGGCGAAGGCGAGCCGCCGGGTGTCTCAGGACGAGCCCGCCGCCACGGCGATCCGCACAGGCTGAGCGCCACGCCCGGGCCGAGTGTCCGCCGCCGCCCGCGGCCGGGGTCGCGGCGGTCATCGCCGCAGGCCGTCCGGGGGGCTGCCGCAACCATTTCCCCCCGCAGCAACGCTGATTTGCCCCAAGCCTTTGATCTGCGTAGAATCCCGCGCTCTTTTCGGTAGCCCTAACAGATACGAGGCCAGGACCCGAGCTATGGTAACGATTCGTCTCACGCGGCGCGGTTCGCGCAACAATCCCTATTTCCACGTGGTGGTCACCGACCATCGCAAGCGCCAGGGCGGCAAGGGCCTGGAGCAGGTCGGGTTCTTCAACCCCAAGGCCCGCAAGGCCGAGCCGAAGGTCAAGCTGAACCTTGCGCGCATCGACTACTGGGTGTCGCAGGGTGCGCAGAAGTCCGAGCGCGTCGACCACCTGGTGCGTGAATACCGCAAGCAGGCGAGCGCCGCCGAAGCGACCCCCGAAGCCGCCGCGGCCTGACGCGCGTGCCGGGTCCGAACACCGGTCCGGCGCTGACGCTCGGACAGGTGGGAAGCCCGCACGGCATCGCAGGGTGGGTGCTGGTCCGGTCGTTCACCGATCCCGCCGACACGCTGCTGCAGCACGGGGAGTGGCAGCTTGCCGCTCCCGACGGGCGGCAAAGAACGGTCAGGCTTCTGGAAGGCGCGCCGTACCGCAATGGCTACCGGGTGCGTCTCGAGGGTGTCGCGGACCGCACGGCGGCCGAGGCGCTCACGGGCTGGTGGATCCGCATTCCGCGCGAGCGGCTGCCGCCACTGGCCCCGGGTGAGCACTACCGCGATGATGTCGTGGGCTTCACGGTCCGCAACACCGACGGGGTGGAACTGGGCAAGGTGGATCATTTCACGGACCTTCCCGCCGGTGCGGTGATGGTGGTGAAAGGGCAGGCCGAGCACTGGCTGCCGGTGACGAAGCAGCACGTGCTGCGCATCGATGCCGGCGAGCGCCGCATCGAGGTGGACTGGCCGGCGGAACTGACGTGAGGATCGAGGTCGTCACGCTGTTCCCGGCGATGATCCGCCAGGCGCTGGAGTTCGGCATCACCGGGCGGGCAATCCGCCGCGGCTTGATCGAGGTGGGGACGGAAGACCCGCGCGCGCACACCAGTGATGTGCACCGCACGGTGGATGACCGGCCCTACGGGGGCGGACCGGGCATGGTGATGAAGCCCGAACCGCTGACCGCGGCGATTGCCGCGGCGACGGCACGGTTGCCGGCGGGCGCGCTGCGGATCTACCTGTCCGCACAGGGCGAACGCTTCGACCAGGCCCGCGCGCTGCAGCTGAAGCAGGCGCCGGGACTGGTGCTGGTGGCCGGACGATACGAGGGGATCGACGAGCGCGTGATCGCGACGTCGATCGACATGGAGCTGTCGGTGGGCGATTACGTGCTCTCCGGCGGCGAACTGCCGGCGCTGGTCGTGATCGACGCGCTGGCAAGGCTGATGGATGGCGCCTTGAACGATGCGCGTTCGAGTGCCGAGGAGTCGTTCGCGGATGGTCTTCTGGACTGGCCGCACTACACCCGGCCTGAGGAATTCGCAGGATTGAAGGTGCCGGAGGTGCTGGCCGGCGGCGACCACGCGCGCATCAGGCGCTGGCGGCTGAAGCAGGCCCTCGGCAGGACCTGGCGGCGACGCCCGGACCTGCTGCTGGGGCGGCGCCCGGGCAGCGACGAAGAGATCGAGCTTTTGAACGAGTACTTGCAGGAAAGGCGGGACGAGAAATGAACCACATCATCCAGCAGATCGAAGCCGAGCGTGCCACGCGCCAGGTGCCGGAATTCAAGCCGGGCGACACCATCGTGGTGAGCGTGAAGGTCAAGGAGGGCGACCGCGAGCGCCTGCAGGCCTACGAGGGCGTCGTGATCGCGCGCAGCAACCGCGGCTTCAACTCCTCGGTCACCGTGCGCAAGATCAGCCACGGCGAGGGCGTCGAGCGCGTGTTCCAGCTCCACAGCCCGACCATCGAGGGCATCGTGGTGAAGCGCCGCGGCAACGTGCGCCGCGCCAAGCTCTACTACCTGCGCAACCTGTCCGGCAAGGCTGCCCGCATCGAAGAGAAGGTCTGACCTTCTCCCGCAGGTAACGGCGCATGGCCTCAGCAGGCGGGTTCTTCCGGGGCGTGTGGCGCGGCATCGATGTGCTGCGCCGCCTGATGCACCTGCTGCTGCTGCTGCTGATCTTCGGCTTCCTGATCGGCGCACTGCGCGGCGGGGTGCCGAAGATTCCCTCGCGCGGGGCGCTGCTGCTGCAGCCCGCGGGCGAGATCGTCGAGCAGCGCTCGGGCGATCCCATCACCATCGCGTTCAACGAGGCGCGTGGCGCCTCGGCGGGCGAGACGCTGCTGTGGGACCTCACCGACGCGCTGCGCGCCGCGGCCGAGGACGAGCGCGTCGCCGCGGTGGCGCTGCAGCTCGACTATCTGTCTGGCGCCGGCATGCCGACACTCGAGGAAGTCGCCGAGGCGATGCTCGAGTACCGCGCCAGCGGCAAGAAGATCATCGCCTGGGGCACCTCGCTGTCCCGCTCCCAGTACTACCTCGCCGCGCATGCCGACGAGATCTACCTCGACCCGATGGGCGAGGTGCTGATCGAGGGCTACGCGCAGTACCGCATGTACTTCAAAGGCCTGCTCGACAAGCTGGCCGTTGACGTGCACCTGTTCCGCGCCGGCGAGTTCAAGTCCGCCGCCGAGGACCTGGTCCGCGAGGACATGTCCGACGAGGACCGCGAAGCCAGCCTCGCATACCTCGACGCGCTGTGGCAGGCGTACAAGGCGAAGGTGGCTGGCGCCCGCGGCCTTGATCCGGACGCGCTCG
Organism: uncultured Steroidobacteraceae bacterium; assembly: GCA_964632365.1. Taxonomy (GTDB): domain Bacteria; phylum Pseudomonadota; class Gammaproteobacteria; order Steroidobacterales; family Steroidobacteraceae; genus ZC4RG30. The sequence continues at coordinate 6,695 of CAZWDR010000048.1, forward strand.
AGCAGTATGCGAACGGCTACATCGAGGCGCTGCGCGGGCAGGGCGGCAACGCCGCCCAGGTGGCGCTGGACGCGGGCCTGGTCACGGGCCTGCGCAGCCGCATCGAGGTGGCCGAGCGCCTGGCCGAACTGGTCGGACCGGACAAGGACGGCCATGAATACGCGCGCATCGAATACGGCGACTATGTGGCGATCCGCCATGCCGCGCAGCGCCTTGCCGGCACCGGCAGCGGCACCGTCGGGGTAATCGTCGCCAGCGGCACCGTGCTCGACGGCGAGCAGCCGCCGGGCACCATCGGCGGCGTCAGCACCGCAAGGCTGCTGCGCGAGGCGCGCGAGGATGACCAGATCGCCGCGGTGGTGCTGCGCATCGACAGTCCCGGTGGCAGCGCGCTGGCTTCCGAAGTGATCCATCGCGAGGTCGAGGCGCTGCGCGCCGCCGGCAAGCCGGTGGTGGCCTCGATGGGCGATGTCGCCGCGTCCGGCGGCTATTACATCGCCGCGCCGGCCAACCGCATCTTTGCCAGTCCCAATACGCTCACCGGCTCGATCGGGGTGTATGCCGCGATCCCGACCATCGACCGCACGCTGGAGAAATTCGGCATCGGCGTCGACGGGGTGGGCACGACCGCGCTGTCGGGCACCATGCGCATTGATCGCCCGATGGATCCGCAGTTGCGCGCGTACGCGCAGCTGTCCGTGCAGCGCATCTACGATGTGTTCCTGCAGCGGGTGTCCGACGGTCGCGGCAAGTCGCGCGACGAGGTGCACGCCGTGGCGCAGGGTCGCGTCTGGATCGGCAGCCAGGCGCATGGGCACGGGCTCATCGACACGCTCGGCGGCTACGAAGAGGCGGTGAAGGCGGCCGCGGAGCTGGCCAACCTCGACGAGGGGTACGGCGTGCGGCGCGTCGAGCCGCGGCGCTCCTGGGCCGAGCAGATCGCGATGCAGCTGCGCATCCAGGGCGCGCGCCTGTCCGGCGCGGTGCTGGGGCCGGCAGTGCACGAAGTGCGGGCGCAGCTGGGCCCGCTGACGCTGCTGCAGCGGCAATCCGACCGGCTGCAGCTGCTGTTCGAAGAAGGTCGTCCCACCGCGCACTGTCTCTGCGCCGCGGAGTAGCACGGCGCCATGCCGCGGGCTCAACCCGGCAGGTCAAACACCAGCACTTCGGCATCCTCGCCGCCCGCGATGTGCAGCGTCGTCACATCCGTGAGCTTCAGCGCATCCCCGCCGCGCAGCGGGATGTCGTTGACGCGCAGCGCGCCGCGCACCACATGCACGTAGAGCCGCCGGCCTGCAGCCACCGTCAGCGTGGCGGACTCCGTGCCGTCGAACAGGCCCGCGTGCATGCGTGCGTCCTGGTGCATGCGCAGCGAGCCCTGCGCGCCATCCGGTGACACCACGAGCCGCAACCGTCCGCGCTTCTCGTCGGCGCTGAACGATTTCTGCTCGTAGCCCGGTGCGACACCGGCCCGGTCAGGGCGGATCCAGATCTGCAGGAAATGCACGGGCGCGGTGCGCGAGGCATTCATTTCGCTGTGCGTGACGCCGGTGCCCGCGCTCATGCGCTGCACATCGCCGGGCACCATCACCGACCCATTGCCCATCGAATCGCGATGTCCGAGCTGGCCGTCGAGCACATAGCTGATGATCTCCATGTCGCGGTGGGCATGGGTGCCGAAGCCACCGCCCGGCGCGACACGGTCCTCGTTGATGACACGCAGCACGCCGAATTCCACGTGCTCCGGATCGAAATAGTCTGCGAACGAGAAACTGTGGCGGCTGTTCAGCCAGCCGTGGTCCGCGTGGCCGCGCGCTTCGCTCCTGCGGATTTCCATCATGGGTGCACTCCTTGAACCGGTGATCAGTGGGCGGCGTTGAAACCCTGGAAGCAAGGATCGCATCAGGCAGTGAGATAAAAAAGCGCGAAGATTGCATCAGATTGATCGTAAAGTTCGATGAATGCCCACCCCGAAGAGCACCATCGACCAGTGGCGCGTGCTGGCCGCCGTCGTCGACGAAGGAAGCTTCGCAGCCGCTGCGCATCGGCTGCACCGCAGCCAGTCCGCCATCAGCTATGCCGTGGCGCAGCTGCAGCGGGCATTGGGTGTGCGCCTGATGGAATCCGAAGGCCGCCGCGCGCAGCTGACATCCGCGGGCCGGGTGCTGCTGCAACGCAGCCGGGGCGTCGTCGACCAGCTCGTGCGGCTGGAGGCGCTGGCCGCAGCGGTCGAAGGCGGCTGGGAGAGCGAGCTGTCGCTGGTGGTCGATGCCGCCTTTCCGCAGCCACGTCTGCTGCAGATCCTGGCGCAGCTGCGCGCGCGCTGCGGGGAGACCACGCTGCGGCTCGACGAAGCCGTGCTGTCCGGCGCGGAAGATGCGATCCGCGCCGGCGTGGCCGACCTGGTGGTGACGACGCGCATCCCGCAGGGCTTTGCCGGCGACTGGGTGATGGACATCCAGATGCTGGCCGTGGCCGCGCCGCTGCATCCCCTGCACGGGCTGCACCGCCCGCTGACACTGGATGACCTCGCGGTGCATACGCAGGTGGTGGTGCGCGATTCGGGCCAGCAGCCACGCGATGAGGGCTGGCTCGGCGCGCGCCACCGCTGGACCGTGGCCGGGCTCGATGCATCGCGTGCGGCGGTGAAGGCGGGCCTCGCCTACGCCTGGCTGCCGGCGCACCTGGTCGCCGATGACCTGGCCGCAGGCACGCTGCGCCGCCTGCCGCTGGCGGTGGGCGGCGAGCGGCGCATGGCGCTGCATGTGGTGGTGCCGAAGGGCGAGGCGGCAGGGCCTGCGGCACGCGTCGCGCTGGAGTTGTTCCGTGACGGTCCGGAGGCAGGCCCCGCCACGCCGGTGGCCCGGCGCCGGCCACGCCAGTAACATCCGGACCTCGCGACGGGTGGGACGGGGAGACGCATGACGAAGCTTGCAGGAATGGCCGTGCTGGGCGTGGTGGCCGCGGCCGTGGCGCTGGGGTCCTGCGCCGGACGCGGCGCCCCCGTGGCCGACGTGACCACCGAACGCATGCTGCAGGCGGCAGACAGTGGCACCGAAGGGCAGTGGATGTCCTATAGCCGCACCTGGGACGAGCAGCGCTTCTCGCCGCTGGATGCCATCAACGAGGGCAACGTCGCACGCCTCGGCCTTGCCTGGTATGACGACCTGGAGACCTATCGCGGCGTGCAGTCCACGCCGCTGTACGTGGATGGCGTGCTGTACAACGCCTCGGTGTGGAACGTGGTCACCGCCTATGAGGCCACCACCGGCAAGGTGCTGTGGACCTACGATCCGGAAGTCGATCGCCAGTGGGCGCGCCTGGCCTGCTGTGGCCCGACCTCGCGTGGCATAGCCTTGTGGGAGGGCCGCGTCTACATCGGCGCGCTCGACGGGCGGCTGATCGCGGTGGATGCGCGCAACGGCAACGAAGTGTGGTCGGTGCAGACCATCGATCCGTCGCAGCCTTATTCCATCACCGGCGCGCCGCGCGTCTATGACGGCCGCGTGGTGATCGGCAATGGCGGCGCGGACTACGGCGTGCGCGGTTTCGTCAGCGCCTATGACGCGCGCGACGGCAAGCGGCTGTGGCGCTTCTACACGGTGCCGGGCAATCCGGCCGATGGTCCCGATGGCGAGGCCTCCGACAGCGTGATGGAGATGATCACGAAGACCTGGAACGGCGAGTGGTGGAAGTACGGTGGTGGCGGCACCGCGTGGGATTCCTTCGCCTATGACCCGAAGCTGAACCTGGTCTACATCGGCACCGGCAACGGCTCGCCGCACATCCAGGAATTCCGCTCCCCCGGCGGCGGCGACAACCTGTTCCTGTGCTCCATCATCGCGGTGCACGCCGACACCGGCGAATACGCCTGGCACTACCAGATGGTGCCGGAGGAGCAGTGGGACTTCACCTGCACGCAGCCGATGGTGCTGGCGGATCTCCCCATCGAGGGGCGCGAGCGCCAGGTGATCATGCAGGCGCCGAAGAACGGATTCTTCTATGTGCTCGACCGCGGCACTGGCGAGCTGATCTCCGCGAAGACCTATGTGCCGAACCTGTGGGCCACCGAGATCGACATGCAGACCGGCCGGCCGAAGGTGCTGCCCGGCGCCTATGTCACCGAGACGCCGCAGCTGATGACCCCGACATGGATGGCCGCGCACAGCTGGCATCCCATGTCCTATTCGCCGCTTACCGGGCTGGTCTATTTCGCCGCGCAGGAGCAGTGGAACGTGCAGGCGCGCGTGCCGGATGGCCAGTTCCGCTTCGTGCCGTTCCGCTCCAACACCGGCAACTCGTTCACGGCCGATCCGCAGCGGCGTCGCGAGCTGCAGCAGATCGCCGACAGCCGCGAGAAGGGTTATCTGCTGGCGTGGAACCCGGCCACGCAGACAGAGGCCTTCCGCGTGCCGTACAGGTATCCGGGCTCGGGCGGCGTGCTGAGCACGGCCGGCAACCTGCTGGTGCAGGGCACGATCGACCGCACGCTGGCCATCTACCGGGCCACTGACGGCCACAAGCTGTGGGAGATGGACACGCAGACCGTGGCGATCGCAGGTCCCATGACATACATGGTCGATGGGGAGCAGTACATCGCCGTCAACGTGGGCTGGGGTGGCTCGCCGGTCGCTGGCCTTGCCGCGGAGAACCCGCCGGTGCGGTTCGGCCCGGCGAGGCTGCTGGTGCTGAAGCTGGACGCAAAGGGCGTGGCGTTGCCGCCGATGCCGCCGCCGTCGCAGATCCCCGCGCCACCGCCGCTGCGCGCCTCGGAGGCGCAGGTGCGCGAGGGCCGCCGCATCTTCGGCGAAACCTGCTCGCGCTGCCACGGCGAGAACGCCGTGGGCGGACTGAAGGACCTGCGCTGGATGACGCCGGAGACCCGCCGTGCGTTCGCCACCATCGTGCTCGACAGCACGCCGGAACTGCGCGAGAAGGGCATGCAGCCCTTCCGCGACCTGCTCGGACAGGACGACGTCGAAGCACTCGCCGCGTATCTGGTCGCGCGCGCGAACGAGGATTACCAGGACCACATCGCCGCGGCGTCGTCGCATCCGCAGTAGGTGGATGCTGCGGATCCGGCGCGGTCAGTCGATCAACAACGAGGGGGATGGCGGATGAAGACATGGATTGCAGGTGGCGTGCTCGCCGGATTGTGCGTCGCGGGGACGGGCTGCAGCCCGGCCGTCCAGGATCCGGCCGCGCAGCTGGATCCCGCAGTGGTCAGCCAGGCCATGGACCGCTGGCAGATCGAGGAGCTGCTGTGGCGCTATGCGCGCACGCTCGATTCGGCCGATGCCGATGGCTACGCGGCGGTGTTCACCGAAGACGGCACCTTCGACGCCGGCGTGATGCGCATGGAAGGACGCGAGGCCCTGCACAAGTTCGTCGCGGACCTGGGTGCCTCGCGCGCGCAGCGCGCCGCGAACGGGGAGCCGCCGGGCGGCACGCTGCACATGACCGCCAACCACCACATCGAATTCACCGGACCGGACAGCGCGACCGTGCACTCGTACTGGGTGACGATGTTCCCCCCCGCCGGCGCGGACGCGCCAGCGCGTGTCGGGGCGGTGGGCCGTGCGGAGGATGAGCTGGTGCGTGTCGATGGCCGCTGGCTGATCAAGACACGCAACGTCGCGCCGCAGGACTGAAGGCGCCAGGGATCGAACCTCCGCCGGGTCCACTCGATCCCGGCGGAGGTTCTCTCCGGCACGGCTCGCGTCTGGTAACGAGCCGGCGCGGCGGGCGCGCGGTCCGACTCTAGGGCGCCTGCCGCCGGCAGGGCATCGGGAGTTCCCCTACGGGTGCCGCCGTTTGGCAGATCTGCCGCCGGGCGCTAGTGTCGGCCGCCATGCTCCGCTGGATCATCTCGCTGCTGTACGTGCTCGCCTATGTGGCGTTCGACGGCATCAGCTATGTGCAGCCGGTGCTGAAACTGGGCATCACGCCGTGGAGTCCGCAGGCCGGACTCACCGTCGCCTACCTGATGTGGCTCGGCCCGCGCTGGGCTCCGTTCACCGCGATCGCCGCGTTGCTGGCCGAGGTGCTGGTGCGTGACGCCGCGGCCGGCGTTGGCGCGCATGCGCTGGCCTCGGTGTGGATCGCGGCGACCTATGCGGGCTTTGCGATGCTGCGTGGACGGGCGCTGGCGGCCGAGGCGCTGGAGGCGCTGGCGCCGGCATTGCGCTTCCTGACTGCCGTCGTCGCGGCGGCGCTGGTGGCCGCCGTCGGCTATGTGGGCAGCTTCCTGCTGAGCGGCTCGCTGCCGCTGGACGCGGCGTTGAGCAGCCTGGTGCGCTACTGGATCGGCGATGTGAATGGCATCCTGATGCTGACGCCACTGCTGCTGGCGATGCCGCGCGCGCGCCAGGCCGTGCGCGCGCTGCGCGAGGGCTGGACCGTGGCCGTGGCGCAGATGCTTGTCGCCGTGGTGCTGGTGTGGCTGCTGTTCGGCCTGGACGTCTCCGACGAGCAGCGCATCTTCTATCCGCTGTTCCTGCCGATGATCTGGATCGCCATGCGGTGGGGCGCGGTTGGCGCGCTGCTGGCGGCGCTGGTGATCCAGATCGCCATCGTGGTGGCGATGCGCGACACGCCGATCGGCACGCCCCTGCTCGACCTGCAGGTGCTCAACCTGACCCTGGCGGTGACCGGCGTGCTGCTCGGCGTCGCGGTCACCGAGCGGGCCAGGGCGCGGTCCGAGGCGCAGGAGCGCGACCGCCAGCTGGCGCGCGCGATGCGCTTCGCGGTGGCCGGCGAGATGGCCTCGGCGCTGACGCACGAGCTCAACCAGCCGATCACGGCGCTGGTCTCCTATCTGCAGGCTTCGCAGATCATGTCCGATCCGGCGACTCCCGGCACAGATGCACGCCTGGCACAGACGCTGGGCAAGGCGACGCGCGAGGCCATCCGTGCCGCGGAGGTGATGCGCCGGCTGCGTGACTTCTACCAGGGTACGGGGCCCGCGCTGCCCGGGCCCGCCGATGCGGTCGCCTGCTGCGAGTCGGTGCTCGAGCTGCTGGAGCCGCGCCTGCGCCGGCAGGGCGTGACCGTGCGCACCGTGCACGTCGCGCCGCTGCCGCCACTGGCGGCCGGGCGCACGCAGATCGAGATGGTGCTGCACAACCTGGTGACCAATGCCATCGATGCATTGCGCACGGCCGCCGGTCCGCGTGAGCTGGTGATCGACCTGCGGGTGGATGCCGGCGGGCAGGTGACGATCGCGGTGCACGACTCGGGTCCCGGCGTGGCGGAAGATGCGCTGGCGCAGCTGTTCGAGCCATTCAACACCACCAAGCCCGACGGCATGGGCCTGGGCCTCGCCATCAGCCGCAACCTGCTGCGCGCGCAGGGCGGCGACCTTGCCTACCGGCGCAGTGCGCTGCTCGGCGGCGCCTGCCTCGAATTGCGTTGTCCTTCATTCCGGTAGACTCACCCCCATGCAACCCACGGTCTATTTCGTCGACGATGATGCCTCGGTGCGCGACGCGATCTCGCTGCTGCTGTCGCTGAAGGGATTCCTCTCGCAGGTCTTCGCCAATGCCGAGACCTTCCTCGAGACCTATCGCCCGGAGTGGCGCGGCGTGCTGCTGACCGACCTGCGCATGCCGGGGCTCAGTGGCCTTGAGCTGCAGCGCGAGCTCACCGCGCGCGGCATCCTGCTGCCGGTGGTGCTGCTGACCGCGCACGGGGACGTCAACACCACGCGCGAGGCCATGAAGGGCGGGGCGTACGACTTCATCGAGAAGCCGGTGGATGACGCCGTGCTGGTCGACGTGCTGCGCAGCGCGATCGCGCACGACGCGCAGAGCCATCGGGTCGAGACCGCGCGCCAGGTCTATCGCGACCGCTTCGAGCGGCTGACGCCACGCGAGCGGGACGTGGCGCGGCTGTTCTCGCAGGGGCTGCAGAACCGGCACATTGCCGCGCAGCTGGGCATCAGCCCGCGCACGGTCGAGGTCTACAAGGCCCGCATGATGGAAAAACTGGACTGCCGCAACCTCGCCGAGGTGCTGCGGGCGATTTCCGAGGGCATGGGCGCAACCGCCGCTGAACCAGTCAGGGAAGCCTGACCAGCTGCCAGTGCGCCGGCGCGAACGCGGCCGCCATCGCCCCCGTCCACTGTCGTGCCAGCTGCGAGATGCCCGGATTGTGGGCGACCAGCAGCACCAGACCCGCCGATTGCCGCGCCGCGGCCTGCAGCTGTGCGGCGAGCACCGTGGCCGTGGCGTTGTACAGCGTCGCGTCGAACTGCAATGCGGTTGCCGGCAGACCCAGCTCGCCCGCGAGGATCTCGGCCGTCTGGCGCGTGCGGCGCGCGGCGCTGGCCAGCAGCAGCGTCGGTGCATGGCCGGCGGCACGGATGGCGGCAGCCGCCCGCTGCGCCTCGCGTTCACCCTCCGGCGTCAGCGGCCGGTCGAAGTCGTTGCCCTGGAATGATGGCCAGTCGGCGTGGGCATGGCGCATCAGCAGCGCTGCGGCAGGCGCGCCGGTCACGGCGGCGGCCAGGGCAGGTAACGCCACTCCGCCGGCTGCAGCGGGGCCGCGCCGGGTTCCTGCGCCAGGAAGCGCGCAAGGTCGGTGAGCCCCGGGTTGTGCCCCACCAGCGTGACCAGCGTGTAGGGCTTGGCCAGCACGCGGATGCGGGCCTCGAGCACCTCGGGCGGCGCCTCGTGCAGTCCGTCGATGATGTGCACCTCGTCGCGCGGCACCACCAGCTCGCTCATCATGATCTCGGCCGTCTCGCGCGCGTGCCGCGTGGCGCTGACCAGCAGCGGGCCGGGATGGTGGCCGCCGCCATGCATCGCGCGCGCGGCAGCGCGGGCGGCCTCGCGACCCCGCGCACTGAGCGGACGGTCGAATTCATTGCCGGTGAAATCATCCTGCACATGCGCGTGGCGCATCAGGATCACATGGTCGGCGAACTTCGGTTCATCCTGGTTCACATCATCCCCGTCTGCAGTTGGGCCGCCGGCGACATCATGTCGCGCCGCCACGGCGGGTCAAACACCATTTCCACGCGCGCCTCGCTGACGGTGGGGATCTGCTCGAGCTTGTCGCGCACATCCTCCACCAGCACATCGCCCATGCCGCAGCCCGGCGCGGTGAGCGTCATCTGCACATCGATGCGGCGCGTGCCGTCGTCCTTCACGGCGACCTCGCATTCATAGATCAGCCCGAGGTCCACGATGTTCACGGGGATCTCCGGGTCATAGCAGGTCTTCATCTGCTGCCACGCGAGTTCACGCACATCGTCCTCGGTGGCATTGGGCGGCAGCTCCGGTCGTTTGACCGGCTCCTTGCCGATGGCATCGGCCTCGCTGCCCGCAAGGCGATACAGGTTGCCTTCGATGTACAGCGTGAAGCTGCCTCCCAGCGCCTGGCTGATGAAGCCGGCAAGGCCAGGCTGCAGGCGGATCGGCAGGCCCGAGGGCACCATCACCGCATCGACCTCCCGCTGGATCACGAATGATTCATGGCTGTGCGACATGGCCTTTACTCGGTGGACGCCACGTCGCGGCGCTCGAGCGCCGCGTTCAGCGTGTGCCAGCACAGGCTGGCGCATTTCACCCGCGCCGGGAACTCGCGCACGCCGGACAGCGCCGCCAGCTTGCCCAGGTCCGCGCTGCTGGCCGACTGCTCGGTGAGCAGCGCATGCACACGCTGGAACAGCGCGTCGATCTCGGCGCGGCTCCTGCCCTTCACCGCCTCGGTCATCATCGAGGCCGAGGCCACCGAGATGGCGCAGCCATTGCCCTCGAAGCGCAGGTCCTCCACCCGCTCGCCATCCCCGCGCAGTGTCAGCGTGAGCCGGTCGCCGCACAGCGGGTTGTGGCCCTTCGCCTCGGCGTCGTGCGGATCCAGGCGCCCGAAATTGCGCGGGTGCTTGTTGTGGTCGAGGATGACCTCGCGGTACAGGTCGGTGAGCTGCATCAGTGGAAGACCTCCACGGCGCGGCGCACGGCATGCTCGAGCTGCTGCACTTCGGCCAGGGTGTTGTAACAGGCGAACGAGGCGCGTGCCGTGGCCGGCAGGCCGAGCAGTTCCATCAGCGGCATCGCGCAGTGGTGGCCGGCGCGGATCGCGACGCCCTCGTGGTCGAGGATGGTACCGAGGTCATGCGGGTGCACGCCGTGCAACGTGAACGACAGCACCGGTCCCTTTTCCTCCGCCGTGCCATGGATGTGCACGCCCGGAATGCGCATCAGCGCCGCCGTGGCGGCGGTGAGCAGCTGGTGTTCGTGCGCCGCGGCGGCGCCGATGCCCAGCTGCTCGATGAAATCCATCGCCGCCGCCAGTCCCACCGCGCCGCTCATGTTCGGCGTGCCGGCCTCGAACTTGTACGGCAGTTCGTTCCAGGTGCTGGTCTCGAACGACACCGTACGGATCATGTCGCCGCCACCCATCCACGGTGGCATCGCCTCGAGCAGCCGCTCGCGGCCATAGAGCACGCCGATGCCGGTGGGGCCGTAGAGCTTGTGGCCGGAGAAGGCATAGAAGTCCGCATCCAGCGCCTGCACATCGACCGGCATGTGCGCCACGGCCTGCGCGCCATCGACCAGCACCAGCGCGCCGGCGGCATGCGCGGCGTCGATGATGCGCTTCACTGGCAGCACCGTGCCCAGCGCGTTCGACACATGCGCCACGGCCACGAGCCGGGTGCGCTCGCTCAGCAGCGCCTGGAAGGCCTCGAAGCGCAGCTGCCCGTCGCCGTCGATCGGCGCGACACGCAGGCGCGCACCGGCCAGCTGCGCGGCCATCTGCCACGGCACCAGGTTCGCGTGGTGCTCCAGTGCGGTGACGAGGATCTCGTCCCCGGGTCCGAGGTTCGCGCGTCCCCAGGTCTGTGCCACGAGGTTGATCGATTCGGTGGTGCCACGCGTGAAGATGATCTCGCGCGTCGAGGCGGCATTGAGGAAACGCCGCACGCGTTCGCGCGCGCCCTCGAACGCGTCGGTGGCCAGCTGGCTCAGCGTGTGCACGCCGCGGTGCACATTGGCGTGCAGCTGGCCCTGGTAATGCACGATGGCGTCGATCACCGCGCGCGGCATCTGCATCGAGGCGCCGTTGTCCAGATAGGCCAGCGGCCGGCCATTGACCTGCTGCGCGAGGATCGGGAACTGCTCGCGCAGCGCCGCGACGTCGAAGCCATGCGAGCCGTGCAGCCGCACGACGCTCATCGCGGCGTCTCCAGCAGCTGCTGCGCGATCGAACTGCGCAGCACATCGGCGGTGGCGCGTTCGGCGGCACTGCGCAGCACCGGCGGATCGATGCCGGACAGCGAGTCCTCGAGAAACGCCCATTCCAGCAGTCCGCGCGCCACCGCCGGCTCGAGGCCCCGCGACAGCAGGTAGAACTGCATCGCCGGATCGAGCGCGCCGGTGGTCGCGCCGTGGCTGGCGCGTACGTCGTCCGTGTGGATCTCGAGCTGCGGCCGCAGGTCGATCTCGGCGCCGGCGGTGCCCAGCAATCCCTTCAGCGACTGCTCCGAACGGGACCCTGCGGCCTTCGCGCCGATCTCGACGCGGCTGCGGCACGCGATGTGCGCATTCTCGCGCGCGATCGCCCGGAACACCTGCGCGCTGGTGGTATGCGGCACGAGGTGATCGACCAGCAGCGAGTGATCGAGCGTGCGGCGGCCGGAGGCCACCGCCACGCCGCGCAGGCACAGGTCCGCGCCAGGGCCGAACAGCGCCGCGCGCAGCGACGTGCGCACGGTGCGGGCGCCCAGCTGCAGCAGCGTGAGTTCATAGCGGGCATCACGGTCCACGGCCACCTGCACCGTGTCAAGGAACTGCGCGTCCTCGTCGAGCCGCTGCCAGCGCAGGTGCTGCACATGGCTGCCGGCCGCGGCGAACACCTGCACGGCCGCATTGATGGTGCCGTCGGCGCCGGTGGTGCCCAGGTGACGCTCGACCAGCACCAGCCGCACACCACTGGCGAGCTGCACTTCCAGGCGCGGATACACCGCCTGGCGGGTCTCGCCGGGAACTGCGATGAACAGCACCTCCAGCTGCATCGACTCGCGCACGGCGAGCCGCGCGATGTCGGTGGCGAAGGCATCGTTGAGCCAGCCGAAGCGCTCATGGCGGGTGCGCTGCGGCACCAGCGGCGGCAGCGCGGCATCGAGCGCCGCGCAGGGATCGGACAGTGCCGGCTGCAGGCGCCCGTTGGCGAACACCAGCCGGGTGTAGCCGTCCATGCGCGGCGGCAGCAGCGGCGCGATCGTGGCCTCCAGCGCAGCGGCATCGCCGGGGCCCACCGGCGCCAGCGCCGCGGACCCGAGGTAGCGCAGGTCGGCATAACGCCACAGGTCATCGCGGATCTGCGGCAGGCCCGCGGCCAGCGCATGGTTCAGCGCCGCGCTGCGCACGCTGACCGGCAGCAGCTTCGCGTTCAGCAGCGTGGCCGAATCCATCACGGCATCGCGCAGGCGCTGCTCGTAGGCGGCATTGCTCATGCTGCCGGGCGGGGCAGCGGGGCGGGGCATGGCGCTCATGCGGCCTCGTCGAGCAGCCAGTCGTAGCCGCGCTGTTCCAGCTCGCGCGCGAGGTCCGGTCCGCCGCTCTTCACGAAGCGGCCGCCAGCCAGCACGTGCACCACATCGGGCGTCACGTGGTCGAGCAGGCGCTGGTAATGCGTGACCATCAGGATCGCCCGGTCGGCGGCGCGCAGCGAATTGATGCCCTCGGCCACCACCTTCATGGCATCGATGTCGAGGCCGGAGTCGGTCTCGTCGAGCACGGCCAGGGTGGGCTGCAGCACCAGCATCTGCAGGATCTCGTTGCGTTTCTTCTCGCCGCCGGAGAAACCCTCGTTGACGCCGCGTGACAGGAAGGACTCGTCCATCTTCATCAGCGTCATGCGGTCCTTGACCAGCGACAGGAAGTCGAAGGCATCGATCTCCGGCTCGCCACGCTCGCGGCGGGCCGCGTTCATCGCCGCACGCAGCAGGTAGGCGTTGTTCACGCCGGGAATCTCCACCGGGTACTGGAAGCCCAGGAACACGCCCGCGCGCGCGCGCTGCTCCGGCGCCATCGCCAGCAGGTCCTGGCCCTGGTACAGCACGGTGCCGGACTGCACCGTGTAGCCGGGCTTGCCGGCCAGCACATGCGACAGCGAACTCTTGCCCGAACCGTTGGGACCCATGATGGCGTGCACCTGGCCGGCGGGCAGATCGAGGTTGATGCCGCGCAGCACCTCGCGCTCGCCGGCGCGCACGTGCAGGTCACGGATCGAAAGCAGGGGGGCAGTGGTCATCCGACAGCTCCTTCAAGACTTACGGCAAGCAGGTTCTGGGCCTCGACGGCGAACTCCATTGGCAGTTCGCGCAGCACGGTCCGGCAGAAGCCGCTGACGATCATGTTGACCGCGTCCTCCTCCGAGAGGCCGCGTTGCAGGCAATAGAAAAGCTGCTCCTCGCTGATCTTCGAGGTGCTGGCTTCGTGTTCGACCACGGCCTGCGGATTCTTCACTTCGATGTAGGGCACGGTGTGTGCGCCGCACTTGCTGCCGATCAGCAGCGAGTCGCACTGCGTGAAATTGCGCGCGCCGGTGGCGCCGGGCATCACTGACACCAGGCCGCGGTAGGTACTCTGCGAATGCCCGGCGGAGATGCCCTTCGCGATGATGGTGCTGCGCGTGTTCGCGCCGATGTGGATCATCTTCGTGCCGGTGTCGGCCTGCTGGCGGTTGTTGGTCACCGCCACCGAATAG
>CAZWDR010000049.1:0-20401 GCA_964632365.1 uncultured Steroidobacteraceae bacterium
AGCGCCATGGCCTGTCGATCCTGGTGAACCTGATCGAAGACGCCGTGCTGCATGCCGCGCCCTGCGATGTGCTGGCCGTGCGCCTCACCCCCGCGGACCGCAATGCATGACCGGGAACATCCGGGTCAGTGTCGAGACCAGCTATATTGCCGACCAGTCCGATCCCGCGGGCCAGCGCTACGTGTTCTCGTACACGATCACCATCCTCAACGAGGGCGATGAGCCCGCCAGGCTGCTGCGTCGCCACTGGATCATCACCGACGCCAACGGCAAGGTGCAGGAGGTGAAGGGTGACGGCGTGGTCGGCGAGCAGCCGCACCTGGCGCCCGGCCAGGGCTTCCGTTATTCCAGCGGCGCCATCCTCGAAACCCCGGTGGGCACGATGGAAGGCAGCTACCAGATGGTCCGTGATGACGGCGCGCGCTTCGACGCGCCGATCGCGCCGTTCCGCCTGGCGGTGCCGGGCCTGCTGCACTAGCGGCCGCTGCGTTGGCCCGCTACGCGATCGGCGACATCCAGGGCTGCCACGAGAGCCTGCTGGCACTGCTCGACGCGCTGCATTTTTCCGACCAGCGCGATGAGCTGGTGCTGGTCGGCGACCTGGTCAACCGGGGCCCGCAGTCGCTGGAGGTGCTGCGCTTCGTGCGGCAGCTGGGCGCCGCCGCGCGCACCGTGCTCGGCAACCACGACCTGCATCTGCTGGCGCTTCACCATGATCCGGCGCGCCGGCAGCGCCCGGGCGACACACTCGACGCGCTGCTCGCCGCCCCCGACCGCGACGCGCTGCTCGACTGGCTGATCCTGCAGCCGCTGGTGATCGACGATGCCAGTCGTGGCGACCTGTTCCTGCACGCCGGCGTCGTGCCGGAATGGACACGGCAAGACCTGCTGCGCAATGCCGCAGCTGCCGAACAGGCGCTGCGCGCTGACCCGCCGGGCTTCCTGGCGCGCATGTATGGCAACCAGCCCGAGCGCTGGGCGGATGCCACGACACCGATGGAACGGCACCGCTTCACCATCAACGTGCTCACGCGCATGCGCTACTGCCATGCGGACGGGCGCATCGACCTGAAGCTGAAAGGCCCGCCAGACAGCGCGCATGCGCCGTGGCTGCCCTGGTTCGAACATGCGCACCGGCGACTGGTCGACCGGCGGCTGGTGTTCGGTCACTGGTCGACCTTGGGATTGCTGCAGCGTGCGGACCTGCTCGCACTGGATACCGGGTGTGTCTGGGGCGGGGCGCTGACCGCGGTGAACCTGGACGATCCGCACTCGCGGCCCGTCTCGGTGCAATGCAGGGCCTGCCAGAAGCCCGGCGACTAGCACAAGCGCTTGCTGAATGGCATCGGGCCACGCCCCGTGTTGCCACGGCGCCGACGCCTTGCCCCTGCTTTCGCTTTCGGGGCACCATGAGACTCGATCGGGCAACGTGCTTGGCAAACCGCGAGGCAACATTGGAAACAACCCAGCTGCCCGTCGACCTGCTGTCCTGGGCATTGTCGCTGATGCCCATCATCGTGCTGCTGGTGCTGCTGGTACTGCTTCGCTGGACTGCGCCCCAGGCCGGCCCGATCGGCATGTTCACTGCGGCCGCCATCGCCTACTTCGCCTTCGCCACGCCATGGGAAACCATCGCGGTGGCCAGCGCGAAGGGCATCTGGGACGCGGTCTTCATCCTCTACGTGGTGTGGCCCGCGCTGCTGCTCTATCACGTGACCGACCAGGCCGGCGGCTACGACGCGCTGCGCCAGGGCATCGCGCGCTTCAGCCGCAACGAGCTGTTCGTGGTCATCGCGCTCGGATGGGTGTTCTCCTCGTTCCTGCAGGCGATCGCCGGCTTCGGCACGCCCATTGCGATCGTCGCGCCACTGCTGGTCGCATTCGGCGTGCGGCCCGTGTATGCGGTGGTCATTCCGCTGATCGCGCATCTGTGGGCAAAGTTCTTCGGCACGCTGGGCGTGAGCTGGTTTGCGACGCTGCAGGTGGTCGATCTTGCCGACCCGACGCGCGCCGCGTTCCAGGCGGGACTGCTGCTGATCATCCCCTGCCTGCTTGGTGGCTTCACGGTGGTATGGATGTATGGCAGATGGCCGGCGATACGCCACGCGTGGCCGCTGGTGCTGATCATCGCCGCGTTGCAGGGCGGCGGTCAGGCTGCCTTCACGCTGGTTTCTCCGGTGCTGTGCACCTTCGCTGGTGCAGGAGCGGCACTGATCGCGCTTTATCCGCTGTCGCGGTGGAGACGCTATGCGGAGCCTGCAAAGGGCATCGATGATCGCCCCGCGATGCGCGAGACGCGCAGCGACGATGCAAAAGAGCAGCCCGCGCCGATGGGGTTCGCGATGTCGTTCCTGCCCTATGTGGTGCTGAGCATCGCCGCGCTGTCCATCCTGACGATCCCGCCGATCAATAGCGCACTGGGCGCATTCAGCATCGGCCTGCCCTTCCCGGCAGTGACCACCGGCTTCGAATTCTCCACCGAAGCCAGCGAGCCCTATTCGCCGTTCTCCCCACTGACGCATCCGGGCACTTTCCTGCTGATCACCGCAATGGTGACCTGGGTGGTGTATCAGCGCCGCGGCTATTACCGGGCCGCCCCGGAGGGCGATGCGAAGTCCATCCTGCCCGGTCTGGTCGAGAGCGCGGTGCCGGCGTCGGTGCCGGTGATCGCGTTCCTGGCCATGGCGCAGCTGATGGCGCACTCGGGCCAGAACGAAGTGCTGGCGCTTGGCATTGCCGCCGTCGCGCCCGCCTATGCCTTTGCGTTCCTGTCCAATGGCATCGGTGCGCTCGGGGCGTTCATCACTTCGAGCAGCACTTCGTCGAACGTGCTGTTCTCGGACCTGCAGCACACGGTGGGGCAACTGAAGGATCTGCCGGAGGCGGCGATCATCGCCGCACAGAGTACCGGCGGTTCGATCGGCAATGGCATCGCGCCTGCCAATGTCGTGCTCGGCGCCAGCACCGCGGGCATCGCCGGCCAGGAAGGCGCGATCCTGCGCAAGACACTGCCGTGGACATTGATGGCCGTAGTCATCACTGGCATTGCCACAGTGATGTTGGTCATGCTGACGGGCGGTGACACCCCATGAGTCGCGTCGCCGCACTGGCGGTATCGATGCTGTTGCTGCTGCTGACCTATCCGCTGGTCAGCATCGGCACGATGCAGCAGTCGCCGGTCCTCTGGTGGTCCGGGCTCATCGCACTGGGCATCGGCGGAATCATTCCACCGGCGCGACGCCTGTGGACAAAACGCCAGCAGGCACAGGCCGCAACGCGCGCCGGCCTGATGGAGGACGAACGGGTTTCCTGAAAACCCAGAGGAGAAAGTCATGAGCCATCCCGACGGGCCGCGCACCGGCCGCCCGCCCACCTATGCCGCGCGCGGCATGGTTGCCACGCCCCACACGCTGGCCAGTTCGGCTGGACTCCACGCCCTGCAACGTGGCGGCAGCGCCGTCGATGCGGCCATCGCGGCGAATGCCGTGCTGTGCGTGGTGTATCCGCATATGGCCGGCCTGGGGGGTGATGGTTTCTGGCTGATTGCCGGCGCCGGCGCCGAAGGTGTGCAGGCGCTGGACGCGAGCGGCCCGTCCGCCCAGGCGGCAACCCGTGCGTTCTACAAGGACCGCGGCTGCCGTGATGGTATCCCCGCGCGCGGCGCACTGGCCGCTCTGACCATCCCCGGCGCCGTGGATGGCTGGCGCCTGGCGCATGAACGGTACGGCCGCCTGCCCTGGCCGACGCTGTTCGATGCCGCGATCGAGTATGCGGGCGCTGGCATGCCGGTGAGCCGCTCTCTGGCCGACTGGCTGGCGCAGGACCTGCCGATCCTGCGCAACGATGCGGACGCCTCGCGCATTTACCTGCCCACCGGCGAGGCACAACGCGAGGGTACCCGTCTGGTGCAGGCAGACCTCGCCCGCACCTTCGCCGAGATTGCCTCCGGCGGCGCCCGGGCGTTCTATGAGGGCAGCATTCCCGCGCGCATCTGCGCCGCGCTGGGTCCGGCAGGCTCCCCGCTGACCCCGGCTGACTTCGCGCAATACAACGCGCGCTGGACACAGCCGATTTCCACCACCTATCGCGGCTTCCAGGTCTCGCAGCTGCCGCCGAGCACGCAGGGTTTCGCAGCGCTGCAGATCCTGAATCTCATCGAGGGCTTTGACGTGGCCGCCTGGGGCGATGACACGGTGGCTTATTACCACCACCTGGTCGAGGCGGTGAAAGTCGCTTTTGCCGATCGGGATGAATGGCTGACCGATCCGGCCTTCGTCGACATCCCGCTCGATGAGCTGCTTTCCAAGGATTACGCTGCCCGTCGCCGCGCACTGATCGACCCGGCGCGTGCGCTGGTGTCTGGCGAGGTGCCGCCCGGCATCCGCTTTGGCCCGCAGGCTTCCCGCCGCACGCCCGGCGGCGATACGGTCTATTTCTGCACTGCCGATTCCAGCGGCCTGGTGGTGTCCATCATCCAGTCGATCTACCACGACTTCGGCGCGGCAGTCGTCGGCGGAGATACGGGGATCATCCTGCAGAACCGCGGTTCGTTCTTCTCGCTGGACGAACGCGACGTCAACCGGCTGGAACCGGGCAAGCGCACCTTCCACACCATCATTCCAGCGATGCTCACGCGCAACGGTGAGCCGGTACTCGCCTATGGCACGATGGGGGGCGAGGGCCAGCCACAGACCCAGGCCGCGATGCTCACGCGGCTGATCGACTTCGGATATGACGTGCAGCAGGCCATCGAGGCGCCGCGCTGGCTGATGGGTCGCACCTGGGGAACGGCCTCCTCGAATCTGTCGCTCGAGTCGCGCGTCCCCAGCGAGGTGGCGCGTGCACTGCTGCTGCGCGGCCAGCCGGTGCAGCTCGTGGACCCGTGGAGCGGCACGATGGGCCACGCGCAGGCGATCCGCATCCATCGCGACACTGGCTTCATGGAAGGCGGCGCGGATCCGCGCGGCGATGGCGCAGCGCTGGGCTACTGACGACGGCCTTGACGGAACTTCCTGTCAGCGTCGGCCTGTGGCTCGCGGCAGCGGCGCCGCTGATGGTTGTGCTGGTGCTGCTGGTCGGCCTTCGCTGGCGTGCATCCAGTGCCGCGTCGTTGGGCTATTTTCTGGCCGTGCTGGCAGCGCTGCTGCTGTTCGGCACGTCGCTGCAGCTGGTCGCACTGCAGTCGGTCAAGGGCGTCTGGGATGCATTGCTGATCGCCTATGTGATCGTGCCGGCACTGCTGCTGTACGAGATCAGCGATGAGGCCGGCGCGTTCCGCGCCATCCGGCGTGGCATCGAAGCGCTGACCCCCAACACATTGCTGCACATCCTGGCCTTCGGCTGGGTTTTTCCGTCTTTCCTGCAAGGCATTACCGGATTCGGCGCACCGATCGCAGTTGCCGCGCCGCTGCTGCTGGCGGTCGGTGTGAAGCCGCTGTGGGCCGTCACCATCCCCATCATTGGCCACACCTGGGGCAAGACCTTCGGCACATTGGGCGTGGCGTGGGAAGCGCTGGCCCGCGTCACGCCAATCAACGATCCGGCGCTCGCCCTTGCCGCGACCTGCATCATGCTGGGCGTCGCGAACCTGCTGGCGATCCTGACAATTGCCTGGTGGTATGGCGGCGCACGCGGCATCCGCGAAGCCGCACCGGCGATGCTGGTCATTGTGCCGGTACACGGCCTGGGTCAACTCGCTGTCGCGCAGGCAGCCCCGAACCTTGCCGTGGTCGCGCCCGCTGCGGTGGCATTGGTGGCAACGTTGCTACTGGCGCGCACGGTCTATGCGAAGCCGAGTCAGATCAGGAACAGTCCGGTGATGCAGCCGGACCACACGACAGAAGGTCCGCTCGCGACCGCGGACGCGAGCGGCGCACCCGTGCGGATGCCACTGTGGCTGGCCTTCGGTCCCTACCTGTTGCTCACCGTGCTGATCCTCGCGGTCGAAATGCTGCCCGTGATCGGCGAGCGGCTGGCCGCGTTCCGCGTAGGACTGCCCTTTCCAGAATTGCAGACTGGCCATGGCGTGATCACGCCAGCCACGGCGTCCCACGGCAGCCTCGCACCGCTGACCCATCCTGGCACCTTCGTGCTCATCTGCTCGCTGCTGGCATACAGCGTGTTTCGCGTGCGCGGATATATTCCGCGCGGCCGCATCGACGAGATCGCCGTCGACACATTGCGTACCTCCATCCCCACAGTCGCGGCGCTGATGGGCTTCATCCCGCTTGCGCTGGTCATGGAAGGATCCGGCATGGTGCTGGAGCTTGCCGCCGGGCTGGCGCAGGTCGCATCGCCGCTGATCTATGCGGCGCTCTCGCCGCTGGTGGGGGCTTTTGGCGGATTCCTCACCGGCAGCAACCTGTCGGCGAACATCCTGTTCGGGCCGTTGCAGGTACAGGCCGCCGCGGCACTTGGGCTCGATTCTGCTGTCGTGCTGGCTGCGCAGACCGCCGGCGCGGCCATCGGGTCATCCATCGCAATCTCGGCGGTGCTGCTGGGACTCGGCGCGGTCGGCGCCCCGCACCAGGCTGGAGCTGCGATGCGGACCATGTTTCCGTATGTCGCGCTCACATTGCTGGCGATGGCGCTGCTGACCCTCACCGGCATCTGGCTGATGCCGCCCGAGGCGGCACTTCCGGCAGGTGGAGCATGAACTGGCTGCGTGATTCAACCTGGCAGCAGGGTGTGGCGATTGTGCTGGTGATCATCGGGGCGACGCTGATCTATCGCACCGTGCAGGACGCCACTGCGGCCCTGCTGCCCGGTGTTCTGTTGTTCAGCGCAGGCATTGCGCTGCCGCTGGTTTCGCAGGCATTTCGCGCCCGCGGCGAGAAGCGGCCGCACAGCGACGAGGTGCCATGAGGCACGAACTGCCCTCATGATCGACACCCAGCTCCCGGTGACACTGACGTCGGTGTCGGCAGCCATGCTGCCGATCCTGGTCCTGCTGTTCCTGCTGATGGCGCGCGGCTGGAGCACCTCGAACGCAGCGCCGCTGGCGCTTGGCGTCGCGGTGGTGGTCGCCACGACGCTGTTCCGCACGCCAGTGCAGACCATCTTTGTCGCGGCGGGAAAGGGCATCTGGGATGCCATCTTCGTGCTCTACATCGTCTGGCCGGCGTTGATCCTCTACCAGGTCGCGCACGGGGCAGGAGCGTTCAAGGCCATCCAGCGGGGTGTACTGGCATTGATTCCCGACCGCCTTCTGGTGGTGCTGGTCTTCGCCTGGGTGCTGACTTCATTCATCCAGTCAATCGCAGGCTTCGGCACGCCGCTGGCGGTCGTGGCCCCCATCCTGCTCGGTCTCGGTGTGAAGCCGCTGTACGCGGTACTGCTTCCGCTGATCGGCGGCGCATGGGCCAATTCGTTCGGGTCACTGGGCGCTCCGTGGCTGGCGCTGCAGTCGGTGGTCGATGTGCCGGATCCCACGCACACCCTGCAGCTGGCCGCGCTGCTGGTGTGGATCGGCAACCTCACCGGCGGACTGATGATCGCGTGGCTCTATGGGGGCACGTGGGCGCTGCGGCGTGGCCTGCCGGCAATCATCGTGATCTCGCTGCTCAATGGTGGCCTGCTGTGGCTGCTGCTGCCCGTGGTCCCGCCTATCGCGATGCTGATCGCCTGTTCCGCGGGACTCGCCGCAGCGCTGTTGCTGTCGCGCTGGGGCTTCTACCGCCAGGAGGATCGCAACGAACCCGATCGCATCTTCATGCCTGAAGCCGGGCTGTCGCAGAGGCCGGCGGGTGCGGCGCCTGACGATCCGGGCGCAATGTCGCTGACCGTGGCATTCGCGCCCTACCTTTTCCTGGGCATCCTCGCCGTGATGGTGCTGACAGTCATGCCGCTGCGTGGGCTGCTCGAGCAGGTGAGCGTCGGGCTGCCATTCGCCGCAACCCGCACCGGCTATGGCATCGCCGAGCCGGCTGTGGAGGCCTATGCCGCCTTCACGCCGCTGACACATCCAGGCACTTTCCTGCTGGCGGCGGCGCTGTTCGGCTGGCACCTGTTCAGGCGACGACAATCCGATGCACGGCCCTCGACACTTGCGGGACTGCTGATGCGTGCGGCACGCGATGCACTGCCAGTGACCATCAGCGTCTCGGCGCTGCTGGTGATGAGCGCGGTGATGAGCCACTCCGGCGAGATCACCGTGCTGGCCCTGGGCCTGAGCGCAGTGGCAGGCAGCACCCTGTATCTGGCATCCGCCAATTTCGTTGGCATGCTCGGCTCCCTGACAACCTCCTCGAACACGGCCTCGAACGTCCTGTTCGCTCCACTGCAGGCCACCGGCGCTGAAGCCGAGGGCGTGCCGGTGACCCTGGCGCTGGCCGCGCAGGCTGCAGGTGCGGCGGTGGGCAATGCCATCTCGCCCGCTGATGCATTGCTGGGCGCCACCACGGTGAAGGAGCCCGGGCTGGTCGGGGCCGTGCTGCAGCGGGCGGTGCCATGGGCGCTGGCCACCTGCCTGCTCATCGCGCTCGCCACCGTTGCGATGGTGGCATGACCCGGCATCCCGAATAAGGGCAGCGCGATAGCGCCGGCGTATCATCCACTCCGCAGCCGCATGGCGCCTCTCAACCGAACAGGGATTCCAACATGAACATCTCGATGCATCGCGCATCCGTAGGCGTCTTCGTACGTCTGCTCACCAATCTGGCCAACACGCTCGACAAGGCGGAGAAATGGGTCACCGAACGCCGCATCGAGCCCTCTGCCCTGTTGCACGCGCGCCTGGCGCCCGACATGTTCCACCTGACGCGGCAGGTGCAGATCGCCACCGACATGGCAAAGGGAACCTGCGCGAGGCTCGCCGGCCAGGATGTGCCGCGCTTCGAGGACAACGAGACCAGCTTCGCCGAGCTCAAGTCGCGCGTTGAAAAGACCGTGGCCTTCCTGCAGTCGCTGCCGCCCGCGGCCTTCGAAGGCTCAGAGGACCGGGCCATCACGATGCGGGTGGGCCCGCCGGGTGGTCAGCGCGAGCTGAATTTCGTCGGCCTCGACTACCTGCTGGGCTTCGGCACGCCCAACGTCTATTTCCACTATTCGATGGTCTATGCGCTGCTGCGGCACAACGGCCTGGAGCTGGGGAAGCCAGACTACGTCGGCACCTGAAGGCGCCCGGAAACCCGCCGCCATCGGGACAGGGGCAACGGTGATACCGTCGCCCGTTCACACGCCACCGCTTCGCCCGCTGGCCTGCTCGGGGAAGGACTTGCACCGCCGAGTGCGCCCGTGCGGAGCGCAACGAAGAAGGGGCCCCCGTGGGCCCCTTCTTCGTTGCAGCAGCAATGCGCCGATCAGAACAGGCCGTCGATCTGGCCCTGTGCGTTGAGCTTGATCGTGTTGGCCGCCGGCACCTTCGGCAGGCCGGGCATGGTCATGATCTCGCCGCAGATGACGACGATGAACTCCGCACCGGCCGACAGGCGGATGTCGCGCACATTCAGCACATGGCCGGTGGGCGCGCCCTTCGCGTTCGGATCGGTGGAGAAGCTGTACTGCGTCTTCGCGATGCACACCGGATACTTGCCGAACCCGCCGTCCTCGAACTCCTTGAACAGCTCGGCGACCTTCTTGTCGAAGCTGATGTCGCTGGCGCGGTAGATCTCCCTGGCGATCGTGCGCACCTTGTCGGTGAGCGACATTTCGTCCGGGTACAGCGGCTTGTAGGCCGCCTTGCCACTCTCGGCGATGCGCACCACTTCGTGCGCCAGCTCGATCGTGCCCTTCGAGCCATTGGCCCAGTGTGTGCACAGCACGGCCTTGGAGCCCACGCCCTCGCACAGCTGCTGGATCAGCGCATGTTCGGCCGGCGTGTCGGTGATGAAGGCATTGATCGCCACCACGGTCGGGATGCCGAACTTGGCCACGTTCTGCAGGTGGCGCTCGAGGTTCGCGAAGCCCTTCTTCAGCGCTTCGAGGTCTTCCTTGCCCAGCGCATCCTTCGCGACGCCGCCATGCATCTTCAGCGCGCGCACGGTGGCGACGATGACCGCGGCATCGGGCTTCAGCCCCGCCTTGCGGCACTTGATGTCGAGGAACTTCTCGGCACCCAGGTCGGCGCCGAAGCCGGCCTCGGTCACGGTGTATTCACCGAGGCGCAGCGCGGTCTGCGTGGCCATCACGGTGTTGCAGCCGTGGGCGATGTTCGCGAACGGGCCGCCGTGCACGAACGCCGGGTTGCCCTCGAGCGTCTGCACCAGGTTCGGCGACAGCGCATCGCGCAGCAGCACGGTCATCGCGCCATCGGCCATGATCTGGTTGGCGCGGATCGGCTGCCTGTCGCGCGTGCGCGCGACGATGATGTTGCCGAGGCGACGCGCCAGGTCGTCGAGGTCGGTGGCGAGGCAGAAGATCGCCATCACTTCGGATGCCACGACGATGTCGAAGCCATCCTCGCGCGGATAGCCGTTGCCCGGGCCGCCCAGCGAGTTGGTGATCTGGCGCAGCGCGCGGTCGTTCATGTCGACGACGCGCTTCCAGGTCACGCGGCGCACGTCGATGCCGAGCTCGTTGCCCCAGTAGATGTGGTTGTCGACCATCGCGGCGAGCAGGTTGTTGGCCGCGGCGATCGCGTGGAAGTCACCGGTGAAGTGCAGGTTGATGTCTTCCATCGGCACGACCTGCGCATAACCGCCACCGGCGGCGCCGCCCTTCATGCCGAAGCAGGGGCCGAGCGAGGGTTCACGCAGGCAGATCACCGCCTTCTTGCCGATGGCATTGAGGCCGTCGCCCAGACCGACCGTGGTGGTGGTCTTGCCTTCGCCGGCCGGGGTCGGATTGATCGCAGTCACCAGCACCAGCTTGCCGGGCTTGCGCTTGCCGATTTCTTTCACGGCGTCGAGCGAGAGCTTCGCCTTGTAGGGTCCGTACTGCAGCAGTTGTGCGCGGTCGATGCCGATCTTCGCGGCCACATCTTCGATGGGCTGCATTCTGGCCTGGCGTGCAATCTCGATATCACTCAGGGGCATGGTGACTTCCTGTTATTCCGGCGGATTGTTTGGAGGGCTACCCGGTTGGGGCCAGCGCGCAATGATGTCCGAATCCCCCCGCCGATGCCAGCAAATAGGGCAAACTTGGGAGTCGGTTGCATGCCATGGGCAGAGCATGCCCACGGCAGTTTTTCACGACAGACAGGCCACTGCAGACGGGGGTTTATGGGCCGCATATTTGAAGTCCGCAAGCACACGATGTTCGCGCGCTGGAACCGCATGGCCAAGCAGTTCGCGAAGATCGGCAAGGACATCACCATCGCCGTGAAGTCCGGCGGCAGTGATCCGGGCAGCAACCCGGCGCTGCGGCGCGTCATCCAGAACGCACGCGCCGTGAACATGCCGAAGGACAAGGTCGAAGCCGCCATCAAGCGCGCCAGCGGCCGCGACGCGACGAACTATTCCGAGATCATCTACGAAGGCTACGCGCCGCATGGTGTGGCCGTGCTGGTCGAGACGGCCACCGACAACCCCACCCGCACCGTGGCGAACGTGCGCAGCATCTTCTCGAAGCATGGCGGCAATTTCGGCAGCACCGGCAGCGTGAGCTTCATGTTCCGCAAGATGGGCGTGTTCCGCCTCGACCCGGCCGGCATCGATCACGACGAGCTCGAACTGTTCCTGATCGACCACGGCCTCGACGAGATGGGTGAAGGCACCGGCGAGAAGGGCGAGCCGCAGCTCGTGGTGCGCTGCCCCTTCGAGGACTTCGGCCAGATGCAGAAGGCGCTGGAAGAGCGCGGCATCACGCCGCTGTCGGCCACGCACGAATACATCCCGGGCACGGCCAACACGCTGGCCGAGGCCGAGGCCACCGAGGTGATGACACTGCTCGACAAGCTCGAGCAGGACGAAGACGTGCAGAACGTCTATCACACGCTGGCCTGAGGGCCGCCAGGCCGTGGCGGGGGCCCGCGGGAATGAACCTTCCTGATTCAGGGCCTGCGGGAACTCCCCGGACGGTAGACTGCCTGATTACGTCAAACGTGCGTCAGGCCAGGTAGTTCTAATGAAGCGTATCAATCATCGGTTTCTGCTCGCGACCAGCTGCTGCATCGCCGCGCTTCCCGCTGCGGCCGCCGCACCGGGTTCAGCTTCAGGTGCGCAGGACGTGCTCGATCCGATCATCGTCAGCGCCACGCGCCTGCGCGGCGTCGCCGATCTGGACGTGCCGGCCTCGGTCACCACGATCAGCGTCGGGGCGGACAGCAACGGCCGGCTGAGCGATGTCAGCGAGCTGCTCGCCGGCGTGCCGGGCGTCACGGCACTGGACCGCCAGAACTACGCGCAGGACACGCAGCTGTCGATCCGCGGCTTCGGTTCGCGTGCCACGTTCGGTGTGCGCGGCCTCCGGCTGTATGCCGATGGCATCCCCGCCTCGATGCCCGATGGCCAGGGACAGCTGTCGCACTACTCGGTGCTGGGCGCCGACCGCCTGCAGATCATGCGCGGCCCGTTCTCCGCGCTGCATGGCAACTCCTCCGGTGGCGTGGTGCAGATCTGGAGCCGCGAGGGCACCGCGGAACCTTCCGGTCGCCTGCGCGCCACCTTCGGCAGCTACGACACCACCTCGCTGGGCGCGCAGGCGCTGGGCGCTTCCGGTCCGCTCGACTACAACCTGGCAGTCTCGCGCTTCGAGACCGATGGCTATCGCGAGCATGCCGCCGCACGGCGCGACTCGGTGAACCTGCGCCTCGGCATCGACTTCGGCGCAGGCCAGACGTTGACGCTGGTCGGCAACTACATGGACCAGCCGGATGCGCAGGATCCTCTCGGCGTCACGCCCGACGCGTGGCGCGCGAACCCGCGCGGCACGGCGTCGCAGGCCTTCGATTTCAACACGCGCAAGTCCGCCGAGCAGCTGCAGGGCGGCGCGATCTACACGCACGAGATCGGGGCGCATTCACTGCGCGCGCAGATCTACACCGGCAATCGCAAGGTCGAGCAGTTCCTGCCGATCCCGGCCGGACCGCAGAACAGCCCGACCCACGCGGGCGGCGTGATCAACCTCGACGGCGACTATGAAGGCGGGGATCTGCGCTGGTCCTATGTCGGCGAGGTGAGTGGCCGCCTGTTCGAGCTGACGGCCGGAACGAACCTCGATCGCCAGAACCAGTTGCGTCGCGGCTACGAGAACTTCGTCGGCACCGAGGTCGGCGTGCGCGGCAGCCTGCGCCGCGACGAGACCAACCGCATCCGCAACTTCGACCAGTTCGCGCAGGGCTTCCTGCAGATTTCCGACCGCTGGTCGATGCTGGCCGGACTGCGCCACAGCGAGGTGCGCTTCCGCTCGCAGGACCGTTACATCGTCGGCGCCAACCCGGACGACAGCGGCACACGCAAATACTCCGACACCACGCTGGTGGGCGGTGTGATGTTCCGTCCCACCGCGGCGCTGCGCCTCTATGCGTCGGTGGGCGACGGCTTCGAGACGCCGACATTCAACGAAGTGTCCTATCGCACCGATGGCGGCCCGGGCCTGGCGTTCGACCTGAGCGCGGCACGCAGCCAGAACTACGAGCTGGGCGCAAAGTGGCGGCCGCTGGGCGGCATCGAAGTGGATGCCGCGGTGTTCCGCGCCGAGACCGATGACGAGCTGGTCGTGGCGCGCAACAGCGGCGGTCGCAGCAGCTTCGCGAACGTCGACGAAACCCGTCGCCAGGGCATCGAGGCGTCGCTGGCCATGCCGCTGGCGGCTGACCTGATGCTGCATGCCTCCTACACCCTGCTCGATGCGGAGTTCCGCAGCGACTACCTGGTCTGCACCGGCACCCCCTGCACGGCGCCAAACGTGACCGTGCCGGCGGGGTCGCGCATTCCCGGTGTGGCGCGCCACCAGGGCGCGCTGGGTGTGCGCTGGTCGCCTGGAGCGTGGCAGGCGGCGCTCGAATTCGAGGCGCGCAGCGGCATGGTGGTCAATGACCTCGGCACGACCGCGGCCCCCGGGTTCGGCATCTGGCACGCCGAACTCGGCCGCAACTGGGATCTGTCCGGCAGCACGCTGCGCGGCTTCGCGCGCGTCGAGAACCTGCTCGACAAGACGCATGTCGGCTCGGTGATCGTCAACGAGGGCAACACCCGCTTCTTCGAGGCCGGCCTGCCGCGCAATGCGATGGTCGGCCTGCAGTGGAGCTGGCACTGATCCGGCCCGGCCGATCCGATTAGAATGGGCTGGAGGTGAATGCCATGCTCCAGCCCTTCAATTTCCGCGCGTGGATCGATGCCAACCGGCACCTGCTGAAGCCGCCGGTCGGCAACAAGCTGCTGTTTCCGGTCGACGACTTCATCCTGATGGTGGTCGGCGGGCCGAACCAGCGCAGCGACTTCCATGTCGATCCCGGTGAGGAATTCTTCTACCAGCTGGAAGGCGACATGACGCTGCGCACCGTGCAACACGGGCGCATCGTCGACATCCCGATCCGCGAAGGCGAGGTCTTCCTGCTGCCCGCGCTGGTGCCACACTCGCCGCAGCGGCAGGCCGACACCGTGGGCCTGGTGATCGAACGCCGGCGCCGTGCGGGTGAACAGGATGGACTGCAGTGGTACTGCGGCCAGTGCAACACGCGCCTGTACCAGGAGTTCTTCGAACTCACCAACATCGAGACGCAGTTTCCCGCGGTGTTCCAGCGCTTCTACGACAACATTGCCTATCGCACCTGCGGCAACTGCGGCGAGATCGCGCCGGTTCCCGAGGCACGGCGCAAGAGCCCCTGACCGATGGCGATGCGGCCGGCCGTGCCGGAAGTCGATTTCGGCGGCGCGGTGTCCCTTGCCCTGCCTCTGGATTTCGACCGCCCCCATCCGCAGCACTTCGGGGCGCCACCGGCCAGCAGTGAACCGTTCCGCGTCGACGGCTTCGAGGGCGATGTGGCGCGCGGCGCCAGCTGCAACTGCCGGCGCGTGGTGCTGGTTCCCCACTGCAACGGCACGCACACCGAGAGCGCCTCGCACCTGACGCTGGCACAACGCGCGTTGCACGAGATCCTCCCGTTGGCGCCGATGAGCGCCCTGCTGCTGTGCGTGGAGGCGGTGCAGGCCGCCGCCTCGGACGAGGATTCGCTGCCCGCGCCACATCCGGGCGACCGGCTGATCACGCGCGCGGCGGTGCTGGCCGCATGGAAGGATCACGAACCCGTCCGTCCCGAAGCGCTGCTGCTGCACACGGGCACCGCCTGGGATGATCCGGCCCCGCCCTTCGTGTCGCGGCAGCTGATGCAGGCGCTGGTCGAGCGCGGCATCCAGCACCTGGTCACCGATCTGCCATCTGTGGACCGCCTGGCCGATGAGGGCCGGCTGAGCGCGCATCGCCAGTTCTTCGGGCTGCCCGCCGGGAGCACCGACCTGGCGGCGGCATCGCGACCACAGGCGACCATCACCGAGCTGGCGCACTTTCCGGCGACGCTGGCGCCCGGGCCGTGCGCGCTGCAGATCCAGGTGCCGGCCTGGAGCGGCGATGCGGTGCCGAGCCGGCCCCTTTACCTGCCGCTGCGCGCCCCCGACGCAAGCGGCTGAAACGCGACGGACCCGGAAAATGAGCTACCAGCAATTCGAAGCCCGGGCCGCGGCGCTGGACGCGGCCGATGAACTGCAGCATCTGCGCGCGCAGTTCGCGCTGCCGCCTGCGCCGGATGGCGCGTCCCTGCTCTATGCCTGCGGCCATTCGCTGGGACTGGCGCCCCGCGCGGCGCGGGCGCGCGTCGAGGAGGAACTCACGGACTGGGAGCGCATGGGCGTCACCGGCCATCATGCCAGCCGCCGTCCATGGATCGACTATGCCGAGGCACTGCGGCCGGCGCTTGCGCGGCTTGCCGGCGCCGATGCCAGCGAAGTCGTCGCGATGAATGCGCTGTCGGTGAACCTGCACCTGCTGATGGCGAGCTTCTACCGGCCGCAGGGCCGGCGCCGCTGCATCGTGATCGAGAAAGGCGCGTTCCCCTCCGACCGTCACGCCGTGCTCAGCCAGCTGCATCTGCACGGCCATGGCGAGGACGCGCTGATCGAGATCGGTGATCCATCGGCCGGCCTGATCGATGAGGGCGTGCTCGAGCAGCTGTTGAAGCGGCGCGGTGAGGACATCGCGCTGGTGCTCTGGCCGGGCGTGCAATACCTGAGCGGCCAGGCGTTTGATCTCGGGCGCATCGCGGCGGCCGCGCAATCCGCCGGCGCGCGCTGCGGATTCGACCTGGCGCATGCCATCGGCAACGTGCCGCTGGCATTGCACGACAGTGGCGCGGACTTCGCAGTGTGGTGCAGCTACAAGTACCTGAACGCGGGCCCCGGTGCGATCGGCGGCGCATTCGTGCACCAGAAACACCTGCGCGCCGATCTGCCCGGCCTTTCAGGCTGGTGGGGCCATGATCCGTCGACCCGCTTCCAGATGGGCCCGCAATTCGTGCCGGCCGCCGGTGCCGCGGCGTGGCAGGTGAGCAATCCGCCCATCCTGTCCACCGCGCCGCTGCTGGCGTCGCTCGCGCTGTTCGACCAGGCGGGCATGGCGCGCCTGCGCGGCAAGGCCGATGCGATGGGCGCGCTGCTGTTCGAGGCCGTGGACGCGCTGGACACGCGCATCAGCTGCCTCACGCCGCGCGATGCGCGGCGTCGCGGATGCCAGCTGTCATTGCGCGTGCGCGAAGGACGGGAGGCCGGGCGGCGGCTGTTCGAGTTCCTCGGCGCGCACGGCGTCGTCGCCGACTGGCGCGAGCCGGACATCGTGCGCGTCGCCCCGGTGCCGCTCTACAACACGTTCGCGGAAGTCGCGCGGCTGGGTGTGCTGCTCCACGAGGCGCCGTGAACGGCCACGTGCGTTTCGCCATCATTGGTGGCGGCCCGGCCGGCTGCCTGATGGCGCTGCTGCTGGCGCGACGCGGCCATGCTGTCGCGATTCACGAGCGGCGCGCGGATCCGCGCGTCGCACCGCCAGAAGCCGGACGCTCGATCAACCTGGCGCTGGCTGCCCGTGGCCTGCGGGCGCTGCGCGAGGCAGGCGTGTTGGCATCGCTGGGACCGCACATGGTGCCGATGCCGGGCCGGCAGCTGCACCTGCTCGATGGCCACGAGGTCTACAGCCCCTACGGACAGAACCCCGGCGAGATCAACCAGTCCATCTCGCGCGCGGAATTGACCCGCCAGCTGGTCATCCACGCGGGTGGCACGCCGGGCATCACCCTGCACTTCAACCAGCGCTGCATCGGGGTGACCACCGATGGCGCGCCCGTGCTGCAGGACGAACGCACGGGCGCGCAGTCGATCGTCGATGCCGCGCGCATCATCGCGGCCGATGGCGCAGGCTCGGCGGTGCGCAAGGCACTGGCGGCGGCCGGCCACATCGAGGCCCGCAACACGCTGCTGGCCCACGACTACAAGGAACTGGTGGTGCCGCCGCGCGATGGACGCAGCGCGCTGGCGGTGCGCGAGGCGTTGCACATCTGGCCGCGACGCGGCCACATGCTGATCGCGCTGCCAAACACCGATCACAGTTTCACCGCGACGCTGTTCATGCCGCGCGTGGGTGCGCGCAGCTTCGCCGCGCTCGACAGTCCGCGGGCAGCGCGCGCGTTCTTCGCGCAGGAATTCCCCGACGCGCTGGCGCTGATGCCGGACTTCGACCGCGACGTCGCGCTGCACCGCCAGGGCATTCTCGGCACCGTCCACTGCACGCCCTGGAACCACGGCGAGCGGCTGCTGCTGATCGGCGATGCAGCGCATGCGATGGTGCCCTTCCATGGCCAGGGCCTCAACTGCGCGCTGGAGGACTGCCGCCTGCTCGATGCGCTGCTGGCCGAAGACGGCGACGCACCCTTTGCGCGCTTCAGCGCGATGCGCCGCGCCGACACCGATGCCATCTCGCAGATGAGCCTCGAGAACTACGCGGAGATGCGCGACGAGGTGCTCGACGTGCAGCACCACCTGCACCGCGAACTGGAGCTGGCGCTGGAGCGAAGACATCCGGGCCGCTTCATCCCGCGCTATGCGATGGTGATGTTCCACGACCGCATCCCCTATTCCGTGGCGCTGCGACGCGGGGAAATCCAGCAGCGCATCCTCGATGCACTGGTCCCGCGCAACGCGCGGGCCGCCACGCTTGATGACGCGGCGCCGGACTGGGCGCGGGCCGACGCGCTGGTACGCGAGCAATTGCCGCCGCTCTCGGCGTGACCGAAGCCGGCACCACGGTGCCGCATGCTGCAAGTCCGCCGGACGGCACTGCAATACCATGGCCGCAGGCCAGCCTGCAGGACGAGGACGCGCACGATGACGATGACACAGGGTTTCATGGACCGGGTGCAGGCGAAGCCACGCGGCCTGCTCGGCACCTGGGCCAAGATCCCGGCCCTCGAGACCATCGAGATGCTCGCCCACGCCGGTTTCGACTTCGTCGTCATCGACATGGAACATGCAGCGCTGGCGCTGGACCGCGTCTATGACCTGATCTTCGCCAGCCAGCGCATGGGCATGGCCGCGCTGGTGCGACTGCCCGACCATCTGGGTTCGCCCATCCAGCCGCTGCTGGATGCCGGTGCCGATGGCCTGCTGGTGCCCCGCATCACCAGTCCGGATGTCGCGGCCGCGATCACCGCGCGCATGGTCTTTGCCCCGGGTGGTGAGCGCGGGCTGGGCTTCACCTCGCGCGCCGGCCGCTGGTCGCTGATGGCGATGCCCGACTACCTGAGACGCGGCGATGAGCAATGCCTGCGCATGGTGCAGCTGGAGGACTGGGCGACCCTCGAGGCCGCCGCAGACTTTGCATCCCTGCGCCATGTGAACGGTCTGTTCGTGGGCCTCGGCGACCTGTTCCTGTCCAGCGGCAAGGCTCCGGCCACACCGGAGGTCCAGGCGCTGGTGCGCGGCGTGCTCCAGGTGACGCGACAGGCGGGCGTGCTGTCCGGCATCGCAGCCGGGTCACCAGCGGAGGCGCGGCAGTATCTGGACCTCGGCTACCAGCTGGTGATGGTCAGCAACGATGCGACCCTGTTTGGCAAGGCCGCCGCCGAGGCGGTCAGCGCCACGTTGCGCTAGCCAGCCTGCGCCGGGCCGCGACCCAGGCGCGTTCCTCGCGACGTGCAGCACAGCGCGCGTGCTGGCCTGCGCGGGTGATCAGCGGCGCACGCGCTCCAGCACCAGGAACGTGATGGCAAACGGATTGCGCTCATCCGCCGCGCGCGGTTCGCGCGACACCTCACGCCATTCATCAGCCGGCAGCGGGGGCAGGAAGGTGTCGCCCTCGAAATGGCCATGCACACGCGTCAGGTAGATGCGATCGGTGCGCGGCAGCGCTGCCCGCAGCACCTCTGCCCCACCGATGTTGGCCAGTTCGGGCTCCCCCTCGACCAGGCGCAGCGCCTCGTCGATGGAGTGCACGGTCTCGATGCCTTCGGCCGTGAAATCGCCGCGCGTCATCACGATGTTGCGTCGGCCCGGCAGCGGCCGGCCGATGGACTGGAAGGTCCGTCGGCCCATCAGGATGGGCTTGCCCATCGTGATGCGCTTGAAATAGGCGAGCTCCGCCGGCAGATGCCAGGGCAAGGCATTGTCGCGTCCGATCACATCGTTTTCGGACGCGGCAAACACCGCTGACAGCAGCGTCGTCACGTCAGCGCCGGGCGGCCTTGCCCGAACTGGACTTCGACCTGGTCCTGGTCTTGGCCTTCGCCTTGACGTTGGACTTGCCCTTGCGCTGCGAGGACCTGGACGCGGTCTTCGTCGCCGCACCGCTGCCGCGCGCCACCTGCTTCGACTTCTTGCCAGCCTTCTTGCCGACCTTGCTGCCAGCCTTCTTCGCAGTCTTCCTGCCGGCGCCTGCACCGGCCTTTTTGGCCTTCTTTGCCTTCGTGGCCTTCTTGGCCTTCTTCGCCTTCTTCGCCTTCTTCATCGGCGGCCACAGCATGCTGCCGCGGCACTTCGGCGAACCACAGCGGCAGGCATAGGTCTTGTCCACATCCGGCGGATCCTCCTTGTCGCGCGGGATCTGGTAGTCGTAGCCCAGCTCCTCGCCCTTCTGGATGTCCTTGATGGTGTCGATGAACACCCGCCCCTTCTCGGTCTCGGAGGTGCAGTTGCCATCGCAGCTGTGGTTGATGAAGCGCGAGTCGTTGCCGCCGCGCGTGGCATCGATCACCGTCTTGCGATCTGCAATGAACAGGAAGGTGTGATTGTCGTTCGGGTCCGCATCCTCGTAACGCTTGTCCGCTTCCTTGTGCGACAGCCGCTCGCCGACATACTCGGCAATGCGGGTGCCCTTCGGAATGAACTTGCGCGCGAAGCATCCGATGCCATGCACGGGTGATCGACGGGCCACGAACCATTCGTTCTTCGGCTGGCGGGCCGGGCGCTTCTTCGCGCTGCGGGTTGCGGTTGCCATGTCAGACCGCCACGGGCGCCTTGATGGGCGCATGATGCTGGTAGTTCAC
>CAZWDR010000050.1:0-20326 GCA_964632365.1 uncultured Steroidobacteraceae bacterium
GATGCGGTGGAACACCGGATCCTCCGGGTAGTAGATCCAGTGCTTGTCGGTGATGGCCTCGCGGCCGATGCCGAGGTTCACGCAGCGCACCGACACATGGCGCAGCCTGGCAGCGGCGGCGCGGACGGCCGCAGGCGCCTCGGCGCCCAGCATGCGCACCAGCACCGGCAGCGGCATCGTGCTGACCAGCTGCTCGTACTCGACCTCGCTGCCATCCGAGAGCCGCAGCCGGTGGTCGGCCGCATTGATCTGCACGACGCGCGCATTGCACCGGACCTTGCCGCGCAGATGCGGCAGGAAGCCGTCCATCAGCACCTGGAAGCCGCCGCGCAGCGGATAGCCGAAGCGGGCATTCGGCCCCATCGGCTTTGCCACCGGCTGCAGCGCACCGGCGATCATCTCCTCCAGGTCCGGCAGCGGCACGCGGCCGCCGAGCCATGAGGTTTCCATCTCCGTGAGCGGCACGGCCCACAGCTTGCGGTTGTAGGGGATCGCGAAATGCCGCGCGACGCCGGCGCCCCATACCTGGTAGATGAACTCCTCGAAGTTCGCCGGCGGACGGCCCCGCGCGGCCGCATCGGGCGCGGCCACGGTGCGCGGCAGGCTGTCCACCACGCCATCCGCGCAGCAGTCGGTGATCGACTCCGCCTTGCACGACGAGGGCGAGCTGCCGGCCGGGCCGCCGCGGCTGGCATCCGCAGCACGCAGGCTGCCGAAGCGCGCCTCGATCGCACCGACGATGCATTCCTTCAGCACATCCGGGGGCAGTCCATGCAGCGCGCCCTGGAAGGGATAGCGCGTGTAGACGTTCTTGCTGTAGATCCAGGCCTCGCGGTCCTGCCAGTGCACGTTGTCGCCCAGCAGCAGGTCGTACATCTTGTGCACATAAGGATCGTTCGAGAACATGATGTGGCCGGCATAGTCGAACGTGAAGCCGTTGTCCTGGATGGACCGGCACCAGCCGCCGACGGTGTCGTTCTGCTCCAGCAGCAGGCTGTTCTCGCCCAGGTGATACGCGGCACTGAGGCCCGTCGGGCCCGCGCCGATGATGGCCACGGCCACCTGCTCGTCGTTGCCGGCGCGCAGCGACGCTTCGGCGGGCAGCGCGGCAGCGGCCATCACGGCGGCGCTGGCCGGGCGGGGCTTTTCGGCGGCTGCATCCATCAGCGTCTTCATGCGTGCCGCAGTCTGCTGCCATGAGGTGCCAGCCACGGTCTCGGCCATGCGCCGTGCAAGGCATTCGCGGCTGGTCTGCGGCATGGCCAGCGCCAGCTCGCAGGCGCGGATGAACTCCGCCGGCCCGTCGGCAATCGCGACCAGATCGGAATAGGGGCCCGCCACATCACGGATCGGCGTGCTCACAGTGGGCTTGCCGGCCGCCATGTATTCCAGCGTCTTGGTGGGGCTGATGAATCGCGTTGCATCGTTCAGTGCGAACGGCAGCAGGCAGACATCCCATCCGGCCAGGAACTCCGGCAGCTCCTGGTAGCTGCGCTGGCCCAGATAATGGATGTTCGGACGCTGCGGCAGCGTCGCAGGGTCGATCTTCACCACCGGGCCCACGAGCACCAGTTGCCACTCCGGCCGGGCGGTGGCCAGCGCGTCGATCAGCGCCAGGTCCAGCCGCTCGTCAATGACGCCGTAGAAGCCCAGTCTTGGCCGCGGCAGGTGGGACTGCGCCGCGTGGTCGGCATCAGCGATCGCGCCGCGCGCGAAGTGGGCGGCATCGACGCTGCTCGGCATGCAATGCACGGCAGGGTGGCGCTCACGCTTGGCTTCATAGAGGCTCGGGCCGCCCGTGAAGACGAGATCGGCGCGTCGCAGCAGCGCGTTCTCGCGCTGGATCAGTTGCCGGGGCGCGTTCAGGAAGGCGGAAAGCTCGTCCATGCAGTCATACACGAGCACGCGCGGCGAGAGCTTCTCGGCCAGCGGCAATGCCATCGGCGTATACAGCCAGACCAGTGGATCATGCAGGCCCTGGCCGGCCACCAGGTCCTCGAGCAGCATCTCGAGCGCAGGGAGCTGGTCATCATGGAAACCTGGCGCTTCGATCGCGGTATGCGGCACGCAGACGGTCAGCGACGGCGAGACGTCGCGGCATTCCAGGCGCGCGGGCCCCGGGGCGAAATGCGGTTCTTCGACGAAGAAGATGCGGTAGTGCTCCGCGAGGCGGGTCATCAGGTGCTGCGGGCGCTGGAACACGAACTCCCAGCGCAGGTGGGAGAGGACGATCAACGCAGGTGGTGGGGACATGGGCGCTCCAGGTCAGGCCGTGTGAGTCGGGGCAATGACCTACATGGAGCATTGTTTGGAGACGCTCCGCGATTCCCGCCGGGCACCATCGAGCGTAGGACAGGAGCGGACCCGCAACTTCAGGATCGGCGCATGTCCCCCGCGAGCAGCACGCGCGCCGACGGAAGGCGGGCGCCGAGCGCGCCGGTGATGCGGTCGCCGGCCCGCGCGGCGCGGCCCTCACGGACCAGTGCCACACAGGCGCCGCCGAAGCCGGCGCCGGTGAGCTTGGCGCCGAAGACATCCGCATCCGCCTGCATGCCGGCCGCCAATGCGTCCAGCTGCGGGGTGGAGACTTCATAGTCCGCACTGAGGCTGGCGTGCGATTCATTCATCAGTGCACCGAACACCTCGGCATCGACGCCGCGCACCGCGCGGCGTACCCGTTCGTTCTCGGTGAACACGTGACGCACACGGCGATGAAGCATCTCGTCGAGGCGGCCGGGCGCGGGCAATTCGGTCAGGTCGCGCAGCGAGGCCAGGCCGAGCTGCGCGGCGGCGCGCTCGCACTCGGCCCGCCGCTGGTTGTAGCCGCTGGAGGCAAGGCTCCTCGACATGCCGCTGTCGATGATCAGCAGCGTGGCGCCGTCGGGCAGCGGCAGCAGACGTCGCTCCAGGCTCTGCGTATCGAGGTACAGCATGCGGTCGGTGCCGGCGAGGCTGCAGGCCATCTGGTCGAGGATGCCGCAGTTCACCCCGACGTAACGCGTCTCTGCCTCATGGGCCAGATAGGCGATCTGCTCGTCATCGATGTCCATCTGCAGCAGCGCGCGCAGCGCCCGCAGCGTTGCCACTTCCAGGGCCGCGCTGCTCGAAAGGCCAGAACCGATGGGTACGTCCGAATCGACGCGGGCATGGATGGCGGGCACGGGACGCCCGCGCGCACGCAGCGCCTCGATGCACCCGTACAGGTAGCACGCGAAGCCTTTCGGCGGTGCGCGCCCCTCCGGATAGGACACGGTCTCCTGCAACTGCACCGAGTGGAAGCGGTTGAACCCGTCGCCGGCGATCGCCACCTCCACGTGCACGTGGCGGGGAATCGCCAGCGGCAGCACCAGTCCCTGGTTGTAGTCGGTATGTTCGCCGAGCAGGTTGACGCGGCCCGGGGCGGTGGCAGAAGCCCCGGCAGGTCTGCCGAACAATTGCTCGAAGCTCTGCATCGCTAGTCCAGGGAGACGCTGACGGCCTGCAGTTGCGCAGCCTTTTCCTCCGGCAGCGCGTCATTGGCGAACATGCCGGCACCGATCTCGGTGCCGGCGAGGTACTTCAGCCGGCCCTGCATGCGATAGGGCGGATACAGCTCGGCATGCAGGTGGCAGGCTCCCTCATAACCCGGCAGGCGCGGCGACTGATACCACGCCATGATGTAGGGAAAGGGCATGTCCCAAAGGCCGTCGTACTTGCGCAGCGTGACCAGCAGCGCGCGCGCCAGCGCGGTGCGCTGCGCTCCGGTCAGCGCGCTGAAGTCCGGCACCTGGCGCCGTGGCGCCACCCAGACCTCATACGGGTAGCGCGCCCACGCGGGCACGAAAGCCACGGCGTCGTCATCGGCATGCAGCACGCGCCGGCCATCGCGCAGTTCCGCCTCGATCAGCGACTGCAGCAGCGGCTCGCCCTGCGCCTGCAGGTGCAGCCGCTCGGCTTCGTGCATGCGCTGCGGAACCGGGGGCAGGTGCGCATAGGCATAGATCTGGCCGTGCGGATGATGCAGCGTCACGCCGACCTCGGCGCCGCGGTTCTCGAACGGCAGCACATACTGGACGCGCGCATCGCGCCCCACGATGACCTCGGTGCGGTGGCCCCAGACCTGCAGCAGCAGCGCCACATGGTCCACCGGAAGGCTGCCCAGTGATCCTTTGGCATCCTGTGTGAAGACCACCACCTCGCAGTGGCCGGTGGCCGCGGCCGTGGGCACGATGGATTCGGGAGGATCGGACGAGGCCAGGCTCAGTGCGGGAAACAGGTTGTCGAAAACCGCGATGTCATAGTCACCGGCCGGCAACTCGGTGGGATTGGCCGGATCGTCGGAGGCCTGCAGCGGGTTGTATTCCGGCGGCGGCAGGAAGGTGCGCGTCTGCCGATAGGCGGCATATGTCACCCACTCCTGGCGCAGCGGATGCCATCGCAGGTGTGGATTCGCATTCACTGGATCGGGCCGCGGACTGCGGGCCTCGAGGCCGGACGGAATCGGACGACGCGAGTACAGCGTCAGGTGTCGCCCGTCCGGCTTGAGCAACGCCCGCTGGTGCATCACAGTGGGAAGGGCGGTCCGCTGTGGCCGGTGACAGCCGCGGCGATGCGCTCCAGCGGGATCTTCGGCGTGCGGTCGAAGTGCAGCAGGCCATTGATCTCCTGGAAGGTGTCGGTGAACTGCGTGTAGCAGAACGCGCTGAACATGCCGGTGGTGCGGGCGACCTCGATCAACGCCAGGGTCAGGTGCTCATAGTCCTCGACCGAGCTCGCGCGGGCATAGCCCCAGCCGTTGGGCGGCTCCGAACCGGGGTCGCTGGTCCAGGCGATGCCGCCGAACTCCGACAGGCAGATCGGCTGGCCGCGGTGCGGATAGCCATCGAGCGTCAGGATGCGGCCGCCGGACCAGCGGCGGTCCACCACTTCGCGCGCCGCGACCTCCGGGCCATAGCGGCTGCGCATGTGCACCGGGTCGATGTCGTAGTCATGGATGCCGATGATGTCGGTGGCGGAGCTCTCCCAGCCATCGTTGCCGATGACCAGGCGTGTCGGGTCCAGCGTCTTGGTCAGGTGATAGAACGCCGCCACCGCATCGCGCTGCGAGGCCTGCATGGCCAGGTCCGGCACGCCCCAGGATTCGTTGAACGGCACCCAGATCACCACGCAGGGGTGGCTGATGTCCCGTTCGATGGCCTCGGTCCACTCGCGCAGCAGGCGCCGGATGGACCGCTGCGTGAAGCGGTAGGCGCTGGGCATCTCGCCGAACACCAGCAGGCCCAGGGTGTCGGCCCAGTACAGGTAGCGGGGATCCTCAAGCTTCTGGTGCTTGCGCACGCCATTGAAGCCCATGGCCTTGGCCAGCTCCACGTCGCGGCGCAGGGCTTCATCCGACGGCGCGGTCATGAAGGATTCGGGCCAGTAGCCCTGGTCGAGCACCAGCCGCATCGTGTAGGGCCGGCCATTGAGCATGATCTTCTCGCGCTGCACGCCGATGGCGCGCAATGCGGTATAGGACTCGAGGCGGTCAAGGACTTCATTGCCGTCCAGCAGCTCGATCACCGCCTGGATCAGCGTCGGCCGCTCCGGCGACCACAGCAGCTCATTGCGGTAATCATCGATGCCCGGGTCGGAGAGTCCGATGCGGCGGAACACCTCGCTGTCCACCAGGCGATAGGTGTCATCGGCGAGCTGGATGTCACCGCTCGAGAGGCGGACCCGCAACGCCAGATCCTTCGCGGGCGCGCCGGCAAGCGTCGCCGAAAACGCGATTTCCCATCGCTCGATGTTCGGCACCCAGCGCATGGCCTGCACATAGGTGGGCGGCACCAGCTCATACCACACCGTCTGCCAGATGCCGGTGGTGCGCGGATACCAGATGCCGTGCGGTTCGAGCTTCCAGTCCTGCTTGCCGCGCGGTTTCTCGAGGTCATGCGGATCATCCTCCGCCCACACGGCGATGACCTGCGGCCCCTCTTCGTTCAGCGCGAAGGTGACGTCGGCACTGAATGGCGTGTGGCCGCCCTCATGGGCCGCGACCTTCACGTCGTTGAGCCAGACGCGCGCCTGGTAGTCGACGGCACCAAAGTGCAGGATGACCCGGCCGCCCCGTGCGCGATGCGCAGCAAGGTCCGCGATCTCGAATTCGCGCCGGTACCAGCAGGCGCGATGGAACCCCTCGTCCCCGATGCCGCTCATGCGGGTCTCGGGTGCATAGGGCACCTGGATGGTCAGCGGCCACTCCGGTACATCCCGGGGCGTGCGCCATCGCACTTCATGGTCGAAGGTGAATGCCCACGGGCCATCGAGGCTCGTCCAGTTGCCGCGGCGAAGCTGCGGCCGGGGGTAGGTGTCGAGGGACATACGGTCTGCAGGCTAGAAGGCGTGACGCGCTGCACATGTAGTCGTTCAGCAGCAGGCGCATGTCAGATGAGTCTGATGCGTCGGCATGAGACGAATGGCCGGTCGCTGTAGGAACAGTCCTATGCGCGCCACATTTGTGTTGCCCTGTCCACGGGCCGGACCCATCATGCTGCCCCGGCAACGGTGACTGCGGATTCAGCGCGCACCGGCAGCATGAACGGATCAAAAGGGAAGGACCATGGCGCCGATGGGTGAGGACGGCGGGGGCATTCGCGACATCGTGGACCTGCACGGTGAATCAATCTTTCGTGAACTGGTGGATGCGGTCCACGACTACGCGATTTTCGTGCTCGACGCTGGCGGTCACGTGCGCACCTGGAATCCTGGCGCCGGACGCATCAAGGGCTACGCGGCCGACGAGATCATTGGCTCGCATTTCTCGCGCTTCTATCCGCAGGAAAAGATCGATTCCGGTTTTCCGCAGTACGAGCTGGCGGAGGCGCAGCGCACCGGGCGCTTCGAGGATGAGGGCTGGCGCATCCGCAAGGACGGGTCGCGCTTCTGGGCCAACGTGTCGATCACGCCGATCCGGTCGAAGACTGGCGAGCTGATCGGGTTCGCGAAGGTGACGCGCGACCTCAGCGAGCGCCGCGCCCATGAGGAACAGCTGCGCCAGAGCGAGGAACGCTTCCGCAGCCTCATCGCCGACGTGAAGGACTATGCGATCTTCATGGTCGATATCGACGGGCACATCACCTCGTGGAATGCCGGGGCACAGCAGATGCACGGCTATGTCGCCGACGAGATCATCGGCAGCCACTTCTCGCGCTTCTATGAAGCCGACGCGATCAAGCGCGGCTGGGCTGAACACGAGCTGCGCATGGCCACCATGGAAGGGCGCTTCGAGGACGAAGGCTGGCGGGTGCGCAAGGACGGCTCGCGTTTCTGGGCCAGTGTCATCATCACCGCGATGCGGGACCGCGGCGGCACGCTGGTGGGCTTCTCGAAGATCACCCGCGACCTCACCGAGCGGCGCCGCCACGAGCAGCAGCTGGCCGACAGCGAGGAGCGCTTCCGCCTGCTCGTGCAGGGGATATCCGACTATTCAATCATCATGCTCGACCATGGCGGCTGCATCAGCAGCTGGAACGGCGGCGCCGAGGCGCTCACTGGCTATGCGGCGAACGAGATGCTGGGCAAGCATTTCTCGCACTTCTACTGTTCCGAGGACGTGCGCGAGAACAAGCCCTGGCAGCACCTGCTGGCGGCCAATGAGACCGGCCGCTTCGCGGAAGAGGGCTGGCGGGTGCGACGGGACGGCACGCAGTTCTGGGGCGGCAGCGTGATCACCGCGCTGATCGGGCCCGACAAGCGCCATCGCGGCTATGTGCACGTGATGCACGACCTCAGCGCCCGTCGTCACGCCGAGACGCTGGCCGACACCACGCAGCGCATGCACGAGTTCATCGCGATGCTGGCGCATGAGCTGCGCAATCCACTCGCGCCGATCCGCAATGCGGCCGAGCTGATGGCGCGCAAGGGCCTGAAAGAGGAAGCCCGCGAGGCGATGCGGCAGGTGATCGAACGGCAGGCCGGCTACCTTGCGCAGATCGTCGATGAGCTGCTGGATGTGAACCGCATCGCGCGCGGCAAGATGGCCGTGGTGCGCGACTCGATCGACCTGCGTGACGTGCTCGGCCGGGCGGTCGAGACCGCGCGTCCGCTGATCGACAAGCAGGGCCAGCACCTGGAGGTGGAGGTCGGCAGCGATCCGCTGATCATCCATGGCGATGCGCTGCGGATGACGCAGGTGTTCGTGAACCTGCTGAACAACGCCGCCAAGTTCACGCCGCCGGGTGGCTCCATCTTCATCCAGATGCTCCGCCGCCGCACCGACGTCGAGATCGTCGTGCGCGACACCGGCAAGGGCATCGCACACGCCGATCTGGAAAGCGTATTCGACCTGTTCACGCAGGCCTCCTCCGGCGCGGCGAACCCCGGTGGCCTCGGAGTCGGCCTCGCCCTGGTCCGTCGCATCGTGGAACTGCATGCGGGCACGGTGCGCGCATACAGCGACGGGTTCGACCGCGGCAGCCGTTTCGTGGTGCGCCTGCCGCTGCCGCTGGAGCATCTGCAGGTGGTCGGCCCGGCGTCTGACGCCAGGGAACCGGACCTTCCGCGGCTGCGCATCGTCATCGCCGATGACAACCGCGACGCGGCGGACAGCCTGCTGCTGCTGCTCCAGTCCCTCGGGCAGGATGCCTACGCGGTGTACGACGGTGCCACCGCGCTCGAGGCCGTGGAGAAGTTCCGGCCGCAGGTGCTGATCCTCGATATCGGCATGCCGGCCATGAACGGCTACCAGGTCATCGAACGGCTGAAGGCGCGGCCGGATGCACCGCTGCCGGTGCTGATCGCGGTGACTGGCTGGGGTGCGCCGAAGGACCGCGAGGAGGCCCTCGCGCGCGGCTTCGACTACCATTTCACCAAGCCCACCAGCGCCGTGACGCTGCAGCGTACGCTGGCGGAGATCGCCTCACGGGCGAGGAATGCCAACCGCGGGACCTGAAGCATGCTTGAACTGGTCATCACCCAGCGCCGCAAGGATCTCGGCGGCTTTGAAGTCGGGCGCGTGCTGCCCTTCATGAAGCGCCGCATGGTCGGTCCGTTCATCTTCTTTGACCACATGGGCCCGGTGCAGTTCGAGCGCGGCATCCCGCGCAGCGTCGATGTGCGGCCGCATCCGCATATCGGCCTGTCGACGATCACCTATCTGTTCGAAGGCGAGATCATGCACCGGGACAGCGTGGGCTCCGAGCAGCCGATCCGTCCCGGCGAGGTCAACTGGATGACCGCGGGACGCGGCATCACCCACTCGGAGCGCTTCGAGCGCGCGCGCCGCGAAGGTGGCGCGATGGATGGCATCCAGGCCTGGGTGGCGCTGCCCGACGGTGACGAGGAGACCGACCCGTCGTTCGCGCACTACGGCGCCGCGGATCTGCCGACCTTCGAGGACACCGGGGTGCGCGGGCGGCTCATCGCCGGACAG
Source organism: uncultured Steroidobacteraceae bacterium (assembly GCA_964632365.1). Taxonomy (GTDB): domain Bacteria; phylum Pseudomonadota; class Gammaproteobacteria; order Steroidobacterales; family Steroidobacteraceae; genus ZC4RG30. The sequence continues at coordinate 9,392 of CAZWDR010000050.1, forward strand.
ACGATGGGCCTGCGATCCAGCGTGCGGACGCACTCGCCGATGTTCTATGTGCACTGGGCGCTGCAGGCCGGCGCGCGGGCCGCGCTGCCCGCCGACCATCCGGAGCGCGCGCTCTATGTGGCCTCTGGAGAGATCGAGGTCGACGGTCGCCGCTTCGGCCCGGGCCAGATGCTGGTGTTCACGCCCGGCGACACCGAAGCATTCTCTGCCGTGGTGCCATCCACGCTGCTGGCGCTGGGCGGCGAACCGGTTGGTCCGCGTTTCATCGAATGGAATTTCGTCTCCTCATCGAAGGAGCGCATCAGCCAGGCGAAGGCCGACTGGCGTGCCGGCCGCATGAAATTGCCGGACCTGGACTCCGGTGAGTTCATTCCATTGCCACCGGATCCCGCGGCGCCGCCAAACCCGATGTCCTGACCGCACCTAGTGCGCCGGGCTGCCCGCGGTGACGGCCTGCGGCCGCTGCACGAAGAATACGCAGGCCACCGCGACCAGCGACACCAGCGCGGCGGTGAAGAAGGCCAGCCGGATGCCGCCGGTCAGTGCCTCGACCGCCGTGGCGCCCTTCATCAGCAGTTGCGCGCTGCGTGAGGTCATCAGCGCCACCAGCAAGGCGATGCCCGCGGCACCAGCCACCTGCTGGATGGAACTGAGCATGGCGCTGCCGTGGCCATACAGTTCGGGCCGCACCGACGACAGCGTGGTGGTGAACAGCGGCGTGAACAGCAGCGCAAAGCCGATGCTCATCACCACGTGTCCGGCAAGGATGTTGCCCACCGGGGTATGCGGTCCCAGCAGGGTCATGGCCCACAGCACCGACGAGACGATCAGGATGCCCGGAATGATCAGCGGCCGCGGCCCGACGCGATCGTAGATGCGGCCGATGCGCGGGGCCAGCAGGCCCATCAGCAGCCCGCCGGGCAGCAGCAGCAGGCCGGTCTGCAGCGTCGACAGGCCCAGCACGTTCTGCAGGTAGATCGGCAGCACGATGATCATGCCGAACAGCGCGCCCATCACCAGCGCCATCAGCAGCAGCGAGACGGAGAAGTTGCGCGACGCGAAGGTGCGCAGGTCGAGCAGCGCGCCGTCGTGCTTCTGCAGCGACAGCTGGCGCAGCACGAACAGCACCATCGCGACCGCGCCACCGGCCAGCGGCAGCCAGACGGGCAGCGCGTCCGGTGCGGCGACCTCGCCCAGCGTGCTGATGCCATAGACCAGTCCACCGAATGCCAGCGCCGAGAGCACCACCGAAGGCAGGTCGAGCGGCGCATGGCGTGGCGTGGTGACGTTCTCGATGCGACGCACGCCCAGGGCCAGCCCGATGAGCGAGATGGGCAGCACCAGGATGAACAGCCAGCGCCAGTGCAGGTAGTTGAGCACGATGCCCGAGAGGGTGGGCCCGATCGCCGGCGCCACGGAGATCACGATCGAGATGTTGCCCATCATGCGACCGCGCAGCTGCGGCGGCACCAGGGTCATCACCGTGGTCATCAGCAGCGGCATCATGATGGCCGTGCCGCAGGCCTGGATCACGCGCGCGAACACCAGGATCTTCAGGCCCGGCGCGACGCTGGCCACGGCCGTGCCCAGGCTGAACAGCGTCATCGCGAGGATGAAGATCGGCCGCGTGTTCATCCGCTGCAGCATGAAGCCGGTAACCGGGATCACCGTCGCCATCGTCAGCAGGAATGCAGTGGTCAGCCACTGCGCGGCACTGGCTGGCACGTTGAAGCTCGCCATCAGCGGCGGGATCGCCACGCCCATGATGGTCTCGTTGAGGATCACCACGAACGCGGAGATCAGCAGCAGGCGGATGACCAGGCGGTGGCGGGGATCCAGGGACGGCGTGTCGGCTGACATGTTGGACATGATGGGTTCAGAGGGGGGCAGGTCCCGGCGCCGGCCGGAGCCTGCCGGCACGGGATGCATCCGGCATCGAGGGTGTGCAGAGGCTGCGATGCAGCCGGCGAGAGCCGGGCGGCTCGATCGCGTGGTGCCCAGGAGAGGACTCGAACCTCCACGGTGTTACCCGCTAGTACCTGAAACTAGTGCGTCTACCAATTCCGCCACCTGGGCACGGTGGGGCGCGAAATGTACGCGTGGTGTGACCCCGAAGTCAACGAGTGCGAAGCAGGTGGCGCAGGTCCGTTAGACTGTCAGACCCATTGACAACGACCCGCATCGCGGGTGAAGCCCGAGGACACCCTGAGACATCCGCGCAAGAGCAAGAGCCGACGCCAGTCAGACGGCGCGCCGCATGCCGGCGGCGGCCGGCGCACTCCGCAGTTCGGTCGCGGACAGCGCGGCCAGCAGCGCGGCGGTGGCGCGACCCGCACCCTGGTGGGCGTGGTGTCGGCCAACCGGGCCGGCTTCGGCTTCCTGCGCAGCGATGACCTCACCGAAAGCGTTTTCCTGCCGCCGCGCGAGATGGCGGGCCTGATGCATGGAGACCAGGTGCGGGTCACCGCCACCCAGGGTGGCGACGGCCGCTGGTCCGGGCAGGTACTCGAGGTCATGGCGCGCGGCGTGGGCGCCTTCCTTGGAACGGTGGACATCCGCGGCCGTTCGGCCAGCGTGCAGTCGGCCGACCGGCGCCTGAACCTCTATTGCACGATCGCGCCAGAGCACCTGAATGGCGCCGGCCAGGGCACCTGGGTCATCGCCCGCATCCTGAAATATCCGCAGGAGGGTGGCCCCGGCGTCGCGAAGGTCGAGCGCCTGCTCGACCCGGACAAGCCGGTGACGCTGGCCACCGAGGCCGCAATCGCGAAGCTGTCGCTGCCGCGCGATTTTTCCGCCGAAGCCATTGCCGATGCCAGCAGTCACGGCAGCGAGGTCGACCCGGCCGAGGCGGCCCGCCGCGTCGACATCCGCGACTTGCCGCTGGTCACCATCGATGGCGAGGATGCGCGCGATTTCGACGATGCGGTGTATGCCGAGCCGAATGCCGGCGGGCTGCGCGTGATCGTCGCGATTGCCGATGTGAGCTACTACGTGCGGGAAGGCACGGCGCTCGACGCCGAGGCGCGCGAGCGGGGCACCTCGGTCTATTTCCCGCGGCGCGTGGTGCCAATGCTGCCCGCTGCGCTGTCCGATGAACTGTGTTCGCTGAAGCCAGGCGTCGACCGCCTGTGCCTGGTGGCCGACATGCAGGTGTCGCGCAACGGCCAGTTGCAGGATGCGCGCTTTTATTCCGGCGTGATGCGCTCGCATGCGCGGCTGACCTATTCGCAGGCCCATCGCGCGCTGTTCCTCGGGGAGCCAGAGGCCCGCGCCCGGATCGGGCCGCTGTGCGAGAAGCTGCTGCCACTGGTCGATGCCTACCGTCTGCTGGTGAAGGCGCGCCAGCGCCGCGGCGCACTCGAGTTCGATTCCCCCGAGCCGCGCTTCGTGCTCAATGAGGCCGAGCAGGTGCAGGGCATCGACCTGCCGCTGCGCAATGACGCCCACAAGCTGATCGAGGAGTGCATGGTGCTGGCCAACGTGGCCACCGCGCGCGAGCTCGACCGGCGCAGCCGGCCGACCCTCTACCGTGTGCACGCCGAGCCCGACGCCAACAAGCTCGACATCCTGGTGAAGACGCTGGCCTCGCTGGGCGTGGGCGTCGACCTGCCCGAGGAGATCACCACGCGCGACCTGCAGAAGATCTCCCCGCGCATCCGCGATGAAGCATTGAAACCCTTCATCGAGACACTGGTGGTGCGCTCGATGATGCAGGCCACGTACCAGCCGGAGAACATCGGCCACTTCGGCCTGGCGCTGACGCATTACGCGCACTTCACCTCGCCGATCCGCCGCTACCCCGACCTCGTGGTCCATCGCACCATCCGCGCGATGCTGTCCGGCTCCGACGAGGCCGGCCGCGCCTACGGCACCGGGCAGCTGGAAGTTCTGGGGCAGCACCTGACGCTGTGCGAGAAGCGCGCCGACGAAGCAGACCGCTATGTCGACAGCTACCTGAAGTGCGTCTACCTGCGCGATCGCATCGGGCAGACCTTCCAGGCCGTGATCACCACGGTGGTGGACTTCGGCTGCTTCGTGCAGATCATCGAGGCGGCGGCCGACGGCCTGCTGCACCTGGACAACCTGCGTGACGATGAATATGTGCGCGACGAGGGCCAGCACGCGTGGGTCGGCCTGCGCAGCGGCCGGCGCCTGCAGCTCGGCACGCATGTGCGCGTGATCGTGACGGCGGTGAACCCGGTCGAGGGGCTGGTCGATCTGGATCTGGTGCCCGAGACCGAGCCGGTGCGCCGCGGCCGCAAGGGCGACCCGCGATGAACGCAACCGCGCAGGTCTATGGCCTGCATGCCGTGCGCGCGCTGCTGCAGCGCGCGCCGGGGCGCGTGCGCCGGCTGCTGGTGGACGCGCGACGCGACGACGCGCGCATGCGCGAGTTGCTGCAGCTGGCCCAGCAGCACGCCGTGAAGCCCGAACGCGTCGACGCGAAGCAGCTCGCGGCACGACTTGGCGCGGTCAGCCACCAGGGCGTGGTGGCCGAGGTCGAACCGCTGCCGGCCTGGCACGAGGATGAGCTGCTCGATGCCATCGGCGCCGCCACCGACCCGCTGGTGCTGGTGCTCGACGGCGTGCAGGACCCGCACAACCTGGGCGCGTGCCTGCGCACGGCCGATTCCTGCGGCGCGCTGGCCGTCGTGGTGCCGAAGGATCGCGCCGCCGGCATGAACGCCACCGTGCGCAAGGTGGCGGCCGGAGCAGCCGAAAGCACACCGCTGGTGACGGTGACCAACCTGGCTCGCACCCTGCGACTGATGAAGGATGCCGGCCAGTGGATCGTCGGCGCCGACATGCAGGGCGACGAGTTCGCCTGGCAGGCAGACCTCACCGGCTCACGGGCGCTGGTCATGGGCGGGGAGGGCGAAGGTCTGCGCGAGCTGACGCGCAAGTCCTGTGACGCGCTGGTGCGATTGCCGCAGGCCGGCAGTGTCGAAAGCCTGAATGTGTCCGTGGCTGGCGGGATGCTGCTGTACGAAGCGGTGCGTCAGCGGATGCGGGGTCGATAACGCCGGGTCTCGGCGCGCTGCGCATTCTCCTCGGTCTTCAGCTCCACATAGCGCCGCTGCAGGCGCGTGCGCTCCAGGTGCAGCTCATCCAGTTCGCCGGCCATCTCCTGCAGGCGCGGATCGCTGCGGATCACGCCCATCACGTGCGTCGCGTATTCGTCGCTGCGACTCATCAGCACCAGCTCGGGCGGCGGCGGCGTGTAGCAGGGCGGGGGCGGCACGTAGTTGCCTTCGGCGTCCTGCGAACCCTTGCACCGCTCGCCCCACACCATCGTGTCGACGATGGCATTGGCGAAGAACCCCGGCGTGCACAGGCGATCCTCGATGCGCGTCTCTGGATCGAGCGCGACGTACGCGCAGTTGACGTCGAAGTCGTCGTCCTTGTTCAGCTGGTTGTACAGCTTGAAGAAGCGGTCCTCGGCCTTGACGATGCGGTCGCGCAGGTTGGTGCCGTGGACCACGATTTCATCGAGTTCCTCGATCGCCTCGATGGCCACCGGCGTCCTGACGGCGGTGCTTGTCGCGATTGCCTGCTGCGCGGGCGCGATGCCAGGCAGGCCGGTGCCGGCCACAAGCAGCAATGCCGTGGCGAGGGAACGGAGCGTTGTTGGATGGGACATCCCTGATCTCCTCCGGGCCGCGCTTCCCGCACTTGCGGCCTGACCGAGGCAGCATAGCCGAAGCCCCTGTCCCCGGCATCCGGCCACCGGGGACGCGCCTGCTCGTCGCAACTGCCTCGTGCCCGGTTCACGCGGCTGTCACCGGCCTCGCCTATAACGCCGCGGTGCGAATCCTCATTGCCAGCGACACCTGGACACCCCAGACCAATGGCGTGGTGCACACGCTGCGCCACACCACCGGGCACCTGGAGCAGCTCGGCCATCAGGTCCACCTGGTCACGCCGGAGCAGTTCAGAACCGCCGCGTGCCCCGGTTATGCCGAGATCCGCCTGGCAGTCGGAGCGGCGGCCGGTGTGCGGGACCAGATCGAGCGCTTCAGTCCCGATGCGATCCATGTGGCCACCGAGGGACCGATCGGCTTCGCGGTGCGCGCCTATTGCCGCCGCCACCAGCTGCGATTCACCACCTCCTGGCACACGCGCTTCCCCGAATACCTGCGTCAGCGGCTGCCCGTGCCGCTGGCCTGGTCCTATGCGGGGCTGCGCCGCTTCCATCGCGCCGGTGCGCGCTGCATGGTGAACACATCCTCGATGCGCCAACTGCTGGAGGCGCGCGGCTTCGGCAACCTCGTGATGTGGCGGCGTGGCGTGGACGCGCAGCTGTTCCGGCCCCGTGCCAAATCGTTCCTGGACCTGCCGCGGCCCGTTGCCGTGTACGTGGGTCGTCTTGCGGTCGAGAAGAACGTTGACGCGTTCCTGGAGATGCGCTGGTCCGGAAGCAAGCTGCTGATCGGCGACGGGCCCGAGCGTGCGCGCCTGCAGCGCGCCTGGCCCGGGGCCTGCTTTGCCGGTTACCGGCATGGCGAGGAGCTGGCGCGGTATCTGGCGGCCGCCGACGTGATGGTCTTCCCCAGCCGCACCGACACTTTCGGCCTGGTGAACCTCGAGGCCATGGCCTGCGGCGTGCCGGTGGCCGCCTTCCCGGTGCCGGGGCCGAGGGATGTGATCCGCGACGGCGAAACCGGCGTGCTGGACCGGGATCTGGCGGTCGCGGCGCGGCGGGCGCTGTCCATCTCGCCCGCGGCCTGTCGCGCCTGGGCCGAACAGCAGGGGTGGGCGCACTGCACCAGCGAATTCGAGTCGAATCTGGTGCCCTGCGCATCCTGAGCAGCGCCTGCAGGGTGCAGGAACTGCCGCCGGCCCTGACCTTTCGCCCGTTGGTGGACTACAATACTGCCCATACAGTTATCAGCCATCGGGGTGGACAGTCCATGGTCTGGACCAAGAAAGATTACGAGGACATTCCCGGCACCTACGTGTTTGACGGCAAGCACGCGCACGGTGCCTACGCGCTCAACAAGCTGCTGTTTTCCTTCTGCGACGAGGCCAACCGCGCCGAGTTCGACCAGGATCCGGCCGCCTATTGCGACAAGTACGGCGTCGCCGGCCAGTACAAGGAATTCGTCCTGAAGAAGGACTTCCTCGGCATGCTGAAGGCCGGCGCCAACATCTATTACATGGCCAAGATGGCCATTCCACGCGGCACGTCGGTGCAGGACTGCGGTGCGCAGTTCCAGGGCATCACGACGCCGGAATTCCAGGCGAAGCTGCTGGCCAAGGGCGAGGGTCTGGAAGAGAAGCTGAAGCAGCGAGAGGGTTTCTGGAATGGCTAAGATCATCGGTGGCATCACCAGTTCGCATATTCCGGCGGTGGGCAATGCCATTGCCAATGGCCTGACGCAGGAGCCGTACTGGAAGCGGTTCTTCGACGGCTATGAGCCGGCCAAGGCCTGGCTGCAGAAGCACAAGCCCGACCTTGCGATCGTCGTCTACAACGACCACGGCCTGAATTTCTTCCTCGACAAGGTGCCCACGTTCGCGCTGGGCTGCGCCGATGTCTACGAGAACGCGGACGAGGGCTGGGCGCTGAAGCCGGTCGCCCCGTTCAAGGGCAACGCGCCATTGTCGTGGCACATTGCCGAGAAGCTGGTGGAGCAGGAATTCGACATCTGCACCTGCCAGGAAATGAAGGTGGACCACGGGTTCGTGAACCCGATCCGCGCGCTGTGGGGCACGCACGAGGACTGGCCGATCACGACCATTCCGCTGGCGGTCAACGTCGTGCAGCACCCGGTACCCTCGGCGCTGCGTTGCTACAAGCTGGGCAAGGCGCTGCGCACCGCGGTCGAATCCTTCCCTTCCGACTTGAAGGTGGTCGTGCTGGGCACCGGCGGCATGTCGCACCAGCTGCAGGGCGAGCGCGCCGGCCTGATCGACGTGGACTTCGACCTCGAGACGATGGACCGCATCGCGAGTGATCCGGAGTGGTTCACCCGCTTCAGCAACTCCGAGATCATGCGTCGCACGGGCACCGAAGGCATCGAGACCATCATGTGGCTGGTGATGCGCGGCGCACTGCAGGACACCGTCAAGGTGGTTCACAAGCACTATCACGCGCCGATCTCGAACACCGGCGCTGGCGTGCTGGTGCTGGAGAACACGTTCATCTGAGTCCCTCCACCTCCCGCGACAACCTTCGCGCCAGCCTGCTGATGGTGGCCGCGATGGGAGGATTCGCGGTGGAGGATGTGCTGATCAAGCAGATGGCCATGGGCCTGCCGGTCGGGCAGGTTCTGGCCATGGTCGGCGCCGGCGGCGGACTGGTGTTCACGCTGCTGGTCACGCTGCGCGGGCAGCGCCTGTTCTCCCGCAATTTCTTCTATGCGCCCGTGCTGGTACGCAACCTGAGCGAGGCGGGCGGCTCGGCGGCATTCGTGACCGCGCTGGCGCTGGCGTCACTGTCCAGTGCGTCGGCGGTGCTGCAGGCCACCCCCCTTGCGGTGACGCTGGGTGCGGCGCTGTTCCTGCGCGAATCGGTGCGGTGGCGGCGGTGGACGGCCATCGCGGTGGGCTTCGCCGGCGTGCTGCTGATCATCCAGCCCGGCCTCGCCGGATTCACGCCCGCCGCACTGTTCGCGCTGGTGGCCGTGGTGATGCTGGCCGCGCGGGACCTGGCCAGCCGCATGGTGCCGCCGGAGGTGAGCAGCCTGCAGCTCGCCGCCTGGGGCATGCTGTCGCTGATCCCCGCGGGTCTGGTGATGCTGTGGCTGGGCGAAGGCACGTGGACGAATCCGGCTGCGCCGGACCGCATGCGGTTCGCGGCCATCATCATCATTGGCGGCGCGGCGTATTACGCGGTGGTCGGCGCCACACGCATCGGCGAGCTGAGCGCGGTCATGCCCTTCCGCTACACGCGCCTGGTCTTTGCGCTGGCGCTCGCCTACCTCATCTTCGACGAGCGGCCGGACGCGCTGATGCTGCTTGGCGCGGCCATCGTCGTGGGTACCGGCCTCTACACGATCTGGCGCACGGCCGTGCGCCACCAGCAGGCCGGCCAGCGCGGGTGAGGCGGGGATCATCCGCCCCGCGCCGGCTACATCCCGAACAGCACCGCGCGGCCGTCGCTGTAGAAGCGCGCGCCGAACAGCAGCCGGTTGCCGGAGGCGAATGGGGCGGCCAGCGGTGTGCGCCCGTCGCCGCGGGTGTTCGCGCGGACGGTGGCATCGGCCGGTGAAAGCTGCTGCGTGCCCTGCACGGTGCCATCCGTCTCGAACAGCCTGAAGTCGCCGCTGGACACGCCCGCGGTGAAATAGGCCCTGCCCGCGCGTGCCGCGATCCACCCCTGGTCCAGCCTCGGGTCGAAACTCGATCCTGCGCCGCGGTTCAGGTCGCCCAGACGCCGCGTGCCGGCTCGCGTGCCGTCGGTCACCCACGGCTCATACCCCGCGGCGTCGCCGCCCAGGAACACGAGGCGGTTGCCGAGCAGCGCGGTGCCACCCGCGTTGAAGAGCGCCGCTGCCGGACTGACCTGACCGCTCACTTCGACGGTGCCGCCCGCGGTGCCATCGGTGGCCCACAGCGTGTAGCCCCCGGTCCACGCCCTGCGCCCGGCGAACAGATGCCGGCCGTCGACCTGCACCATGCGCGGGGTCTCGCTGCTCATCTCGACCGTGCTGATGCGTGCCGTGCCAGAAGCCGTGCCATTACTCGCAAACAACCCGGGGGCCCGCGCGCCCGGGTAGTACGCGAAGAACAGCAGCCTGCCGCCGACCACGTTGAAGTTGCGCGGCGAGCCGCTGCGATCGCGGCCAGGCAGTGCATCGAAGAACGGCTGCGTGCCGGCCATGGAACCATCGGTGCTCCACAGTTCCACGCCGTCGTCGCGCGAATGCCAGGTGAAGTACAGCCGGCCGCCGTATGCGGTCATGTCGTGGCTGGAGAAGTCACGCGGCTCGACAGTGCCGAACGTGAGCTGCTGCAGGTCGCCCGCGCTGCCATTGGTGGCATGCAGCTGCGCTGCGTCCCGTCGGCCCGATGATGCAACGAAGTACAGGCGCCCATTGAACCAGGTCCATGCCTGCGTGGCCTCGAAGCGCGCATCGCCATTGGTGCCGATGTCGCTGACGAGGTGAGTGCCGGCGCTGGTGCCATCGCTGCTCCACAACTCGCGGCCATGGATGCCGTCGTCGGCGATGAAGAACAGCCGCGTGCCGTACACGCCCACCAGTGAGGGCTCGGCGTTCCGGGCGCCGAACGACCGCAGCATGCGCACCGCACCGGAGGTCGAGGCATGCCACAGCGCGTGCTGGTTGCCACCGGGTTCGCGCGCGGTGAACACCACGCCGTTGCCGAGCGCCATCAGTGCAGAGGGCTGCAGGTCCGCATGGAGCCGGCGCGTGCCGCCCGGCGTGCCATCGGTGATCCAGAGGCGCCGCGAGGCCGCATTGCCGGAGGTCGACACGAAGAATACGCGGTTGCCTGCTGCGACGAAGCCGGAGGGCAGCGTGGCATCGGCGTGCAGCGCCGTGATTGCCGCCGTGGCCGGTGGCGACTCGCCGCCGGACACGGGCGGCGGTTCGGGCTCCGGAGGCGGCGGCGGCTCCGGTGGAGGCTCTTCCGGTGCGGGCGGTTCCGGGGCCGGCGTCACGGGCGGCGGCGTCGTCGGGGGAGGCGTCGCCGGCGGGGGAGGCGTCGGTGCTGGGGTAGATGGTGCGGGAGTCGATGGCGCGGGAGTCGTTGGTGCCGGGGTCGACGGTGCCGGAGTCGACGGTGCCGGGGTCGACGGTGCCGGAGTCGTTGGTGCCGGGGTCGACGGTGCCGGAGTCGATGGTGCCGGAGTCGACGGTGCCGGGGTCGACGGTGCCGGGCTCGACGGTGCCGGGGTCGACGGTGTCGGCGTCGACGGCGCCGGCGTCGAGACGGGAGGCTCCGTGGCCGGCGGTGTGGCCGGCG
>CAZWDR010000051.1:0-10525 GCA_964632365.1 uncultured Steroidobacteraceae bacterium
GGAAGATGACGAAGACGACGAAGACGACGAAGAGGGCGATGACGAAGAGGGTGATGACGAAGAGGACGACGACGACGACGATGACGATGACGATGAGGACGAGGATGAGGACGAGGATGAGGATGAGGACGAGGATGAGGATGAGGACGAGGCCGACGCCGACGCCGACGCCGACGAAGACTCCGACACCACATCCAGCGTAACCACGCCCCCCGCCCGCTCCCCCCGCACGCCCTCGAAACCCAGGTCACGCACCCGCAGCAATCCCGACGCCGCCGCCGAAGTGGTCACGATCCCGGTCCAGACCATCGCGGAGGACGCCGAGAACAAGCAGGAGGAAGAGGAAATCCGCGGCCGCGGCAAGGTCCGGCGCGGGCGCGACAACTAGTCGCGTCTCCCGCACCGGATGGACGCCTCACGCGGCCAGTGCCTGCGCGCTGTCCGCGTGGATCACGTAGGCCATTTCCCTACACCTGCTTCGGCGACCGCCACCTTCCGGGCGCAGAACGGCAGGCGGAGCATCCATCCTCCACATTGGCCCAACCACTCGGAGAACGATCGTCATGGCATCGAACAGCAAGGGACGCGGCAAGTCGTCCAGCAAGAAGTCCCCGGATCTGCAGGAGATCCTCATCACCGAACTCCAGGAGATCCACAGCGCCGAGAAGCAGCTCTCGCGCATCATCCCGCGGCTGGCGAAGGCCGCCGACAACGAGACGCTGACCGAAGCGATCGAGGAGCGCCTCGAGGAAGGCGAGCAGATCCTGGCCGATGTGGAGGCCGCGCTCGAGGAGCTGGAGGCCACCGCGGGCCGCAAGAAGAACGTGGCGGCCGAGGGCCTCGTCGACGACATGAAGGAACATGTGCAGGAGCTGGAGCAGGGCCCGGCACTCGACACGGTGCTGATCGGTGCGCTGCAGAAGACCGAGCACTACTGCATCGCGGCCTGGGGCACGGTGAAGGCACTGGGTCAGGCGGTCGGACAGCAGGAGCTGGTCGACGCGATGGAGCGCGCGCTCGAGGAAGGCCGCGCCTATGACGAGCGCCTGACGCAACTGGCCGAGTCGGAGATCACCCCGGAGCTGCAGTCGCAGGGCGCCGAGGAAGAGGAGACGGACTCGGAGGAGGAAGACCTCGAGGCCGCCGCCGCGGAAGCCCCGGCGCGTGGCAAGGGCCGCGGCCGCTCGCAGGGCTCGCAGCGCGCTCGCTGAATGCGAGACGTCCCGGCCCTGGGCCGGCCGCGCCCCGTCCCGACCGCTGATCTCTCCCCCGCAGCGATCGATGGGTGACGGGCGCGCCGGCGCCAGGGCCGGGACGGGATCTTCCGCGTCCGGCCACGGTGCCGGCGCGGATATCCTTGGCGGCCGTGACGCCGCCAGATGCCCCGCCCCGCTGCATTGCCCACCTCGACATGGACGCGTTCTTCGCGTCCGTCGAGCTGCTGCGTTACCCGCAACTGAAAGGCCTGCCCATCGTGATCGGCGGCGCGCGCCGCCGCGAGGATGACCTGCTCGCCCGCGCGCGCGAACTGCATCCACAGCGCGACTGGTCCACAGCGTCGCTCGACCAGATTCCACCCGATGTCTTCCCGCGCCTTTCCGGCTATGTGGGCCGCGGCGTGATCACGACGGCCACCTATCCGGCGCGCCAGTTCGGGGTGGGTTCGGCGATGGGCCTGATGAAGGCGGCGAAGCTGTGCCCGGACTGCCTGCTGCTGCCGGTGGACTTCGACGAGGTGCGGCGCTTCTCGCGCCTGTTCAAGCAGACCATCGCCGGCATCGCGCCAGTGATCCAGGACCGTGGCATCGACGAGGTGTACATCGACCTCACCGCGGTGCCGGGTGTCGAGGAGGAGGGCGGCCGCACGCTGGCGCTGCGCATCCAGCGCAGCATCCTCGAAGCCACCGGCCTCACCTGTTCCATCGGCGTGGCGCCCAACAAGCTGCTCGCGAAGCTCGCCAGCGAGTTCAACAAGCCCAATGGCATCAGCATCGTCACGATGGATGACCTGCAGTCGCTGATCTGGCCACTGCCGTGCCGCAAGGTGAACGGCATCGGTCCGCGCACCGACGAGAAGCTGAAGTCCTTCGACATCCACACGGTGGGCGATCTTGCGTCCCGTGACCGCGACTGGCTGATCGCGAACTTCGGCAACAGCTATGGCGCGTGGCTGCACGAGGTGAGCTGGGGACGCGATGACCGGCCGGTGGTCACCGAAAGCGAGCCGGTGAGCATGAGCCGCGAGACCACGTTCGAGCGCGACCTGCATGCGGTGCGCGACCGGGCGGAACTGGGCGCGATCTTCACCGGGCTGTGCCAGCAGGTCGCCGCGGACCTGCAGCGCAAGGGCTATGTGGGCCGGACCATCGGCGTGAAGCTGCGCTTCGACAACTTCCACACGGTCACGCGCGACACGACGATCGCGGATTACACCGCCGATGCCATGGCGATCCGTCACGGCGCCGGGCAGGGGCTCAAGCGTGTGGATCTCACCCGCAGGATCCGCCTGCTCGGGGTGCGGGTGGGTAAACTGGCCCGCGTTGCAGAACGGCCCCCGACCGGCTGAAGGAAGGACGACTGGATGGATCCGCTGGCCCACACGCTGTTCGGCGCCGCGCTCGCCGAAGCAGGACTGAAGCGCCGCACCCGCTATGCCACCGCGACGCTGCTTATTGGCGCGAACCTGCCGGACCTCGACGCCGTCGCCACATTCTGGGGCGAAGACTTCTCGCTGTTCGCGCGCCGTGGCCACACGCACGGCATCCTCGCGATGCTGGTGCTGCCGCTGCTGCTGGCTGGCGCGATGCTGCTGTGGCATCGCTGGCGCGGCCAGGGGAGATCCTCAACGCTGCCGTTCAGGCCTGGCGTCGTGCTCGGTCTCTCATACCTCGCCGTGCTCTCGCATCCGCTGCTCGACTGGCTGAACACCTATGGCGTGCGGTTGCTGATGCCCTTCGACGGCCGCTGGTTCTACGGCGACACGCTGTTCATCGTCGAGCCATGGTTCTGGGTGCTGGCCGCGGCAGGCGTGGTGCTCGCCCGCAGCGCCACGCGGCCTGCCATCGCCGGCTGGCTGCTGGTCGGCGCGATCACCACCGGGCTGGTGCTCAGCACGGACCTGGTGGCCGCATCCGTGAAGGTGATCTGGTGCGTCGCGCTGGCCGCGATCATCGCGCTGCGCACGCTGCGGCCGCGCTGGGCCACCAGCACGAACCTTGCGCGCACCGGGCTGCTGGGGCTGTTCCTGTACGTGGGCGCCGCCTATGCGCTGGCGCGCGTGGCGGAGTCCGCGCTGCGGGCGCGCTATCCGCAGGCGCTGCGCGTGCAGGCCAATCCGCCACCCGCAGTGCCGCTGGCGCATCGCATGGTGATCGAGGAGCCGGACCGCTATCGCATCGTCGCCGCGCAGGGCCCGGTGCACGAGGTGCCGCGCGTGCCCGCCAATGAGATCGTGCAGGCCGCGATGGCCGCGCCGTCGATCCGCGGGTTCGTCACGTGGATGCGCTTTCCCGACTGGTCGGTGGAGGATGCCGGCGATCACTGGCGCGTGCGGTTGCGTGACCTGCGCTACCAGGGACCGGACCTGCCCGCGACGCCCGGCATCGGCGCGGCCGAGGTGTATGTGCCGAAGGCCGCGGTGCCGGGCGCCACCGCCCCGTAGTGCTAGGCTGCGACCATGGCCACACCCAATGAAGCGGGCGGCACGCTCGCCATCCTGATCGACGCCGACAACGCCAACCCCGCCATCGTGAAGGGACTCATCGACGAGGTCGCCAAGCTGGGTCGCGCGTCGGTGCGCCGCATCTATGGCGACTGGACGGCGCCGAACCTCGCCTCGTGGAAGAAAGTGCTGCTGGAATATTCCATCCAGCCGATCCAGCAGTTCGCCTATACGCAGGGCAAGAACGCCACCGACAGCACGCTGATCATCGACGCGATGGATCTGCTCTATGCCGGCAATCTCGACGGCTTCTGCATCGTGTCCAGCGACAGCGACTTCACGCGCCTCGCATCGCGACTGAAAGAGTCGGGCAAGCGCGTCTATGGCTTCGGCGAGAAGAAGACGCCGCGCCCGTTCGTGGCGGCCTGCGACCGCTTCATCTACACCGAGGTATTCACGCAGGCACCGGGCCAGGCGCCGAAGCGCAAGGCCGCATCGGAGCTCGACCGCGATCGCGCATTCCTCGATCTGGTTGGCGGTGCGGTGGATGACGCGTCGGATGACACGGGCTGGGCGCATCTGGGCGGCGTCGGCAGCAACCTGACGAAGAAGGAACCGGACTTCGATTCGCGCAACTACGGTTATTCGAAACTGAGCGACTTGCTGGAGGCGTCGAAGCACTTCGAAGTGCGGCGCCAGGAGCAGATCGTGCAGGTGCGACGCCGGCGCTGACCGGGTAACACCTTTGCCGATGCGATGACGACGCATCGACAGCGCCGATCCACCCCGATCTGTCGCGTCATGCCAACGCCGGTAGGACATCCCCTACCGCATTGCACCCCCTGCGACCAGTGCGCGCGCGACGCAAGCCCGCGCAAGCTGCACCTCCCTGAAATCGTTTCAGTACACAGGGTTTGAAAGGAGAGGAAGCAATGAAAGCGCGAATGATATTGGCCGCCATGATTTCCTGTGCCGCGCTGGCGGCATGCAGCGGAGCCGACTCACCGGATGCGAGCAGCGACACCGGCGCCTTCGGCACGGGTGCAGCGGGCACCGGCGCCACCGGCGTGGATGGCACCACGGGCGCCGACGGCATGGGAACGACCACGTCGCCCGGCACGATGAGCCCTGGCACCACCACCGATCCGGGCGTCACCGACATGAGCCCCGGCGCCGGCACGATGGGCACCGACTCGACCACGGGTGACACGCTGGGCAACGGCGGTGCAACCAGCACCGAGCGGAACAGCGGATCGACCAGCGGCTCTTCGAGCAGCAGCACCCAGGACAGCGGTGCGATGCAGGACCGTCCAGCCAACTGACGTGCCGGCATCCGGCCCACGGAAGGAGCCGGGCGTGGCTTGAGGTGTGAGGCCTCAAGCCACGTCGATCTCGCCCTCGAGGGCGCCATCCCACTTCATGCAAAAGACACGCGTGCGCGCGCGAACGCGCCGGCCGCTGCCCGCCGTAGGAGCCGGCTGACCGCGCAGGGACCGAAGATACATTGCTGCGCGCGCGTCCGATCGCGCACCATACGTGCTGGACGCAACGAACTGGGGATTCCTATGAAGAACAAGACTCTGCTGCTGGCCGTGTGCTGTGTGGCCGCCGCAGCCTGCTCGCGCAACGATGCGCCGCGCGACCCTGCCGATGGACCGGGTGCCCCGGCCGATGCGATGACTGCCACCGGTGCCGCAGCGCCGGCCACCGCGATGGCACAGATGGAAAGCCGCTCGGGCAGCACCGCCACCGGTGAGCTGCAGTTCTCGGTGTCCAGCGGCGGCGTGTCGATCACCGGCGAGATCGGCGGACTGACGGCCGGCTCCGAGCATGGCTTCCATGTGCATGAGGTGGGTGATTGCAGCGCCCCGGATGCTTCCAGCGCCGGCGGACATTTCAATCCCAACAACGCGCAGCATGGTCCGCCCACCGTGGCGCAGAACGAGCGGCACCTGGGTGACATGGCCAACATCGTGGCCGATGAGAACGGCCGCAGCGTGATCACCGCTGCGATTCCCGGCGCGACGCTGCGCGACGGCGGCGCCAACGATCTGGTCGGCAAGGCAGTGATCGTGCACGAGAAGCGTGATGACTACATCACGCAGCCGTCGGGCGATGCGGGTGGAAGGATCGCCTGCGGGGTGATCCGCTAGTCCATTCGCGCTGCGGCCTGCGCGATGCGCGGGCCGTAGCCTCTTCGGGCCGCGGCATCAGTCCGCGGCGTTCCCGATCCGCGCCTAGTTGTAACCGCGCGGGGCGAGCACCAGCTCGCCGGATCCACCGCGCAGGCTGATGCGGTCGTCCCGCTCGCGCCGCAGTGTCGTCTCGCCCTGCAGGATGTCGAGCACGCGGGTCTCCTGGCTCTGCCGGTCGCTGTCTGTGCAGGCGCGGCGCGTGCTCATCAGCTCGCCGATGCGCAGCGTGGATTCATCGCGGATGTACGGGCCGGAATAAGTGTTGCAGCCGGAGTTGCCGCTGATGCGGCCATCCACGCCGAACTCCACAGTCAGCGCGTCATCGCTGCGCGCCGGGCTCTTGCCGTCGATCGAGACCACCGTCCAGTGGCTGCCGGCCAGGTCCGCGACGGGGCCGCGCGTGCCGGAGCTGGTCGCGCATCCGGCAAGCAGCGCAATGCAAAGAGGGAACAGAGCGAACCTGAAGCTGTGTCGCACGAAACGATCGGGGTAGTTTCGCATTGTCAGCTCCGTGCTCGTTCTGTTCCCTCGAGTCCCGACTATAGGCAGAACGTCCGGACCACTTCTCCGCGCCCGCCCATCGGACGATTCCCACAGTTTCAGCGTCGGAGGGCGCCTACAAGGTTGCCTCCGCAAACGCGGCTGCCGTCTGCAGTGTTCCTCCGCATCCTCCCCGGT
This sequence comes from uncultured Steroidobacteraceae bacterium, assembly GCA_964632365.1. GTDB lineage: Bacteria > Pseudomonadota > Gammaproteobacteria > Steroidobacterales > Steroidobacteraceae > ZC4RG30. Next base: position 6,535 of record CAZWDR010000051.1, read on the forward strand.
CCCCCGCAAGGGATGTCGGGTTGCCGTCGCGGCCAGATGGGCGCGCTGGCGAAACTGGTACTGGCAGCACCACCACAACCAATGCTCAATGGGTGATCGATGATGAATTCCAGGGCGTTTTGCGTTGTCCTATTCCCCAGCATGCTGCGGTGCGCAGGGCGCAGAATCCGGGTCGGCCGCAGAGCCGGCGAACCGACATACGGGGTAAGGCAATCAGGATGTTCCGGGGAAAAGCTCACAGGCTTGCAGGCTTCGCTGCGGTCGCAGCGTGGCTATGCGGCATGCCCGCACTCGGCGCGGCGCCCGGCGCCACCACCGACGAGTCGCATGCGCGCTGGACCGTAATCGAGCAGTACTGCTACGACTGCCACAACACCACCGACTGGGCGGGCGGCACGGCGTTCGACGTCATGTCGTTCGACACGCTGGCCGACGAGGCCGATGTCTGGGAGACCACCGTCCGCAAGCTGCGTGCCGGCTTCATGCCGCCGCCCGGCACGCCCGAGCGCCCTGACCAGGGCACCATCGACGGACTGATCGACTTCCTCGAAACCCGCCTCGATGATGCCCAGGCCGCACCGGCGCCCGGCCGCGTGCCGCTGCGCCGCCTGAACCAGCGCGAGTACGCCAATGCCATCCGCGACCTGCTGGCGTTCGAGCCGGATGTGGCCGCCCTGCTGCCCGCGGACCTGCGCAAGGAAGGCTTCGACAACGACGCGGCGCACCTGCAGGTGTCGCCGTCCTATCTGGACCAGTACCTCGCCGCCGCGCGCAACGTGGCGCAGCAGGCGCTGGGCAATCCCGACGCGAAGCCCATCAGCACCACCTACGGGCAGCTTGCGGACATGGTGATCCAGCTGGCCGCCGAGGGCCTCGACGGCACCGGCTCGCAGCTGATCCATCGCGAGGGCATGCCGTTCGGCACGCGGGGCGGCATCAGCTTCGTGCACGACTTTCCCGCCGCGGGCGAATATTCGCTGACCATCGGCGATCTGGCCTCGGGGCGGCAGATCCCGCGCATGGAGTTCGAGAACACCGTGGTCGCGCTGCTCGACGGCAAGGAGTTCTACCGCACCGTGGTGGGCGGCGAGCGCGACCAGAAGGCCATCGACCAGACGCAGGAACGCGCGGTCGATGCGATCAATGCGCGGCTGCGCGACATCCGCTTCCATGCGCCGGCCGGCCAGCACACCATCGCGGTCACGTTCCTGAAGCGCGCGAACATCGAGAGCGAGGAGCGCTTCCCGTCGACGCCGCCGGAGGGCGGCGAGGTGCGCCAGGCATTCCTGAGCGCGATGCAGGTGCGCGGGCCGCTGAAGGTGCAGGGCGAGCAGGATTCCCCGTCGCGGCAGAAGATCTTCAGCTGCCATCCAGACAGCGGTGCCGATGAGGCAGCCTGTGCGCGGCAGATCATCGGCAACCTGGCGCAGCGCGCGTTCCGCCGCCCGGTCGAGGCGCAGCAGCTGCAACCGCTGCTGGCGTTCTATGAGAACGGCCGTCGCGACGGCGGCTTCGAATCCGGCATCCGCGAGGCGCTCACGGCAATCCTCGCGAGCCCGTATTTCCTCTATCGCGTCGAGGGCGGCAGCAGCGAGGGCGGCGCCTATACGCTGAACGATGTCGAACTCGCGTCGCGGCTGTCGTTCTTCCTGTGGGGCAGCATCCCGGACGACGCGCTGCTGCAGGCGGCGATCCGCGGCGAGCTGCAGCGCCCCGAAGTGCTCGATGCGCAGGTGCGGCGCATGCTGGCGGACGACAAGGCGCGCTCGCTGGTGCGCGACTTCGGCTTCCAGTGGCTGGGAATGGCGAAGCTCGACGAGATCGCGCCCGACACGCGCCTGTTCGCGAACGCCAGCCGCATGCTCGATGCGCGGCCGTTCATGCGCCGCGAGCTGGAGCTGTTCCTGGACAGCGTGCTGCGCAGCGACCAGCCGGTGACCGCGCTGCTGTCGGCCGACTACACCTTCCTGAACGAGCCGCTGGCGCAGCTCTATGGCATCACCACGGTGAAGGGCGGGCAGTTCCGCCGCGTGCAGCTCGAAGACACGCGCCGGCATGGTCTGCTCGGCAAGGGCGCGGTGCTGATGGTGACGGCGTATCCGAACCGCACCGCGCCGGTGCTGCGCGGTGCGTGGATCCTCGAGCGCATCCTCGGCACGCCGGCCTCGCAGCCGCCGCCGAACGTGGGCGATCTCGAGGATGGGGCCCGCACCACCCCCGCGACGCTGCGCGAGCGCTTCGAGCAGCACAGCAAGAACCCGGCGTGCTTCTCGTGCCACGGGGTGATGGATCCGCTGGGCTTCGCGCTGGAGAACTTCGACACCGTGGGCCAGCTGCGCACGCGCGATCCGGACACCGGCGGCGAGGTGGATTCGGCCGGCGTGCTGCCGGATGGCACACGGATCTTCGGGCCCGACACGCTGCGCGAGGCGCTGCTGGATCGCTCCGGCCAGTTCGTGCAGGCGCTTACCGAGCAGCTGATGAGCTATGCGCTCGGCCGGCACATCGACCATCGCGACATGCCGGTGGTGCGCCAGATCGCGCGCAATGCCGCGAAGGATGATTACCGCTTTGCGTCGCTGGTGAGCCAGATCGTGGCCAGCGACGCATTCCGCCGCCGCGAGGCGGCGCGGCCTGCCGCGACCACCGTGGCGGGCACCGCCCATGGGGCACCCGGATTGCCAGGAGGAAACTGACGCATGTTTCTGACGAAGAAGCACCTGTCGCGCCGCGCGGTGCTGCGCGGCGCCGGCGCGACGATCGCGCTGCCGCTGCTCGATGCGATGATCCCGGCCGGCACCGCGCTGGCGAACACCGCAGCGGCGCCGAAGACGCGCCTGGGGTTCGTGTATTTCCCGCATGGCGCGGTGGAGAAGTTCTGGCGCCCGGCCGATGTGGGCACGGGCTTCACCTTCAGCCACATCCTGAAGCCGCTGGAGCCGATGCGCGAATCCATCACCGTGGTGACCGGCCTGCGCAACAAGGGCGCGGAGAACGCCGGCGGCCCGCATTCCACCACCGAGCTGTCGTGGCTGTCGTGCGTGGGCCGGCCCGGGCGCACTGGCACCCATGGCGTGTCGGTGGACCAGATCGCGGTGAACCACATCGGCCAGGGCACGCCGCTGCCATCGATGGAAAGCTGCACCGAACCGGGCGGCTACACGTCGCTGTCCTATCGCACGCCCACGCAGCAGATGGAGATGGAGAGCAACCCGCGCAAGGTGTTCTTCAAGCTGTTCGGTGAGGGGGACAGCGAGGCCGAGCGCGCGCGCATCCTCAGCACCACCGGCAGCCTGCTCGACTATGTGCGCGATGCCACGGCAATGCTGAACCGCGAGCTGGACGCGGGCGATCGCGCCATCGTCAGCGACTACCTGGAATCAGTGCGCGAGATCGAGCGGCGCGTGCAGAAGCTGAAGTCCAGCGACGAGGCCGACCTCGACCTGCCCGACGCGCCGCTGGGCGCGCCGGATGATTTCACCGAGCTGCTCGATGTGCAGCTGGAGCTGATCGCGCTGGCCTGGCAGAGCAACAAGACCCGCATCGCCACCTTCCGCATGGCCAACGAAGTGTCGATGCGCGTCTACAACTGGCTCGACGTCAGCGAGGCCTTCCACCCGCTGTCGCATCATGGCGAGGATCCGGAGAAGATCGAGCGGCTGCTGCGCGTGCAGGTGTATCACACCGAGCGCATGGCGAAGTTCGCCAAGCGCCTGCAGGGCATCCAGGACGGTGAGCGCAACCTGCTCGACAACGCCGCGATCCTGTTCGGCAGCAACATGGCGAACAGTGACCTGCACGATGCGGACCCGGTGCCGTCGGTCATCATCGGCCGCGCCGGTGGCACCATCAAGGGCAATCAGCACCTGCACTATGCAAAGGACACGCCGCACGCGAACCTGCTCGTGACGCTGCTGCAGCGCGTGGGCGTGCCACTCGACAAGCTTGCCGACAGCACCGGCGCGTTCACGGAGGTCTGATGCGCGTGTGC
>CAZWDR010000051.1:10625-19592 GCA_964632365.1 uncultured Steroidobacteraceae bacterium
GGCGGACACCGGCGCCGCCACGGCGCAAGGGCAGCCCGACGGCAGCACCCCGCTGCACTGGGCCGCCTATCGCAGCGAAGCGGCCGAAGTGAAGCGCCTGCTGAAGTCCGGCGCCGACGTGCATGCGAAGACCGCCTATGGCGTCACGCCGATGGAACTCGCCGCCGAGACCGGCAATGCCGAGGTCATCCGGCTGCTGCTCGACGCCGGCGCCGATGCGCAATCGCCGAGCGCCGAGGGCCAGACCGCGCTGATGAGCGTCGCGCGCACCGGCAATGTCGAGGCCGCGAAGCGGCTCGTGCGCGCCGGTGCCGACGTGAATGCCGCCGAGACCTTCGGTGGGCAGACCGCGCTGATGTGGGCGGCGGCGCGACGGCATCCGGCGATGGTGGCGTTCCTCGCCGCGAAGGGCGCGGACGTGAACGCGCGCGCCATCGTGCGCAACTTCGAGCGCCACATCACCGTCGAGCAGCGCTACAAGAACACGCACACCGGCGGCCTGACGCCGCTGCTCTATGCCGTGCGCGAGAATTGCCTGGACTGCGCGAAGGCGCTGCTGGAACACGGCGCGGACCTGCACCTGCCCGACCCGGACGGCATCGCGCCGCTGACGCTGGCGATGATGAACAAGAACTGGGACATCGCGAAGTTCCTCGTCGAGGCCGGCGCGGACGTGAACCAGTGGGACATCTACGGGCAGGCGCCGCTGCATGTGGCCATCGAGGGCGCCTATGTCTCGCCGGGCGGCGTGACGAACCCCGGCTCGGACGGCACGCCGAACGCGAGCACCGGCCAGGAGCTGGTGCGCATGCTGGTGGAGCGCGGCGCGGACCCGAACCAGCAGATGTTCTTCCGCGCGCCGCGCGAGGCGGGGCAGGTGTCCGCCAGCCAGCGCGGCACCACGCCGTTCCACCGCGCCTGCGCATCGAATGATGTCGAGCTGATCCGGTACCTGCTCGCGCATGGCGCGGACATCACGCTGCACACGCCGGCGCAGCAGTCGCCGATGATGCTGTCGGTCGAGGGGCGCGGCAGCGAGGACGCCATCATCGCCGCGCTGCATGTGCTGCGCGAAGCCGGCGCGGACCCCAACGCCGTGCACAAGGTGATGTACATCACCCGCGAGCGGGGCGGCACCGCATTGCACTTCGCGACGCAGAAGGGCGCGAAGAAGGTCATCAGCGCGCTGGTCGAGCTCGGCGCCGATCCGGATGTGAAGGACGAGGACGGCCTCACCGCACTGGACTATGCGATGTCGCGCGGCTGGCTGCCGTTCCTGACCACGCGCCCGCCACCGCGGGATGACCTCGCGCGCCATCTGCGCGCGCTCGGCGCCACCGTCGAGCTCGACAAGGTGCCGGACTGGCCCGGCGAGTTCCCGCCCATCGGTCCGCCGCGCAACCACGAATCGGAGATCTGGCCGCTGTGAAGTCGCGCAGGCAGTTCATCGGCGCCAGCGCCCGGCTGGCCATCGCCGCATCCCTGGGCGCGCTGTCGCCCGCGGCGCTGGCGGCCAGACCGAAGGCAGCACGACTTGCCACGACCGACCTCGGCCACGGCTTCACGCTGATCGCCGGTGCCGGCTGCAATGTGGTCGCGCTGAAGGGTCCGCAGGGCGCACTGATGGTGGACGGCGGCCTCGCCGCGCATTCGAAGGCGCTGCTGGCAGCGGTGGACAAGGCCACCTCGAGCCGCCGCGTCGCCACGCTGCTGAACACGCACTGGCATCCGGCCCAGACCGGGTCCAACGAGGCGGTCGGCAGGGACGGCGGGCAGATCATCGCGCACGAGGTGACGGGCAAGTACCTGGCGCGCGCCGTGTCGTCGGTGGATTACGAAGGTCTGTACGGCCCGCTGGCGAAGAGCGGACTGCCCACGCAGACGACGCGCGAACGCGGCGAGCTGACCTTCGCCGGCCAGCCAGTGGTCTACGGCTATCTGCCCGCGGCGCACACCAACGGCGACCTGTACATCCATTTCCCGCGGGCGAACCTGCTGGTCGCCGGCGGCCCCGTCGCCTCCGAGAGCTGGCCGATGCTCGACCATCGCAACGGCGCGTGGCTGGGCGGCCTCGTGCGCGCCCACGAGACCCTCGCCGCGCTGGTGCAGCCGGACACCCGCGTGATCCCCGCGCACGGCCGGCCGCTGACCGGCGCCGAGCTCAAGGATCACCACCGCCTGTACGCGGAGTTCCACGAGCGGATGGTGGTGTTCCAGAACCGGGGCTACGACTCCGGCGACTGCATCGCGCAGCAGCCGCTGCAGCAGCACGAGGCACAGTTCGGCGAGGCGTCGGAGTTCATCCGCGGCGCATTCCGGAGCCTGAATCTGGCGTACTCGCCGGACTGAGCGGGCCGCGGCCCGGGGCGCGGCACCCGGCGCCGGTGAGCGCCGCTCCTGGCTGTGCTGATGGCTTGGGCGGCCATCAGCGCCGCTCCCTCCCTGTGCTGATGGCCGGCGCGGCCATCAAAGCCGCGCCGTCGCTGTGCTGATGGCTTGGGCGGCCATCAAGCCGCGCCGTCGCTGTGCTGATGGCTCGGGCGGCGATCAAAGCCGCGCCGTCCATCCATCCATGCCTCGCCCTGTTGAGCTCGTGGCCGAAGCCCTGCCGGGCGCGATTTTCCCTGCCCTTGACACATACCAACCGGTCGGTATGCTCGCTCTGTGCTCGGACCATTCGTCGACGGCTACTCGGGAAGCGGCTTCACCCGGCACGCACTGCTGGAGGCTGCGATCAAGCTTGTCCGGCAAAAGGGCTGGACCGCGACCACCGTTGCAGACATTTGCAGTACCGCCCGTGTAACAAAGGGCGCCTTTTTCCACCGGTTTGAATCAAAAGAGGCGCTGGGCGTCGCGGCGGCCGAGCGTTGGGGCCGGCTTACCTGGGATCTCTTCGCACTGGCGCCCTACCAGTTCCAGACCGAGGATCCCCTGGAGCGGCTGCTCGCGTATTGCGACTTCCGGGCCGAACTGGCGCGGGGCGAGCTGGCGGATATCACCTGCTTCGCCGGCACCGCCATCCAGGAAACGTACGCGACCTGCGAGCCGCTGCGCGCCGCCTGCGCCCAGACCATCGCCGACCACATCGAGCTGCTGGTCCCGCAAATCGAGGCGGCCATCGAGAGATACCCGCCCCGCGAGCCGGTGTCCGCCGAGGACCTCGCCACCTACACCCAGTGCGTGCTGCAGGGCGCATTCGTCCTCGCCAAGGCGAAGGGCAGCACCGAGCCGGTGCAGTCCGCGGTGCTGCACCTGAAACGCTATCTCACCCAGCTCTTTGGCCAACCACGGAAGGAATGACGCATGTCCAACACGCCAGGCAGTTTCATCTGGTACGAACTGATGACCACGGACGCCGACGCTGCCGCCCGCTTCTATGGCGCGGTGGTCGGCTGGCAGATCGCCGACCGGCCGGATCCGCACACCCCGGGACGTGACTACCGGATGATCGGGCGCAGCGACGGCGGTGCGGCGGGCGGGCTGCTGCACCTGACGCCGGGCATGCAATCCGCCGGCGCGACCCCGGGCTGGCTGGGCTACCTGCAGGTGCCTGATGTGGAGGCTGCCACGCGCGCCATCGAGGCCGATGGCGGCCGTTCGCACATGCGCGTGTCGCTGCCGGTGGGCGACATCGCGATGGTCACCGACCCGATGGATACGCACTTCTATGTGATGCGCCCGGTGCCGCCGCCCGGCAGGCCCGATGCGAGCAGCGACGTGTTCAGTCCCATGAAGCCGCAGCACGTGGTGTGGAACGAACTGGTCTCGCCGCACCTGGCGCGCGCCAAGGCGTTCTATGGCAAGCACTTCGGCTTCGCGTTCAACGAAGTGATGCCGATGGGCGAGATGGGCGACTACTGCTTCTTCGACCATGGCGGCATGCGCCCGGGCGCGATCATGCAGCAGTCGCCGGACCTGCCGCTGTCCGGCTGGGTCTTCTACTTCGGCGTCCCCTCCATCACCCGGGCGCATCGGGCCATCGAGCACGGCGGCGGCAAGGTGCTGCTCGGCCCGCACGAGGTGCCCGGCGGCGACTGGGTGATCGTCGCCACCGATCCGCAGGGCGCCGCGTTCGGCGTCGCCGGGCCCAAGGGCGATTGAGCATCCCGCGCCGCGCGGTGAGGCGCGGCGACAACCACGCCAGCCGGTGCCTACAGCGGGAACCGGCAGGCGTCGCTTTCGATCGCGACACTATGCGCGCAGGGTGGGGCTGCGAGGTGTCCACGATGAACGACCGTCCGCCCCACTATCAACCCAATGTCAGCCGCCGGGGTGCGCATACGCCAGGGCAGCCCCACAGCCTCGGCTGGGCCGTGGCCGGGCTGGCCCTGATCGCGGTGGCCATCATGATCTGGCGCCAGTCGGGTGGCAGCACTTCCGCGGGCGCCGCGAGCGAGCGGGTCATGCAAGCCGCGCAGGTGGACACCGGCGCGCAGGCCGCCACGGCCGACGCCAACCGCGTCGCCGATCCGGTCGTGCTGTCAGAGACTGAGGACGCCGGCGCGGCGCCGCGTGCCGACGCGATCGCCGCAGCCGGACCGGCACTTGCGACGGGAAGCGCCGGCATGGACGAGGTGCTGCCAATGGTCCGCAAGCACTTCCCCGCGCAGTACGACAGCCCGCAGTTCCATCGGCTGTGGCTGGTGCACGATGGCCATGGCCAGGTGCTGGTGAGCGGCGAGCTCGAGGAGGGCCAGCGCTACGAGGACGCCGAGGAGCAGCTGCGCGGCCTGCAGGGCCAGACGCCGGGCGACTGGCAGGTCCGTCAGCTGCGCAATGGCGCAGGGCAGCTCATCGAAGTGGCCGTTGCACAGGCGAACATGGGCGAGCCGCGGCGCTGACGCGACGCGTCCGCTGCCGCACCCCGCCGGCGGCAGCTTTATCAAGCCCATCGCGCCACATATCCGGGTGGCGCCGGCCGCCCCCGGTGGCCTATCGTTCGCCATCCCATGAGTGATCCCCTCTCCGCCGCCACGCGCGTGCTGCGCGATGTGTTCGGCTACGACAGCTTCCGCGGCCACCAGGCCGACATCGTGCGCCACGTCGTCGAGGGCGGCGACGCGCTGGTGCTGATGCCCACCGGCGGCGGCAAGTCGCTGTGCTACCAGGTGCCGGCGCTGCTGCGGCCCGGCGTGGGCGTGGTGATCTCGCCGCTGATCGCGCTGATGCAGGACCAGGTGGCCGCGCTGCGCGAGGCCGGCGTGCGCGCCGAATACCTGAATTCCTCGCTGGATTATCGCGAGGCGCAGCAGATCGAGCGCCTCGCGCGCGCCGGCGAGCTCGACCTGCTTTACATGGCGCCCGAGCGGCTGGTCACCGACCGCGGCCTCGCGCTGCTCGACGGACTCGACATCGCGCTGTTCGCCATCGACGAGGCGCATTGCGTGTCGCAGTGGGGCCATGACTTCAGGCAGGAATACCTGCAGCTGGCCGTGCTCGCGCAGCGCTACCCGACGGTGCCGCGCATCGCGCTCACCGCCACCGCCGACGCGGCCACGCGCGCCGAGATGCTCGAGCGACTGCATCTGCAGCACGCGCGCCTCTTCGCGCAGAGCTTTGATCGCCCGAACATCCGCTATCGCATCGCGCCGAAGGACAACCCCCGCCGCCAGCTGCTGCAGCTGATCCGCGAGGAGCATGCCGCGCAGGCGGGCATCGTCTATTGCCTGTCGCGCAAGTCCGTCGAGGAGACGGCTGAATTCCTCGTCAACAATGGCGTGGATGCCGTGGCCTACCACGCGGGCTTCGATGCCGCGCAGCGCCGCGAGCGCCAGGAGCGCTTCACCGACGAGCCCGGCATCGTGATGGTGGCGACCATCGCCTTCGGCATGGGCATCGACAAGCCCGACGTGCGGTTCGTCGCGCATCTGGACCTGCCCAAGAGCGTCGAGGGCTATTACCAGGAGACCGGCCGCGCCGGGCGCGACGGCCTGCCCGCCGAGGCGTGGATGGTCTATGGCCTCGCCGACGTGGTGCAGCAGCGCCGCCTGATCGAGATGTCCGAGGCGGACGAAACCTTCAAGCGCGCCGCCAACGCCAAGCTCGACGCCATGCTGGGCCTGTGCGAGACCGCCCATTGCCGGCGGCAGAACCTGCTGGCGTACTTCGGCGAATCCATCCCGCCCTGCGGCAACTGCGACAACTGCCAGACGCCGCCGGCCACCTTCGACGGCACCGAGGCGGCGCAGAAGCTGCTGTCCTGCATCTGGCGCTGCGAACGCGCCAGCGGTTTCGGCTACGGCGCGCAGCACATCATCGACGTGCTGCGCGGCCAGCGCACCGAGAAGGTCATGCAGCGCGGCCATGACACGCTGAGCACCTTCGGCATCGGCGCCGACATGGATGACGGCCAGTGGCGCGCCGTGCTGCGCCAGCTGATCACGATGCATTTCATCCACGTCGACCACGACGGCTACGGCGTGCTCAAGCTCACCGAAGAAAGCCGCGCGGTGCTGAAGGGGGAGCGGCGGCTCACCCTTCGACGCGATACGGCACCGCCGGCGGCCGCGCGCCGTCGCCGCCGCGGCAGCGGCGCGAGGCCCGATGTCGTCACCGCGGCCGCCACGCCGCAGGAAGAAGCGCTGTTCCGGTCACTGCGCGACTGGCGCAAGGGCGTGGCGCAGGAGCATGGCGTGCCCGCCTATACGGTGCTGCACGACGCCACGCTGCGGGAGATCGCAAGCGTCAGGCCCCATGACATCGGTGCGCTCTCGCAGATCTCCGGCATGGGGACCACCAAGCTCGCGCGGTATGGCGAGGCGATCCTCGAACTGGTGCCGGGCAGCGCTGACGAAGCCGAGCGCGAGGACGCAGCGACCGCCTGATGCGACATTCCGGCGAGGCCATCCTCGAGGTGGCGCGGCGCGCGTGAGGCCGGGCTTGCCCGACCGGTCCCCGGCATTGCCCCGCACGCGCGCGTGGCTCAGCATCCGCGCATGGAAATCCTCACGCTCGTTCCCGCCGTGCTGGCGCTGGCCCTGCTCGTCGTCACCATCTATCTGGTGCTGCGCCCGAATCCGCTGCAGTCCCGCCTGGAGGAGCTGCTGCAGGAGCGCAGCCGCCTCTCGGCTTCGCTCGAACATGCCACCCGCACGCTGGACGAAGAAAAGTCCCGCGCCAGCGCGCAGCTCGCCGCCGAGCAGGAGCGCGGGCGCGCTGAACTGGCCGCCGCGCTGGAGCGCAGCCGGCAGGAACTGCAGGCCGAACAGGCGCGCCTGAAGGCAGACCTGGCCACCGAGCAGCAGCGCGCCACGCGGCAGCTGGCGGAGTCCGAGCAACGCGCGGCCGGGCAGCTGGTGGAATCCGAACAGCGCGCCGCCAGACAGCTGGCAGAGGCCGAGGAACGCGCCGCGAAGCATCTGGCCGACGTCGAGGCCCGCGCCGCGAAGCAGCTCACCGACGCGCAGCAGCGCGCGACAGTGCAGCTCGCCGAATCCCAGGAACGCGCGGCCCGGCAGCTCGCTGAACAGAAGCAGTGGGTCACCGAGCAGACGCAGCACTTCGAGCAGCGCGTGCTGGCCGCCGCGGCGCGCCTGATGGAGGAGCGCAGCAAGGCGCTGGGCGAGCTGAACCAGAGCGAGGTGCAGAAGGTGGTGGCGCCGTTCAAGGAGCAGCTGGACCAGTTCCGCAAGCGCGTGGATGACATCTATGCCGCCGAGAACCACGAGCGCGGCGCGCTGAAGACGCAGATCGAGCAGCTGACGATGATGAACCAGGCGATGTCGGCGCAGGCCGAGCGCCTGGCCAATGCGCTGACGATCACGTCCAAGTCCGTGGGCGACTGGGGCGAGACCATCCTGCAGAAGATCCTCGAGGATTCGGGCCTGCGGCTGGGCCATGAATATGACCTGCAGGTGACGGTGCGCGATGCCGATGACCGTGCGCAGCGCCCGGACGCGGTGATCCGCCTGCCCGAGTCGCGCCAGCTGGTGATCGACTCGAAGGTGTCGAACAAGGCCTGGACGGAGTACTGCGCGGCGGTGGATGACGAGCAGCGCGCGCTGAAGCTGCGCGAGCACCTCGCCTCGCTGCGCACGCACATCAAGGAGCTCTCCGCGCGCCGCTACCAGGACCTGCCGTCGCTCGACACCGTCGATTTCGTGCTGATGTTCGTGCCGGTGGAGGCGGCCCTGCTCACCGCGTTCGTCAAGGATCCGGCGCTGTATTCAGACGCCTACCGCAGCCGCATCGTGCTGGTCACCCCGAGCACGCTGATGGCCGTGGTGAAGCTGGTGGAGGGCATCTGGACCTTCCAGAAGCGCAAGGAGTCGGCGGACGAGATCGCCGAGGCGGGGCGGAAGCTCTACGAGAAGATCAGCAACTTCGCCCATTCGTTCGTCAGCATCGGGCGCGCCCTGCAGCAGTCGCGGACGGTCTATGACCAGGCCGAAGCACAGCTGACCGGCAAGGGAAGCGCCCTGCGGCTGGCGGAACGACTCCGGGATCTTGGCGTCACGCCCGCCCACGGCAAGCAGATCCCCCAGGTGCTGCTCGAGCTCTCCGAGGACGATCAGGCGACCTGAGGCGTCACAGGTCGCGGCCCGCCTTCAACCGCGCAAAAAAGCCGCGCCCGGCCCGATAGTCCCCATCTATTGATCCGATTCAATCTTCAGGCATGCATTAATCGCTGGCACCGACTAAGCTTGGCTCTCCCCCAATCCAATTGTTCAACTGAAGAGGACCTTCAACCATGTCTTTGATCAATACCAAGGTTCAGCCGTTCAAGGCGCAGGCCTATCACAACGGCAAGTTCGTCGAAGTCACGCAGGACACGCTGAAGGGCAAGTGGTCCGCCATCGTGTTCTACCCGGCGGACTTCACCTTCGTCTGCCCGACCGAGCTGGGCGACCTCGCGGACCTTTATCCGGAGTTCAAGAAGATCGGCGTCGAGATCTACAGCGTGTCGACCGACACGCACTTCACGCACAAGGCCTGGCATGACGCGTCGGAGACGATCAAGAAGATCCA
>CAZWDR010000052.1:0-19378 GCA_964632365.1 uncultured Steroidobacteraceae bacterium
GCACCTACGCGCGCATCCGCGCGGCCATCCACGCCGCCGCCGCCACGCTGGCCTGAGGGAAACCCACATGAAACACCTCAGCCGTGCCGCGACCGGCGACGTGCGCATCGTGAACGCCGCGTCGCTGGCGACACTGAACCGCCGCGATGTGCTGCGCGGCGCAGGTCTCACGCTGGCCATCGTCGGCACCGGGCCGATGCTCGGCGGCTGCTCGACCACCGATGCCGCGGCCACCACGTTGGCGCCGGACCAGTTCCTGCGCATCGGCCGGGACAGTCGCGTCACGGTGCTGTCACCAAACACCGAGCTGGGCCAGGGGGCTTACACGGGCCTTGCCACGCTGGTGGCCGACGAGCTGGATGCCGACTGGGACCAGGTGGTCATCGAGGCCGCGCCTGCCGATGTGAAGCTGTATGGCAATCCGGCCTTTGGCGGCATGATGCAGGGCACCGGCGGCAGCACCACGATTGCCGCCTACTGGCAGCCGATGCGCCGGGCCGGCGCTACCGCGCGCGCGATGCTGGTCGCGGCGGCCGCAGAACGGTGGAGTCTTCCGGCCGACGAAATCGAAGTGAGCCGCGGCGTCGTCAGCCATGCCGGCGCCGGTCGCAGCATCACCTTCGGCGAACTGGTCGAGGCCGCCGCGCAGCTGCCGGTGCCGGCCGATGTGAAGCTGAAGGATCCTGCCGCGTTCACGCTGATCGGCCGCGACGCCGCGCGTCTGGATGCGCGCGAGAAGTCCAGCGGCACCGCGCTGTTCACGCAGGACCTGCAGCTCCCGGGCATGCTGGTGGCCGTGGTCGCGCTGCCGCCGCGATTCGGCGCGAAGGTGCGCAAGTTCGATGCCACCGCGGCCAAGGCCATGCCCAATGTGGTCAACGTGGTGCACTTCACGGGCACGATGCGCGAAGGCGTGGCGGTGCTCGCCACCGACACATGGTCGGCGAAGAAGGCACGCGATGCGCTGCAGGTGACCTGGGATGACGGCGCTGCGTTCACGCAGAGCTCCGCAGGAATCTTCGCGCAGTACAGCGAACTGGCCGCCACGCCCGGCCTTCCGGCGCGCAAGCAGGGCGACGCCGACGCATTGCTCGCCGATCCCGAGGCGCAGCCCATCACGGCCGTCTACCAGTTCCCCTTCCTCGCCCATGCGGCGATGGAGCCGATGAACGCGGTGGTGCAGATCAGCGCCGATGGCTGCGAGATCTGGAACGGCGAGCAGTTCCACACCGGTGACCAGAATGTCGTCGCGAACCTTCTGGGGCTGAAGCCTGCGCAGGTGCGCATCAACATGCTTTACGCGGGGGGCAGCTTCGGTCGCCGCGGCAACGCCTGGGCCGACTACGTGGCCGATGCCGCCGCCATCGCGAAGGCCGATGGCAGCGGTCGGCCCGTGAAGCTGGTGTGGATGCGCGAGGACGACATGCATGCCGGCTTCTACCGCCCGGCCTACCTGCACGCGCTGGCCGCGACCGTCGATGGCAGTGGACGCATCACCGCGTGGCGCCAGCGCATCGTCGGACAATCCATCGCCGCGGGCACGCCGCTCGACAGCGGCGCAGCGGTGGATGCGACCTCGGTCGAGGGCGCGGCAAACCTGCCCTATGCCATCGAGAACCTGTCGGTGGAACTGCACACCACGAAGCTGGGCGTACCCATCCTGTGGTGGCGTTCGGTCGGCTCCACGCATACCGCCTATGCCGTGGAAGTGTTCCTCGACGAGATCGCCAGGGCCACTTCGCAGGATCCGCTGGAACTGCGTCGCAGCCTGCTGGCGCAGCACCCGCGCCACCTGGCCGTGCTGAACCTCGCCGCGGAGAAGGCCGGCTGGGGCACGCCGCTGCCACAGGGCACCGCGCGCGGCGTGGCGCTGCATGAATCCTTCGGCAGCGTCGTCGCCGAGATCGTCGAGGTCAGCCAGCGCGGCGCGGGCTTCCGCGTCGAACGCGTGGTGTGCGCCGTGGACTGCGGCCTTGCCGTGAACCCGAACATCGTCGCGATGCAGATGGAGTCGGGCATCGTCTACGGGCTCGCCGCGGCGGCGACTGGCGAGATCACGTTGCAGGACGGCATCGTGCAGCAATCCAACTTCAACGACTATCCGGTGCTGCGCATCAACCAGATGCCGAAGGTCGAGGTGCACATCGTGCCCTCCACCAACGCACCGACCGGCGTCGGCGAGCCCGGCACCCCGCCGATCGCGCCAGCCGTGGCCAATGCCATCGCGGCGCTCGGCGGCAAGGTGGTGCACGAGCTGCCCTTCAGCCGCTCCGGCGTGACGATCGCCTGATCGTGGACGCGCCACCCCGACGGTCCCGGCCACGCATCATCGTCATCGGTGGCGGCTTCGCCGGGCTGTGGGCGGTTCGCGCGCTCGAACACGCACCGGCAGATATCGTGCTGATCGACCGGCACAACCACCACACGTTCCAGCCGCTGCTGTACCAGGTCGCCACGGCGGGACTGGCCGCGCCATCGGTCGCCGCGCCGCTGCGCCACATCCTGCGCAGGCAGCGCAATGTCATGGTGCAGCTGGGCGAGGTCACGCGCATCGATGCCGGCGCCCGCCAGGTCTGCTTCAACGGTCTGGCGATCGACTATGACTACCTGCTCATCGCCACGGGCGTGTCACACGCCTACTTCGGCCATGACGACTGGGCGCGCTACGCGCCGGGACTCAAGACGCTCGATGACGCGCTGAACATCCGCGCGCGCATCCTCACGGCCTTCGAGCGTGCCGAGCGCAGCACGGATCGCGCCGAGATCGAGGCGCTGCTCACCTTCGTGATCGTCGGCGGCGGTCCCACCGGCGTCGAACTCGCCGGCACCCTGGCGGAGATCGCGCGCCACACGCTGCGCGGCGAGTTCCGCCGCATCGATCCCTCGACCGCACGCGTGATGCTGGTGGAGGCAGGCCCCAGGGTGCTCGCCGCGTTCCCCGAGGAGCTGTCGGCCAGCGCACAGCGGCAGCTCGAACGCCTCGGCGTCACCGTGCTGACCGGCCAGCCGATCACGCACGTCGACGCGCAAGGTGTTCACATCGGCAGCACGCCATTGCCGGCGCGCACCGTGCTGTGGGCGGCCGGCGTGACGGCCTCACCGCTGGCGCGCTCGCTGGGCGTGCCGCTGGACCGCAGCGGACGGGTGCCGGTGGAAGCGGATCTGTCCGTGCCTGGGCATCCGGAGATCTTCGTGGCAGGCGACCTCGCCGCCGCAGGGTCAGCAGAAGGTCCGGTCCCCGGAATCGCGCCAGCGGCGAAGCAGATGGGGCGACATGTGGCGAAGGCAATTGCCGGACGCATGGCCGGACGATCCGCGCCTGCATTCGAATATCGCCATCACGGCCTGCTCGCGACGATCGGCCGCATGGCTGCGGTGGTGGACCTCGGCAAGCTGCGCTTCTCGGGGCTTCTCGCCTGGTGGTTCTGGCTGGCCGCGCATGTGTATTTCCTGATCGGCTTCCGCAACCGGCTGGTCGTGCTGATCGACTGGGCGGGCGCGTACTGGACCCATCAGCGCGGCGCGCGCATCGTCACCGAACTGCCGGCCGGACTCGCCGGTGGCGAGGTCACGCGCGAGGACCGCCCCGCTTCCTGACCGCGCGCCGGCCGCGTGCCACCTCGGTCGCCAGCGCATCCAGCCTTGGCTCCCAGTGGCTGCGGAACCGCTCCAGCCACTGGTCGATCTCGCGCAGCGGCTTCACGTCCACCGCATAGATGCGGCGGGTGCCTTCCGGCCGCACCCGCGCGAAGCCCTGCTCGCGCAGCACCTTCAGGTGCTGCGACACCGCCGCCTGCGTGATGCCGAACTCCGCACCGACCACTTCGACGATCTGGCCGGAGGCGCGCTCGTCACGCGCCAGCAGTTCCAGGATGCGTCGACGCACCGGATCGCCGAGCACATCGAGCGCATGCATGGATCAGGCGGCCGGCTCGCCGGTGTAGAACGCAGTGGTTGCGCGTACCGCTGCGCGCGCAATCTCGGCATTCTCGCCCGCCGCGATGGCGGCCTCGCCCCATCGCTCACTGCTGCCGGTGCAGAAGCGCTTGCCCTCCGGCGAGCCGGAAAACACGTCTTCGGTGATGCGCGTGGCGGGATCGGACAGGTGCAGCTGCAGCCCCATCAGTCCGCCCTCCCAGCCCACACCCACCGCGCCCGGGCCGTACTGCGTCCAGAAGTCGCTCAGTGGTGCCGTGTGCGTCAGCGTGAACCGCGTGCGCTGCTGCGCCTCACGCGCGAGTCGCACCTCCACCCAGCTCACCTGCCCCATCATTTCCCAGGTGAGGCCCAGGTGCACCGGCGGCTCGCAGTCCGTGATGGTGCCGCCGGCATTGCCCTTCAGCTGATAGCGCCCACCGAGCCGCAGGTCGCCCTCCACCGGCAGGAACCAGCGCGGCAGCCGTTCGGGGCTGGTCATCGCATGCCAGAGGTCGTCGATGTCCGTGTCGTAGCTGCGCTCGAGGATCACCGCGCGGGCCGGCTTGCCCTCGCGCTCGAGCGACTGGACCGAGCGGCGCACCGCGCCGAGATGGCTGTCGATGTCGAGGGGCATGGAACCTCCGTGTTTTATAAGTCTGGACTTATATTAAAGGTGATTGATCCGGCGGTGCAATCACACGGATGTTCCCCGCCGTGGCACATCCGGCACGGCGTTCATGCGGGATGCTCCGGCTCACCCGGTGCCGGAAACCCGATCACGAATCGGGCCCCCCGGTCGGTATCCGGGTCGAGCGACAGGTGTCCGCCCTGCCGTTCCATGATGCATCGCGCGATCGGAAGCCCCAGCCCGGCGCCAAAGCCCGGGGCGTTCGGACCGCGGCGGAACCGCTCGAACAGCAACGCGGCGGCCTGCGGCGCAATGCCAGGCCCGTCATCGGCAATGATCACGGTGGCGCGTCCAGCGGACAATGTGATCGACGTGCCGGCGGGCGTGTACTGGATGGCGTTCTCGATCAGGTTGCGAAAGACGAGGCGCGTCAGTGTCTCATTGCCGCGCGCAGGCACCGACGCGTCGGGTGTCGTGGCGCTGATGTAATGCTCCGTCTCGAGCGCACCCGGTGCCAGCTCCCGGGCCACATCCAGCGCAACCGCATAGGCGTCGAATGCGGCAGACTGCAGCTGCTCCTGCGAGTCGAGACGCGCAAGACACAGCAGTTGCTCGACGAGCCGCCCCAGCTGTTCGATCTCCAGCGTCACATCGCCCAGCTGCTGCGTTGAAAAGCGGGATTCGAGCCGCGCGCGCAATGTCGCGAGCGGCGTGCGCAGCTCATGCGCCGCGTTGGCGGTGAACTCCCTCTGCACGCGGTAGTCGGCCTCGAGCCGGTCGAGCGACGCGTTGACGGCCTGGACCAGTGGAACGACCTCCCGGGGAAGGTTCCGGGCATACAACCGCTCCCCAAGGCGATCCAAGGACAGCCTCGAGGCCTGATGCGAGACGGCACGCAATGATCGAAGCGACGACAGCACGGTCACGACGACGACGCCGACGACCGCGGTCAGCAGCAGCGCGAACGGCCAGTCCAGCTCTCCCAACGCGCCGAGCATCAGCTGGGCGAGCAGGCTCTCCGTCTGTTCGAGATTCCGGACCACCCGCAGCCAGTAAGCGCCGTGGCCGTCGCCGACCTGGAGCGCGGCAGCCATGACGCCGTTGCCGGACGCCGCGTCTGTCGCCAGTTGCATGATGATCGGCTCACCGCCCCGGGCGACCGGCAACGGCAGGTCAGGCGTCGCGAAGCCGCCGGACTGCAGCACGGTGCCTCCGGCGCTCAGCAGCTGATAGCCGTTCAGCGTGTCGGGTCTGGCGTAGAACTCCTGCAGCGACCGCGGCAGGTCGAGGCGCGGAGCCCCGGCCCCCGACACGATCGACTTGCGCAGGTCCTGCACCTGCACGGCGATGCTCTGGCCTTCCAGACCCATCAACCCATCGCGGAATTCCAGGTACAACACCACGTAGCTGCATGCCAGCGCGAGCACCACCACGATGGTCAGCCGGATGACCAGTGCCCGAAGCAGCGAGGGGGCGCGCGTCGCGCCGCGATCAGGAGGCAAGATAGCCCAGTCCGCGCAAGGTCCGCAGCGATACATCGGCGCCTGCAGCCGCGAGCTTGCGGCGCAGCCGGTGCACCTGCGTCTCCACCGAATTCGCGCTGCGCTCCTGCTCGAAATCGTACAGGCACTCGGCCAGTCGCTCCTTCGAGAGGACGCGTCCCTGGTTGCGCAGCAGTGCTTCGAGCAGGATCAGCTCCGAGCGGGTCAGTTCGAGGCGCGACCCCGCGACGGTGGCAATCCGCGCCGACGTATCGAGTCCCACGTTGCCCAGGGTCAGCGTGCGACCCAACGCAGCGCCCGGCCGGCGCAACAGCGCGCGCAGCCGCGCAACCAGTTCCTGCATCGCAAAGGGCTTGACGAGATAGTCATCCGCACCGCAATCGAGCCCTCGCACACGGTCCTCGATGGTTCCCAGCGCCGTCAGGATCAGCACGGGCGTCATGTTTCCCCGCTCGCGCATTGCCTTCAGCGCGTCGAGGCCACTGCCATCCGGAAGCATGAGGTCGAGCACGGCGGCATCATAGTCGGCCGCCCGCCAGGCCCGCAGCCCCTCGGACGCCGAGGGCGCCGCATCGACCGCGAACCCTTGCACCCGCAGGCTCTCCGCAATGGCCTGACAGAGCCGGTGGTTGTCTTCGATGATCAGCAGTCTCAAGCGACGGCCCTGGTCGTGGACTCAGTTGCCCTGCGCCCATGAGTATTCGAACCGGAGCCCGAGGGTGGGCAGCGGCTCATCCAGTCCTTCGATGATATTGACGCCGCGGCGCTCGTCCCATTCATAAGCATCCGCGTTCTTGCGACCATAGACATTCAGGATGTCCAGATAGGCCACCATGCTCAACGGCCCGAAGCGACGCTGATAATCCACCCGCAGGCTCAGCGCATGATAATCCGGCAGGCGCTCGGCATTGGTGCGGGTGAGCTCCTTTGCATGGCGCACGGGACCCGCGCCTCCCAGCACGTCGCTGTGCACGACGAAGGCGTCGGTGGGGCGGCCGGAAGCATATTTCCACTTCGCCGAGAATGTCCATCGATCGCCCGGCTGCCAAGCACCGACGATGCCGAAGGCATGCGGACGATCCCAATCCGACGCATATTCACCTTCGCCGAGTCCGTCATCGCGGCGCGCGCGCGACAACGAGTAGGTCGCAGAGGCGCTCCAGCCCCGGTTCATGCGCTTGGCGAGCATCAGGTCCACGCCCCTGGCGGAGCCGGAGCCGATGCTCGCCGCGGTGTTCGTGGTCCGGTCGTCGAAGACGGTCAGGTCATCGAGCTTGTGCAGATACCCCTCAGCCGAGAAGCGCAGGTCTTCGCGCAGGTACCGTGAGAATCCCAGCATCAGCTGCGTGGAGCGCTCGCTCCCGAGCGAGAGATTGGATGGATCGGCCGCGAAATCGAGGTATCGCGGGGCTTGAAGATACACGCCACCGCCGGTCCACACCCTGGTCAGCGCATCGGGTTGCCAGTTCACCAGCAGGCGCGGAGCGAGGTCGGACTTGCCGGAGAACCCGTCCCGCTCGTAGCGCAGCCCGGGCGTCCAGGTGAAATTGCCGACGCGCCATGCGTAGTCGGCATGCGCGGCCATCCTCGTCTCCGCCGCGTTCAACGTCGAGTCGTATTCCCCGGGAGTCAGCACGATGTATCGCTGCGCCGGGTCGGCGCGGAAGTCCGACGCATCGAACTCATAGCGTGTCCAGTCGCCGGACAGACGCCGGCCGAAGTCCAGATCCACGCGCGCGACCTGCAGGCCAGCAGAGAAGATTCCACTGGATCCGGCCATCGTGCTGAAATCACTGCGCCAGCCGATCTCCTTTTCGCGCTCCTCGATGCGCAGGATGTCCTCACGGACCGGCGTTGTCGCGGGCGTGGGGTCCGGGCCCGCGAGATCCGGCGATGCCTCACCCTGCGTGCTCGTCGTATCGCTGCTGCGGTAATAGAACGTGTTGCGCAACTGCGCGACGGCACCGGGAGACCAGCGCCATGTCACGCCGAGCAGTGTGTTGTCCTGCTTCGACCGGCCGACGCCCACATCCTCATGGTTCTCGGACTCCAGCGCGTTCTCGACGGTGCGCCTGAAATCCTCGCCCGCGTGGATCGCCAGCAGTTCGACGCGATGATCGTTGTTCAGGTCCGTGACGGACTTCAGGATGACATCGGTCAGGCGGGGCGTGCCGATGTCGTTCTCGCCAATCGCCTTGAACAACCGGTTGAAGTCGAACTTGCGCGCCGACAGCAACAGGCTGGTGTTGCCGGACACATGGCTCGGCCCGTCATAGTCCGCCTCGATGCCGATGATGTCCAGGCGCGCGCCGGCCGTGGAGCTGGCGAAGTTGCCCTTGGCGATCTCGAGATCGAGCAGCGAGCCATTCTTGCCGCCCTCCGCCGCCCGCCAGCCGCCCGGCGAAAACCGGGCGCTGCCGATGATGTTCGGCGCGAAGATGGAATAGTTGCCGCTGCCATCCACGTCTGCCTGCTCGCCGAGCGACTCATCGAAATGCGTCACCTTGTCGAACGGCATCCCATCGACCAGGATCAGGTTGTCGCGAGGCCCGTTGCCGCGCACGGTGAAGTTCGAGAACTCTCCCGTCGCGACGACGCCCGGCAGGATATCCAGCGCGCGGAACACATCGCCGGCGCTGCCGGGGTTGCGGCGTATCTCCTCGCGCTCCAGCAGCACGGTGTTGGGCGTGGCGCGTGGATCCTCCGTGGTCGCGCGCGCCGAGACGACCACTTCGGCGAGCGAGTCCTCGCTGGCGCGCACCAGCGCGAATTCCACCGGCGCCACCCTGCGAAGCACGACCCGCACATCCGACTGCACGGCTCTCAGGTACCCCCGCTCCTCCACCTCGACCGCGTACACGCCTTCCGGCACGTCCTCGAAGGAGAACTCGCCCGCGGCATTGGCCTCGACCGTGCCGTGCGCGCGCTGGTTGCGCATCAGTTGCACCGTCGCCATCGGCACGGGCCGTCCGGTGATCGCGTCCACGACGCGTCCGCGGACAGCGCCCACCGCTTCCTGCGCACTGGCCTGCAGCGGGATCGACAGGGAGAGACAGATGACAGCGGCGAGCAACGACAATCTGCGCAGCATGGGTGATTCCTCGGACGATGGGAGTCTTCGGAAGCCAAGGTAGCAATCGAGCCTGTCGTGAACCTTGCGGCCAGGCGCGGACTGCGGCAGCGAAGTGGTGATGAGCCCCACGTCGATTTGCCCCATGCCGCATTGTCGCGACCCACTGGTGCCAACTGGCCTGTTCGGTCGTAGGAGCGTCTCGCGACCCTGTCGCGACTGATCCAGGTTAGCGGCAAAGAAGGCCCGGGCGCGCAGTGTGGAGACCCGAGCAAGAGGTATCGACACATGTTTGATCGAAGTCCGGAAGGCCGCGCCGAAACACGCCCAGGTCGCTATCTGGTCGACCTGGCTGAACAGCAGATGCGCGACGGCATGCTGGCCAGTCAGCTGCCCACGCGGGTTTCCGTAGGCCCTGGCAGAGCCGAGCACTGCACGCTGTGCACCCATGCACTGACGCTCGGTGATCTTGGCTATCGGGTCATGGAGTCTGCCGAGGTCGACCGCAGCGCCCCGATTTTCCACGACGTGTGCTTCGTCGCCTGGCGCGAAGCGGTCGCGCAGTCACGCAGCGGCGTATTCGTCGGGAAGACCGCGCGCTCTGCCGCCGGGCAGCAGGGCTACTGAGGCGAGGATCTTTGGCGTGCAGGGGGCGATGGACTGGAGCGCCCGACCGGGCAGATGCACCGACCCGCGCGGCGGATCGATGGCGTCCCCAAGGGGATTCGAACCCCTGTCGCCGCCGTGAAAGGGCAGTGTCCTAGGCCTCTAGACGATGGGGACGTTTCGAGGGCGGGCATTCTAATCGGAAGCCGCCCCGCTTCCTACCACCGGATGCAGCTTTTTCAACCGCCCGCTGCCGCAGGCGGGCCTGCGGGCGCTGAAGGTGTGGGGGGTGCCTGGCCGCGATCCGGCCGTTCCGCCGTGCCGGGCTGCAGCGGCGCCGCGGGCGGGCCCTTGTACTCCACCGGCTCGCGCCCGGTCTTCGCGACGATCAGCTCACGCAAAATGTTCATCGTCCCGCGCTGCGCCTCGCTCTCGGGCTCCAGGAAGCGTCGTGGCGTGCGGCCCGCCGCGTGGTCGATGGGGCGCAGCCCGCTCGAATCCACCGCCTCGAGGTCCGCACCTTTCGCGGCGAGCAGCTTCACGGTGTCGTTCCAGCCCTGTCCCGCCGCCGAATGCAGCGGGGTCTGCCGGGTGCGCGTCGCCTCGTCCACATCCGCGCCGGCCTCGATCAGCAGCCGCGCGCACTCGGCGGCCTGCGCGTCGGTCTTGTACCGCCCGCGCGTGGGATTCGCGCCGTGGCCCTGCCCGGCCGCGGCCATCAGCGGCGTGACGCCCTGCTCGGTGGCAAAGCTGTGGCTCGCGCCATGCTCCAGCAGCAGCGCCACGGCCTCGACATCGCCGCCCTTCGCGGCGCGCAGCAGCGGCGTGGCACCGGTGGACAGCACGCCATCGCCACCACGGTCGAAGATGTAATTGCGGTACGGCGGCCGCAGCTTCAACGGGATGTCGGGATTCGCGCCCTTCGCGAGCAGCGCCTGGGCCACCTGCAGCCCGGTGGTGAAGTCCTCGCTGGGCAGGTCGGGACGCCCGCCCTTGGGCAGCGTGTTCATGTCCACCGCGACGTAAAGCGGCGTCTGCCCATACAGGTCCCAGCGATCCACGTCCGCGCCCTGCTCGATCAGGAACAACGCGAAGTCGAAACGCAGGTTCATGATCGCGACCAGCAGCGGCGTCGACTGATCCGGATCAATCAGGTCGATGTCCGCGCCGCCCTTCAGCAGTTCGCGCGCGCACTCGATGCAGCCTTCGCGCGCGGCATACAGCAGTGGCGTGAAGCCGCCGCGGTTCATGCCTTTCGGGCGCGGCTCCGAGGTCACCCGTCGCGCCCACTCGCGCACGGCGGCACGCGCATCGGGCTCGGCGCCGGCCTCGAGCAGCAGGCGGATCATCCCGGGATGTCCCTGCGCCGCAGCCCACATCAGCGCGGTCTGCTGCGCCCAGCCTTCGCGCGCATTCACGTCGGCACCGGCCTTCAGCAGCAGTTTCGCGGCATCCACCTTGCCGGCGCGTGCCACGACCATCAGTGCCGTCTGTCCCTCCGGGTTTGGTGCCTCGACATCGGCACCGGCCTTCAGCAGCAGCCGGATGGCCGGGGCATGGCCGCTGGTGGCCGCCAACGCCAGAGGGCGCGCACCGAATTCATTGGCCGCATCCGGGTCGGCCTTGCGCTTCAGCAGCGCCTCGATCAGCCGCGTGTCGGCATAGTGTGCGGCGTAGTGCAGCGGCGTCGTGCCGTCGGGTTCGCGCGCGGTGGCTTCGGCGCCGGCGGAAAGCAGGTACAGCGCGGTCTCGCCATCCTGGGCGCGCAGCGCATCGAAGAGCTGGCGGTTGAGTTCGGCCTTGCCCGCGGTCGCCGCCGCGGCACCGACCGCGGTCGGCGCATTCGCCGCCACGGACATCACGGGTGCGATCGCCAGCACGGCGCCCAGCAAAGGCGCTCCCACCGCGCGCATCAGGACCCTGTGCAAAACCCTCACTCAGATCTCCGCGAAGGTGCCAGTGCTGTCACCCACCTGCTCCACCGGCACGCGCGCGCGCTCCAGCAGCGTCAGCAGCAGGTTCGCGTGGGGCGTGTTCTGCGGATACTTCAGGTGCTGGCCGCCCTTGATGCGGCCGGCCGCATGGCCAAACACCGCGGACGGCAGCGGATCGTTGTTGTGCCGGTCGCTGTTCGACATGTTGCTGCCGAACAGCACGATGGAATGGTCCAGCAGCGTGCCCTCGCCATCGGGCGTCGCGGCCAGCTTCTCGAGGAAGCCGGCGAACACCGTGGTGTGGAAGTTCTGCACTGTGACCAGCTTGTCGATCTTCTGCGCGTTCTCCTGATGGTGCGACAGCGGATGGAAGGCGTCCGAGATGCCCAGATTCGTGTAGGTGCGCATGCTCACCTCGCGCGCCATCATGAAGGTCGCCACCCGCGTCAGGTTTGCCTGCCACGCCAGCGCGATCTGGTCGAACTGCAGCTTCAGGTGCTCCTCGAAGGTCGCCGGGATGCCCGCTGGCGCATCGGGCAGCTCCACGCCACCCATGCCCTCGGTCTGGATCTTCTGGATGCGCCGCTCGATCTCGCGCACCGAATCGAGGTAGTCGGCAATGGCGGCGCGATCGCGCGGACCCAGTCGCGCCTGCAGCCGCGCCGCATCCTCGGCGACGGCATCGAGGATGCTGCTGTTCTCACGCGTGATCGCGTCGCGCTCCTCGGCCGTGTCGCCCTGGCCGAACAGCCGGTAGAACACCTTGCGCGGATTGAACTCCATCGGCAACGGCTGTGTCGGCGAGCGGAATGCCACGGTGTGCCCATAGCTGCAGCCATAGGCCGGATCGCACACGGCGCCGCCTTCGGTCGACAGCTCCAGCGACGGGAAGGCCGTGTCGGCGCTGAGCACCTTCGCCGCCATCTGGTCCACCGTGGTACCGGCCTTCGGGTCATGGCTGACCGCCGGCTTCACGCAGCCCAGCCACGTGCCCGCGATGATGGCGTGCGGCGTGTTGCTCTCGCCGCCGCGATTGCGCAGCCCGCTGACAATGGTCATGTCGTTGCGGAACTTCGCGACCGGCTCGAGGATCTTCGTCATCTCGAAGTCGGTGCCGGTCTTCGCCGGCGACCAGTGCTGCATCACCGCGCCATGCGGGAAGTAAACGAAGCCCATGCGCACCTTCGGCGCGGCGGCCGTCTGCGCCAGCGCGGTTGCGGCCGGCACCATCGCGTCGAGCAGCGGCAGCGCCACCGCGGCGCCCATGCCGCGCAGCACCGTGCGCCGGTCCAGATGTTTCTTCGTGATGAACATCGCTCTCTCCTTGCTCAATGCGCGACCGCGGAGGTCCGCAGGTCGGCTTCAGGCTCCGGCATCTGCTGCATGCGGAACGGCGCGCTGTCGACGATGGCCGCCAGCACGGTGCTGAAGCGGTAGTCATCCTTCGCTGCCTCACGCACGATGGCGCGGATGGTGGGCATGTCATGCCATTCCATCGGGCGGCCGGTGGCATACACCATCATCTTCGTGACCAGCGTCTGCACGAACTGGTCCGGGTGCTGCATCAGCGCCTTGCGCAGGTCCACCGGGCCATTCACCGGCGCGCCATCCGGCAGCACGCCAGAGGCATCGATGCGCGTGCCGGCCAGCCGGTCCTTGTCGCGCCAGCGGCCCACGCCATCGAAGTTCTCGAGTGCGAACCCCATCGGGTCCATCACGCCATGGCAGGAATGGCAGCTCTTCTGCGTGCTGTGCGCCGCCATCTGCTCGCGCATCGTCAGGATCCTCGCGCCGGCCTCCGGCTCCTTCAGCGCCTCGACGCCAGGCGGCGGCGGCGTGGGCGGCGTGCCGGTGATGTTGTCGAGGATCCACGCGCCCCGCAGCACCGGCGCGGTGCGGTTCGGATAGGACGAGACCATCAGCACACCGGCCTTGCCGAGCAGCCCGAAGCGGTTCTCGTCGCGCAGCGTCACGCGGCGGAAGTGCGCGCCCTTCACGTCACGCACGCCGTAATGCACGGCGAGGCGCTCGTTCAGGAAGGTGTAGTCGGCCTGCATCAGGTCGAGCACGCTGTGGTTGCCGCGGAACACCTCGTCGACGAACAGGCGGATCTCCTCGCGCATCTCCACGCGCAGGTCGCCGGTGATGTCCCGCTGCACGGCGGCGTAAGGGAAAATGTTCGGGTCCGGCTCGATGTCGGCCAGCTTTCCCAGGCCCAGCCACTGATAGGCGAAATCGCGCGCCAGTGCCGCCGCGCGGGGATCGGCCAGCATGCGCTGCAGCTGGCGCGACAGTTCCACCGGATCGCGCAGCTTGCCAGCGGTGGCTGCCTCGAGCAGCGCGTCGTCGGGCAGGCTGCTCCACATGAAGAACGACAGGCGCGAGGCCAGCGCGAGGTCGTCGATCTCGAACACATCGCCGGGTCGGGCGCCGGCCGGCGGCTCGATCATGCGATACAGGAAGTCGGGACTGGCCAGGATGCGCGTCAGCAGGCCGCGGACGCCCTGGTCGAAATTGCCGCCGGCCCGCGCCGCGGTGAAGGCCTGCATCAGGCTGTCGACCTCGCCGCCCCGCAATGGCCGGCGAAACGCCTGCCGCGCGAACCGTGCCGCGATCTGCTCTGCGCAGGCACGCTCATGGGCTTCCTGCTGCGGATAGCAGCTGAAGATGCGCCGCCGGCTCGGCGTCTCGCTGACGCCCTCCGCGGTGAACGGGCCGCGGATCTCGAAGGCGTTCACCTTCAGCACGCGCTCCTCGCCGCCGCCGGGAATCAACGAGGCCAGGCGTGCCTCGGACTCCGCATAGCTGCGGGCGCGGAAGGTGACCACCACGCGATGCTGCCCGGCCCTGGCATAGAAGCGGATGTTCTTCAGGCGCCGGTTGATGGCATCGACCGGCGCATCGCCCTTCTGGTCGATGGCCTTCTGGTCATCATCACCGCCGATGCGCGTCTCGTAGATCTTCACGCCATCGACCAGCGCGACCAGCGTGTTCTCGTATTCCATTCCCTCGACCCACAGCGCGCGGGCCATGTCGTTGATGTTGAGTTCGTACTCGCCGTCGACGGGGAAGATGTGGTCCACGGCAAAGCCGCCGCGCGTGCCGAAGGGCAGGCCTTCCACATGGTTGTGCTGCGGGCCGGGCACCGGATTCGTGTAGGGGGTGCCCACCGGGCGCTGCGCCGGATTGCCCACCGCCAGCTGCGCCACGCTGCGCGCGGCGGCCAGGTACTGGTCAAGGAAGGTGGGCGACACCTGCAGCACCTTGGCCACGTTGTCGAAGCCGTCGGAGAGGTCATCCTGCGGCAGCAGCGCGGCCGGATCGAACTCGAGCGCGAACAGGTCGCGCACTGCATTGGCGTACTCGCGCCGGTTCAGGCGGTGCGCGGGCACATGGCCGGGCTCCGGCTTCTGCAGCGCCACGGCATCGATGCGGCCTTCGAGCCAGCGGACGAACGAATCGGTGTCGGCGCTGGCCGGACGCGGTTCACCCGGCGGCGGCATCAGTCGCCCGCGCATGCGGCGGATCACCTGCTCCCAGGTCTCGCGATCCGCATGGATGGACGCTTCGGTGCGGTCCTGCGAATCCAGCGCCAGCTCACCGGCCCAGTCAGTGGTGTTGTGGCACTGCACGCAGTATTCGTCGATCAGCGCGAAGTGCGTGGCCGCCGGGTCGGCCGCTGCGGCAATGCCGCCGGCGAGGCCGGCGGCCAGCCACGCCGATGCACACCAGAAGGCCTTCACAGTCATTGCCCGCGCCCCGCCCGTCGCTGTTGTCGTCCGATTCTAGGTGATCGCCCCCCGAAATGATCGGGTAGAGTCGCGCCAGCATGCAGACGAAAACGACGCGCCGGGGGTTCATCGGTTCGGTATCCGCAGGTTGGCTGGCGCATGGCGCAGGTCTTGCGTGGACGATGCCCGGCTTCGCGGCAGACGCACACCTTGCGACGCAGCCGCTCGAAGACGGCATCGTGTGGATCCGCGGCGCTGGCGCCAATGTCGTGGCACTGCGTGACGCGGAAGGTCTGCTGTTCATCGACGGCGGCCTGGCGCGCCACGCCGATGCGCTGCTGAAGCACGCGACACGCGAGCTGGGCGCGACCCGCGCGCACACGCTGCTGAACACGCACTGGCATCCGGAGCACACGGGCCTCAACGAACGACTCGGCAAGGCGGGCGCGCGCATCATCGCGCACGAGCACACGCGCCTGTGGCTGTCGACCACCGTGCGCCCGACGCTGGAGGGTCCACCGATCCGGCCGCTGCCGAAGGCCGCACAGCCGAACCAGACCACCTGGAACGACGGCACGCTGCAGCTCGACAATGAAACCCTGCATTACGCGGTTATGGCGCAGGCGCACACCGATGGCGATCTTTACGTGAAGCTCGCGCGCGCCAATGTGCTGGTCACTGGCGGCGTGGTGCCCGGCGACGGCTGGCCCACACCAGACTGGATCACCGGCGGCTGGATCAACGGCACCGTGGCCGGCTATCGCACGCTGATCGCGCAGTGCGACGCGCGCACGCGCGTCGTCACTGCCCACGGCGACCGCCTGTACACGAAGGCCGATCTGGAAGCGGAACTCGAGGTCCTCGCGAAGATCTCCGGCGAGCTCAGCCGCATGATGCGCGCCGGCTTCGGTCCGGCCGATGTGCTTGCCGCCGAACCGGCGAAGGACCATGTCGCAAGGTTCGGCGACCCCACGCATTTCCTCACCGAGTCGTTCAAGAGCCTCTGGCCGCGCCTGGCACCGGATGCCTGAGGAGTCACGGCCAACCGTGGACGAGCCGCACTGGCTGCGGTGGTCGCGGCAGATGCAGTCGATCGCGCAGGCTGGCCTGACCTTCTGCACCGATCCCTACGATCGGGAACGCTATGAAATGCTGCGCGATCTCGCCGCGACGATGCTCGCCACGCAGATCGACGCGCCGCAGTCCCAAGTCGCCGCGCTGCTGCGGGCCGAAACCGGTTATGCCACGCCGAAGATCGACATCCGCGCCGCGGTGTTCGACGCGCAGCAGCGGCTGCTGTTCGTGCGTGAGACCGCCGATGGCGGTCGCTGGACGCTGCCCGGCGGGTGGGCAGACGTGAACCTCACGCCGGCAGAGAACGCGCTGAAGGAAGTGCGCGAGGAAAGCGGCTATGCGGCCCGCATCGTGAAACTGGCCGCGGCATGGGATCGCGCGCGCCAGGGACACCCGGCAAGCCTGTGGTCCTGCCTGAAGATGTTCTTCATTTGCGAACTGGCCGGCGGCGCGGCACGCACCAGCATCGAGACCAGCGAGGTGGCGTGGTTCGGCCGGCACGAGATCCCCGCCGATCTTTCACTGGGCCGCGTGCTGCCGGCACAGATCGAGCGCATGTTCGCGCACCGCGCCGATCCGCTGCTGCCGGTGGACTACGACTGAGCCGCGCGCGCAGCGGACCGCATGGCAACCTCGTTGCCCGCTCCGGGACAGGCGGCGTCGATTTCGTCCATGTGTTCCTGCGCCCAGCGCGCAAGACCACACAGCGGCGCGCCCAGTGAAGCACCCAGCGGCGTGAGTCGGTACTCCACCCGGGGCGGCACCTCGGCGTAGATCTGCCGATGGACGAGGCCGCGCTCCTCGAAGCTGCGCAGCGTGCGCGTGAGCTCCTTCTGCGTGACGCGCCCCACCGCCCGCTGCAGCTGCCCGAAGCGGATCGCACCCTGCGCGCGCAGCAGCTGGTACAGCACCGGGAACGCCCAGCGACCTGACAGCAGCTCGACCAGTCTGGCCATCGGGCAGGGTCCGCCGGTTTCCTCGAGGCAACCAGGGACCGTTTCAGTACCTACTTGTACGTTGGTGTGGTTCGGTTCCATAGTATCCATACGATACCAAACAACAACGGATGGAGCCATCGATGACCACCCCTGACCTGTTTTCCCCTGTGACCCTGGGCCGGCTTGCGCTCGCCAACCGCGCCGTGATGGCGCCGATGACGCGGTCCCGGGCCGATTCGCAAGGCGTCCAGACCTCCCTTGCGGCGACCTATTACGCGCAGCGCGCCGGTGCCGGCCTGATCATCAGCGAGGCCATTGCCGTGAGCCGCCAGGGCCATGGCTATGCGGCGACGCCGGGGCTGTGGAACGACGCGCAGCAGCAGTCCTGGGTGCCGGTGTTCGACAAAGTGCATGCGTCGGGCGGGCTGATCGCCGCGCAACTGTTCCACACCGGTCGCTCGGGACATTCCTCGGTGTTCGGCGAGATCGTCGCACCCAGTGCCATCCCGATCGCCACCGGCGAGGCACGCGACGCGAACTTCCGGTCCGTGCCGTGGGAGACCCCGCGGGCGCTCGAGGCTGCGGAGATCCCCGGCATCGTGCGGGACTTCACGCAGGCGGCGCGGCGCGCCATCGATGCCGGCGCCGATGCCGTGGAGATCCACGCGGCCAACAGCTACCTGCTCGACCAGTTCCTCCGCTCGGGCACCAACCGGCGCACCGATGCCTATGGGCGTGACCGCACGCGGCTGCTGCGCGAAGTGGTGGAGTCGGTCACGCGCGAGATCGGCGCCGACCGCACCGGCGTGCGCTTCTCGCCGCTTTCCCCGTGGAACGACATGACCGACGAGAACCCGCTGGAAACATTCCGCAGCGCGGCCGCGGCGATCCGCGGCGTTGCGTTCCTGCATGTGATCGAGGGCGGCGGCGCAGAGGCGCTGACGCCGGCGCTGCGCGACGCCTTTGCGGGCCCTGTGATCGTCAATGGCGGCTACGACCTGCCGCGGGCGCGCGCCGCACTGGCCGCCGGCGCGGCGGCCGTGGCGTTTGGAGTGCCGTTCATCGCGAACCCGGACCTGGTCGAGCGCCTGCGCCGCGAGGCGCCACTGAACGCGCCGGACCCGGCAACGTTCTATGGCGGCGGCGCGGAGGGTTACATCGATTATCCCGGGCTGGCCGCGGCCTGACCGCGGCCTACATCCGCAGCTCGCCGGCCACGCCGGGGTGACCGACATTGGCGCCCATCGCGCCCAGCAGCATCCTGGCGCTGGCCACGATCTTGCCGTTCTCGGTGGCCCAGTAGTGGCCGGCATGCGGATGCACTGCGATCACCGTGACGCGCGGGTCGTCCTTGCCATCGAACCAGCTCTCGGCGAATGGCGTCCAGTGCGCGTCGATCATCGCGCGGTCGCGATGGATGGTCGCGCGCCCGGTCAGCTGCAGGTACTGGTACTTGCCCTGATTCTGGAACACCAGCGTGACACGCGGGTCGCGCTCCAGGTCAACATTCTTGTCGCTGTCGGAGGCGCTGAGGAACCACAGCGTGCCCTCCTCGTCCACCTCCTGCACCGCCATCGGCCGCACCATCAGCGGGAATTCGTCGTGCTGCGTGATGAACATGGCCGTATCGGCGGCCTTGGCGATCTCGCGCAGCCGCTCGATCGCGGACCTGCCGCTGAGGTCCTCATGCGTGTGCTCTTCGCGGTTCTTCATGGCGTGCTCCGTGTCTGCATGGAGCGCACCATTCTGCGCAGGGTGCCCACTCCCGGCGTGCTGCCAAGGGCGTCTGTTGATGTAGGACAACGCCAGCGCCGGGCGCCAACGGCGCGGAACGGCCGTCGATGCGCCCCTTGCACCCCGGCACGCACCGGGGCGCCGGATCAGACCACGCCGAACGCCAGCATCGCTTCCGCGACGCGCTTGAAGCCCACGATGTTGGCGCCGATCACGTAGTTGCCCGGGCTGCCGAATTCCTCG
>CAZWDR010000053.1:0-19232 GCA_964632365.1 uncultured Steroidobacteraceae bacterium
GCACGCCGGTGGTGGTCTCCTCGCTGACACCGCGCACTTCCTTCAGGCGCGTGGAGTACCACTTCGGGTCGGTCTTCAGCTTCGCGCGGATCGAATTGAACAGCGACACCTCTTCGTCGCTGCCCGGATTGCCCAGCACCGACTGGTCGGTCTCGGCCTTCGCGCCCAGGTGCAGCAGCAGCGTCGCGTCGCCGCCGTCGTCGAGGATCATGTTCGAGTAGCCGCCATCCGGCCATTCGAAGATGCGGTGGGTGTAGTCCCAGTATTCTTCCAGCGACTCGCCCTTGTAGGCGAACACGGCCGTGCCGGAGGCGGCGATCGCCGCGGCCGCATGGTCCTGGGTCGAGAACACGTTGCACGATGCCCAGCGCACCTGCGCACCCAGCGCCTGCAGCGTCTCGATGAGCACCGCGGTCTGGATGGTCATGTGCAGCGAGCCGGTGATGCGCGCGCCAGCCAGCGGCTGCGCCGCCTGGTATTCGCGGCGGATCGCCATCAGGCCGGGCATCTCGCCCTCGGCGATGTTGATTTCCTTGCGGCCCCAGTCGGCCAGACGGATGTCGGCGACGCGGTAATCGGCGCCGGGCGCCGCATTCACAACTGCATTCATGTGTGCCTCTCTATTGATCGTGTTTAGAGAGCGCCGTTGTCTGGACTGGCGACCCACCGAGCCTGGCGTGCCTGATGCAACGCTGCAGCGCTCCTCGGCGGGTCGGCGGTGGCAAGACTACTTGATGCCCGCGTCAGCCGCCAGCGCGGCGGCCCTGTCGGTGTTCTCCCAGCTGAAGCCGGCGCGGCCGAAGTGGCCATAGGCCGCCGTGGCGCGGTAGATGGGCCGCAGCAGGTCGAGCATCTGCACGATGCCCTTGGGCCGCAGATCGAAATGCCGCCCGATCAGCTCTTCGATCTTCTCGTCGGAGATCCGGCCGGTGCCGAATGTGGTCGCCATGATGCTGGTCGGCTTCGCCACGCCAATGGCATAGGAAATCTGCACCTGGCAGCGATCAGCCAGACCCGCCGCGACCACGTTCTTGGCCACATAGCGCGCCGCGTAGGCGGCCGAACGGTCCACTTTGGTCGGATCCTTGCCCGAGAACGCGCCGCCACCGTGCGGTGCCGCACCGCCATAGGTGTCGACGATGATCTTGCGCCCCGTCAGGCCGCAGTCGCCCTGCGGGCCGCCCACCACGAAGCGGCCGGTGGGGTTGATCAGGTACTGGATGTTGCCGTTGACCAGCTCCTTCGGCAGCACCGGCTTCACGACCTCCTCGATCACCGCCTCGGAGAGATCCTTGTGGCTGATCTCCGGATGGTGCTGCGTCGAGAGCACGACGGTGTCGATCGCGGTGGGCTTGCCATCCACGTATCGCACCGTGACCTGCGACTTCGCGTCGGGACGCAGCCACGCAAGCTTGCCGCTCTTGCGCAGTTCGGCCTGGCGCTCGACCAGGCGATGCGCCAGGTGGATCGGCAGCGGCATCAACTCGGGCGTCTCGCGCACCGCGTAGCCGAACATCAGGCCCTGGTCGCCGGCGCCCTGGTCCAGATCGATGCCCTTGCCCTCGTCCACGCCCTGGGCGATGTCGGGAGACTGCGTGTCATAAGCCACCAGCACCGCGCAGCCCTTGTAGTCGATGCCGTAGTCGGTGTTGTCGTAGCCGATGTCCTTGATCACGTTGCGCGTGATGCCGTGGTAATCAACACGCGCCTGCGTGGTGATCTCGCCGGCCAGCACCACCAGGCCGGTGTTGCACAGCGTCTCGGCGGCCACGCGCGAATGCGGATCCTGCTCGAGGATGGCGTCGAGGATGGCGTCGGAGATCTGGTCGGACACCTTGTCCGGATGGCCTTCCGACACCGACTCCGACGTAAACAGATAGCTGCTCATTGTGGCCCCTGACCTACTTGGTTATGGAGAAGCGCCGAAGACGGCTTCGTAGCGCGCGTTGAATTCGTGCCGCGTGAACATGTGGTTCTGCGTGCCCCGGGTCTCGATCTTCAGCGATCCCATCAGCGAGGCGATACGCGCGGTCTGTTCCCATGGCAGGCCATGCAGCAGGCCATGCAGCAGGCCGGCACGGTACGCGTCGCCGCAGCCGGTGGGATCGACCACCGCGCGCGCCGGCGCCGGCGGGATCTGCAGCTTGCCGTCGGCGGTGAACACGGCCGAGCCGGCCTCGCCGTGCGTCACCACCAGCGCCGCGACGCGGCGGCACACATCGGCCTCGCTCCAGCCGGTGCGGTCGTGCATCAGGTTCCACTCGTATTCGTTGACGGTGACCCAGGAGGCCTGTTCGATGAACGCCTTGAGATCTTCGCCGCCGAACATCGGCAGCCCCTGGCCCGGATCGAAGATGAACGGGATGCCGGCGTCGGCGAACTGCGCGGCGTGCTGGATCATGCCGTCGCGCCCGTCCGGCGCGACGATGCCCAGCGCCACATCCGTCGCGTCGCCAACCTTGTTCAGGTGCGAATGTCCCATCGCGCCCGGGTGGAACGCGGTGATCTGGTTGTTCGCAAGGTCGGTGGTGATGAAGGCCTGGCCGGTATGCTCGGACTCCACCGTGCGCAGGTGGTCGCGCGGCACGCCCTGCTGGTCCATCCACTGCGCATACGGTGCGAAGTCGTGCCCCACGGTCGCCATCACATGGCCCGTGTCGCCCAGCAGCTTCAGGTTGTAGGCAATGTTGCCCGCGCAGCCGCCAAACTCGCGCCGCATCTGCAGGGCGAGGAAGGAGACATTCAGCATGTGCAGCTTGTCGGGGAGGATGTGATTGCGGAAGTGATCCTCGAACACCATGATGGTGTCGAAAGCCATCGAACCGCAGATCAGGATCTTGCCTGACCGGATGGTGGGCTCGGTCAAGCTTGCCTCACTCGTCGTCTGCGATGCGCAGCGAGATGCCGGCCAGCTGCTCGGTGAACTTGATCTGGCAGGACAGGCGCGAGGAACCCGGCTTGTAGGTCGACAGGTCGCCCAGCAGATCCTTCTCGTCCGAATGCATCGGCGGCAGCTTGTCCTGCCATTGCTGGTCGATCCACACATGGCAGGTGGCGCAGGCACACATGCCACCGCACACGGCCGCGACGCCATATTCGAGGTCGCGCAGGTTTTCCATCAGCGTGAACTTGGTGTTTCCTTCCACCTCGTGCTGGTTGCCGTCGCGGTCAGTCACCCGGATCAATGCCATGTCTGGTTTGCTCGCCTTTCTGTCTCGAAGCACGCCATTTTGCCTGCGCCGGCAGTCAGTTATCCAGCCTCATTTCACGCTATGGACGGATAGGCCCGTTCCCAGAGGGCATTGAGCAACTCGAATCGCCGCCGCTGCAGCTGCAGGCGCTCGCGTGCTTCCGGGCCGTCGGCATCGGCCGGCCCGAGCAGAAGGTCCAGGTGGCGCTCCAGCCGCGGGTAGTAGTTCAGCAGGCAAGCGTAGTCCCACGAGGGATCGCTGGCCTGCGCATATTCCCAGTCGACCAGGTGGGGCGCGGGGCCCACCATGTTGCCGCCGGCCAGATCGCCGTGAACCAGTGTGTCGCCGGCATCCGCCTCCTGCAGTGCAATGCCTGCCTCCCGGACCTGCTCGATGACCGGCTCCAGCGCCGCGGCTGCCCGGGGGTCGCGCCGCCGCAGCCGTTCGACATAACCCTGCGCCATCTGCACCGCATCGGCGCGCGCGACATTGCGCGGCCCGCGGATCGCATGCAGCTCGGCCAGGCGGCGCGCCAGGTGCGCGATGCCCGACGCGCTGCACACCTGCTCCGTGGTCCACGCGGGCGCGTCGATGTACTCCATCAGGATCCAGCTGGCGTCGGCCGCCGCGCCGATCACCGGCGGCGCCAGCCCTGCGGCGGCGGCCAGCCGGTGAGCGGCCAGCTCGGTGCGCGCCGCAGCACCGGGACGGTCCACCGGCGGCAGTCGCCGGCGCCAGACGAAACGGCCCTCGGGGGTGTCGATGCGCAGCACCTCGTTGCGGCCCTCGCCGCCTGGCAACGGCGTGACGCCCTGCGGTGCCCGGCCATCGGTGCAGCCGGGCACCTGCAGCAGCACATGCGGCGGGATCATTCCGGCAGCGGCTGGCGGCGGTACTTCGCGAGCCAGTTGAAGAAGCCGATGATCGCGATCACGAGGAACAGCACATACAGCAGCGACGACACGACCAGGCCCTGTGTGAAGA
The DNA here is from genome assembly GCA_964632365.1 of uncultured Steroidobacteraceae bacterium. Classification (GTDB taxonomy): domain Bacteria; phylum Pseudomonadota; class Gammaproteobacteria; order Steroidobacterales; family Steroidobacteraceae; genus ZC4RG30. The sequence continues at coordinate 4,176 of CAZWDR010000053.1, forward strand.
ACAGGACCATCGACACGGCATCGACCGCGATCCAGTACAGCCAGTTCTCGATGTAGACGCGGGCCACCATCCAGGTGGCCATGAGCCCGGCGCATGCCACCAGCGAATCGGCGAACGGGAACGCCGAGGCGCCCTCGGCCCGCAGCAGCCGCGCCAGCGCGAGACTCACCAGCACGCAGGTCACCAGCGCCAGCACATGCCCGCGCAGCCGCCAGAAGCGGATCGGCTTCTGCGGCTCGCCCCTTGACCACGCCCAGTAGCCGTAGAACGCCGCGATCACATAGGAGCCCTGCAGCAGCGCGTTCATCGGCAGCCGGGCGCGCGCCGCCAGCACCATCAGGATCGCGGCGCTGATGCCGCCGAAGATCCAGCCGAGCCGGCGCTGGCGGATGATCAGCACCACATAGATGACGCCGGCCGCCACCGCGATCCACTCCGCCGGATGCGTCGCGCGCACGCCCACCACGAGGCGGGTGAGGAAGTCCTCAGCCACCCGGCACCGGATAGGGTCCGACGAACTTGGTGACGAACGATGCCTTGCCGCCCGCCGCGAAGGTGGCGCCCATCTCCTCGCGCAGCACCTCGAAGATGCGCGCATGGTCACCGAACACCTGCGTGCTGAGGTGGTTGGTCCGGATGACCAGGCCTTCGTGGCGGTTCAGCCGGTCGATGAAGTCCTGGATGGGCGGGATGTAGTCCTCGTTGAGCGGATACATGCTGATCTCGACGGCGATGTCCATGGTGGCTCCGTGGCTAGAAATCGTAGGTTGCACTGATGCCGACCTGGCGCGGCTCGCCGCGCTGCCGATACAGCTTCTGCGGCCAGTCCGGCGGCTCGTTGCTGAAGAAGAAGCCGCGCACCGAGTAGTCCTCGTCGAACAGGTTGCGCACCCATCCGTGCACACTCCAGCTGCGGCCCTCATAGCCCGCCTTCAGGTGCGTCAGCGCGTAGGCGCGCGATCTCTGGTCGTGGTCGGTGGGCACATCGAAATAGAACGCATCCATCGCGGTCACATCCAGCCGTGCCATCAGACCCCTGCCATTGCGCCAGGTCGCGTGCGCCGCAGCGGTGTAACCGGGTGCATGCGCCTGCTCGCGCGACGCCACGCGGACCGGATTGTCATCCTCATCCAGCGTCACGCCGGCGCCGGAGCGGCTGCGCAGCAGGCCCAGCGATCCGCCGATTTCCAGCGCCGGCAGCACGCGGTACTGCAACGTGGCCTCGACGCCGGTGGTGTAGCCGCGAGGCAGGTTGTCGGTGACGAACACGTAGCTGTTCGGATTGGATGGATCGAGCTGCCGCCCGGTGCGCACCTGCTGGTCGCGTCGCCACTGGTAGAACAGCGTGACGCCCGCATGGCCACGCCCGCCGGCCAGCGCGCTGCGCAAGCCCGTCTCGAGGTTCCACAGGTACTCCGGATCGAATGCGCGGGCGGCATCGGCCTCTGCACCGGTGGCCGCCACGACCCCGGCGTTGAAGCCGCCGGCCTTGTAGCCGCGTGACAGCGCGACATACGTCGTGTGGGCATCGGTCATCGCGAAGCTCAGCGAGGCCTGGCCGCCGAGCATCCGGTCGGTGGAGTCGAGGTCGGACGCGCGCGGCGCGTCGCCGACGATGCCGGCATCGCGGTAGTCCGCGCGCCGCTGCTCGAAGCGCAGCCCGGTGGACCAGCGCCAGCGCGGCGCGAAGTATCCGTCGAGCTGGCCGAACAGCGCCAGGTTCGTGGCCCCGTAGCGATGCGCCAGTTCATCGATGCTGGTCCACACCGGATCGTCCGGATCCGCATAGTCGCCGGTGGTCACATCGCGGCCGCGCTCGCGCAGGCGCATCGCATAGGCCCCGGCCAGCCACGCCGCTGCGCTGCCCGGCGTCGCATCGGGCGAGGCCACGCGCAGCTCGAGGCTGCCGGTGCTGCGCTCGCGCGCATATTCGCCGAAATAGTCATAGATGAATGGCGCCCACAGCGCGGCATGTCCCCAGTCCGCATCGAAACTGTTGATGCTGTCGGAGTTGGCGTAGCTCGCGATGGCCAGCAGCTCGTTGCGGCCGAAGGCCTGCGTGGCCAGCCGCAGCGAGGCGCCGTTCGCGCGCTGCGAATCCTCGCCGGGGCGGTCCGACAATGTGGTCCACGAGTTGTCCAGCGACCAGGCGTCGTAGCCATTGTCGATGTCGGCATGCAGGAAGGTGAAGTCCAGCTGCGTGGCTTCGCCGGCGAACCACCGCCACTTCAGGCGCGCGGTGAGCTCGTCCCGATCGTTCGTGTCATTGCGCCCCAGGTGCGGATTGCGCATGAAGCCGTCACTGCGATGGCGCTGCACCGAAAGGCGCCACGCGGAGTCGAGCGCGTCGACGGGTCCGGTGGCCGCGAAACCCAGCGCACGGGCGCCGAAGTCCCCCGCGTCGGCCGACAGGCGAACGCCCGCCTCGCGCTGCGGATCGTTGCCCCGCACGACGATCAGGCCGGCCAGTGCGTTGGCGCCATGCTGTGTGCCCTGCGGTCCGCTGAGCACCTCGATGCGTCCCACGTCGAACAGCGTCGCCGGCATGCCGAGGCCGCTGAAGTCGATGTCATCGATGAGGAATCCCACGGAAGGATTCGGCGCGCCCTCGTATTGCTCGCGCTCGCCGATGCCGCGGATCTGGAAATAGCGTGGCCGCGACGTGCCGCCCGCCCAGTTCAGGTTCGGGACCAGGTTCAGCACATCCTGGAAGTGCTGCTGCCCGGCATCGCGCAACGTGCGCGCATCAAGCACGGTGACGCTGGTGGCCACCTCGCCCAGCGGCTGGGCGCGCAAGGTGCCGGTGACGATGATCTCGCCCAGATCCTCATCGTTGCCCGCAGCGGGCGCGGTGAACGGGGCAGCAAGCAGCGGCACGGCCAGCAGCCATGCCGTTGTGCGTGGAGAAGACTTCAGATGACGCATGACAGATCCTCATTTGCAGCAATGAAGATCCGGATCGACTCGAGCTGGAAAGCAAAGGATCGAGCGGCCCGGGAATGGGCCGAGGACAATACCTGCTCCCTACGCCGGTACTAACCGGATCAGGTTCAACGGGTTTTGCCGGCGCATCCGGTGGTCTCAGGCCCAAGATCGTGGGCCACCCCAAGGCGGGGGCTATGTTAGCTTGCGCCGGGTCGAAAGCAAGCAGGCGGGAACGGCTCATGCCCACGGTGCGGATCTTCCAGGTCGATGCCTTCACCGACCGCCCTTTCACCGGCAATCCCGCCGGCGTCGTGCTCGATGCCGATGGCCTCGACGACGCGCAGATGCAGGCCATCGCGCGCGAACTGAACAATGGCGACACCGCCTTCGTGCTGCAGCCCGCCGCGCCCGGCGAGGACCTGCACGTGCGCTTCTTCACGCCCCGCAAGGAAGCACCCTTCGTCGGCCACGCGACGCTCGCGGTGCACGCGGTGCTGCAGCGTGAATCACCGATGGCCCTCCGCCATCAGGGCGGGCGCACCGGCATCGTCGCGGTGCAGGCCGACGCAGGCCGGCTGTCGATCACGCAACCCGCGCCATCCCTCGGTCGCACGCTGTCGCCGGGAGAACTGGACGACGTGCTCGGCTTGCTCGACCTGTCGCGCACGCATCTGGATGCGGCCGCGCCGGCGCGCATCGCGGGCACGGCCAGCACACGTCTGCTGATCGGGTTGCGGGATGTCGCGGCGCTCGATGCGATGCGCCCGAACCTCGCCGCGCTGGCGGCGCTGTCGCCGCGCATCGGCGCGCAGGGTTACTTCCTGTTCGTGCGCGGCGGCGAGGCCGGTGCCGTGAGCACCGAATCGCGCATGTTCTGCCCCGCGCTGGGCATCGATGAGGATCCGGTCAGCGGCAACGCGCATGCGATGCTGGGCATCCATCTGCGCGAGGCGGGGCTGCTGCCGGCCACCGGCGCCGTCGCGCATTTCACCGGCCTGCAGGGCCGGCACGTGGGGCGGCCGGGCCGCGTCGAGGTCGAGGTGGCGCTGGGCGGCGATGGCGCCGCGACGGCAGCCACCATCCGTGGCGAGGCCGTGATCGTGTTCGAGGCGCCGCTCAGCCTGGCGTGAGCAACCGCGCGTAGTCGCGCGACTTGATGCGATAGGACTCATTGCCCTCGCGCATCCATTCCAGATCGCGCGGCTGCACCGCGCGCACCACCTTGCCGGGCGCACCGAACACCACCGAACCGTCTGGAATGACCGTGTTCGGCGTGATCAGCGCGCCGGCGCCGATCAGGCAGCCGGCACCGATGGTGACGCCATCCAGGATGGTCGCGCGATTGCCAACCAGCGTGCCATCACCGATGCGGCAGCCATGCAGCAGCACGCCGTGGCCGATCGTGACCTGGTTGCCGATGACCACCGGCACGCCCGGGTCGACATGGATGATGCTGCCGTCCTGCACATTGCTGCCGGCGCCGACGTGGATCCAGTCGTTGTCCCCGCGCAGCACCGCACCGAACCAGATGCTGGCCTCATGGCCGAGCCGCACCGAGCCGATCACATCGGCGCTGGGTGCCACATAGAAACTGCCCTCGGCCTCGAGCCGGCGTTCACCGTAGGAATAGATCATCGCGCCTCGCCTCGTTTTCAGTGGCCCGGCACCAGGCCGGAGATGTCGCCGTCGACCGCGGGTGACACATCGTCAAGGCCCCGCAACACCAGGTTCGGCAGCAGTGTGTCACGCGCCGTCGCGGCATCGGCCCACACCAGCATGGTCAGCCCCCGTCGCGGCACCAGCCACAGCCGCAGGTCCGGGGCCAGGTCGAAGGCCGTGCCATCGCGCGCCAGCAACGGTTCATCGCCAGCGACCGCAGCCTGGTGCGCCGCCAGCAAGGCGCGGATCGCATCCGCCGCGACGACCCGCTCGCCCAGATAGGCGCCGTGGCCGTTGAGGAGATCCGCGACGCGCATCCAGTCGTCGACGCGCGCCTCGATGCAGCAGCGCGGCATCGTGTCGTCGGGCCCGGTCCGCAGCCACGCATCCGCGGCGCGCAGCGGCAGCCAGATGCGCTCGGACACGCGCAGCGCGACCGCGGTGGCACCGGCCTGCGCATCCTCCACCGGATGCAACGCCAGCTGCAGCACAGCCGCGGCAAGCTCGCCGCCCGCCACGCTTCGCGCGCCATCGCGCTGGTCCGGGTAGGCGAACACCCGATGGCCATGGCGATGGATGATGAAGGCACGCACACCCAGGCGCCGCGATTCGGTGCGCGCGGCCGCCAGCGCCGCGACGGAGATGAACTCCGATTCCGCATCCGCCTGCGGCAGCGGCGCCCCTTCGCCGGCGATGCGCACCGACGGCGTGCGCCCGGCGGCAAACCAGGCCACTGCCGCGGCCAGGCCGATCGCGATCGCTGCGGCGAGCACCCATCCCCTGCGGCTCATCGCCGCACTGTACCCGCGTAGACCACCCGGCCGCGAGACAGCGCCAGCTCATGCGTGGCATTGCGCGGCCATTCCCGTCGGTAGTGGGTGGCCATGACCACCGCAACGCCGGCCTCGATGCGACCCTCGAGCCACTCCATCAGGCCAGCCCGCACCGGCGCGTTCAGCCCGGTGAATGCCTCGTCCAGCAGCAGCAGGGTCGGATGCAGCACCTGTGCGCGCGCGAACAGCACGCGGCGCACCTGCCCATAAGACAGCTCGGTCAGCGTCCGCGACGCAAGCTCCGCCATGCCCAGCGCGCGCAATGCGGCGCGCGCGCGACGCCGCTCGGAGTCCGTCGCGCCGAAATTCAGGCCGATACTCGAGTGCAGGCCGGACACGACGGTGTCGAGCACGGTCAGCTGCCGCGGATATTCGGTCTGCAGGTGTGGCGCGATGAGGCCGGTGTGCGCGCGGAAATCATCCAGCGGCACGCCCGGCTCGATGCCGGCGCGCGCGATGGCGCCGCCGATCGCGACGGGATGATCGCCATACAGCGTGCGCAACAGCGTGGACTTGCCCGATCCGTTTGCGCCATGGATCACCCAGCACTGACCGCGCTGCACGGTGAAGTCGACGCCATGCAGCACCTGCTTGCCATCGATCCACACATCGGCCCGGTCCATCCGCACCAGCGGCGCCGACGCGCGCGGCACCTTGCGCGCCCGCGCGGGGCGCACCGGTTGCGCGACATCGTCCGCCAGGTCGCGGCGGGCGGCATCCGCCAGCGCGACGCGCAGCTTCGCCGGCGTGACCGCGCCGGCCTCGACGACGCGGCCGTCGCGCATCCACAGCAGATGGGTGGCACCGGGCGGCACATCCTCGATGCGATGCGCCGAACAGATCCAGCCGGTGCCGCGCAGCGCCGGACCCGCGAGCAGCGCGAAGAGCCGGCCGCGATTGCGCGCATCCAGCCCGGTGGCGACCTCATCGAGCACCAGCAGTTGCGCGCGCCAGGCCAGCACGCGGGCCAGCAGCACCAGGCGGCGCTCGCCATAGGACAGCGTCAGGAAGCGGCGCCTGGCCAGCCGTGCGATGCCGGCCCGGCGCAGCAGCGCCAGGCACAGCGCACGATCCTCCGCCTCCAGCGGCTCCAGCGGGATGTCGGTGCGGTGCAGGCCGGTGCCCACGATGTCAACCGCCGCGTGGTTCCAGCCATAGCGCTCATAGCGGTCCTGCCGCTCCGGCCCCAGCCACGCGATCTCGTCGCGCACATCGGCCGGCTGCAGATGCCATTCGCCATCCAGCAGATAGCGACGCTGCGGGCCGGGGGATGGATCGGGCCATACGTCGCCGGCCACCACCTTCAGCAACTGGGTCTTGCCGGCGCCGCTGCCGCCGACCACCAGCCACCGCTCACCACTGCGCAGATGCCAGGTCACGTCACGGAGGATGTGGCGGCCACCACGGTGCAGGTTCAGCTGGTCGAGCAGGATTTCCATGACGCCATTGTAGGGAGTCCCGATTGGGACTACCATCGAAGTGTCGTACTTGACCGGGACCAGACCATGCAAAGTGCGCTGACCTCCGCCACCGCCGACCGCCGCGGGCTGAGCGGGCCGGCCCTGAAGGCCTTCTTCAACATCGCGACCCGCTGGGGGCTCAATGCCGAGCAGCAGCGGCGGCTGCTGGGCAATCCCGGGCGATCCACCTTCTTCCGCTGGAAGCGTGACCGGGCCGGTGCGGTGCCCGGCGATGTGCTCGAACGCATCAGCTACCTGCTCGGCATCTACAAGGACCTGCACATCCTGTTTCCCGACGCCGCGCAGGCCGATGGCTGGGTGCGGCGGCCGAACTCCGCGCCGCTGTTCGGCGGCAGCTCGGCGCTCGAACGGATGCTCGCGGGCCGCGTCGCCGATCTCTATGTCGTGCGGGCGTGGCTCGATGCGCAGCGAGGCTGAGACTCCCCCCCTTCGACGCGTGGCGTGGCAGCCCACGCACCGCATCATCGCCACGCGGCATCCGCCAGTGGGCGTGTTCGACGACATCGCCGGGCCGGAGGACCGCGACGCGCTGTTCGAGCTGGAAGGCCTGACCAACCCGCGCCTGCGCGATGAGCGCGGCGAGATTGCGCTGGTGCCGCCGTCGCGGCGCATTTCCGGTCCTGGCGCCTCGCTGATCATGGCTGCCTTCACACACCTGAACCCGGGCGGTTCGCGCTTCACCGACGGCAGCTATGGGGTGTACTACGCGGCGCGGGAACTGCCCACGGCCATCGCCGAGACCGTGCATCACCGCAACCATTTCCTCGCGTGGACCCGCGAAGCGGCGTGCGTGCTGCAGCTGCGCTGCATCCTCGCGGACGTGGCGGGGCGCCTGCACGACCTCCGCCGCGGCTATCCGCAATGGCACGACCCGGACCACTACGAAGCCAGCCAGCGTGCCGCGGCGCGGCTGCGCGAGGCGGGCAGCGACGGACTCGTCTACAACAGCGTGCGGCGTCCGCGCGGGCAGTGTGTGGCGGTCTTCTACCCGGACCTGCTGGGATCCGTGCGTCAGGGGCCGGCGATCCTCTACCACTGGGACGGGCAGCAGATCACCCATGCGACGGTGGGCGGGGACACCGTGGAGCTGGCGGGCCCCGGCGGACCGTCGCGCAGCGGCGCGGAATTGGTTTGATAAACCGGTTGAGGAACTCAACTCAACCCGTTGAATTTCAACCATCTGGCGCGCCCGGACGGATTCGAACCGCCGACCCTCAGGTTCGAAGCCTGATGCTCTATCCAGCTGAGCTACGGGCGCGTGAGGTGACTGCTGCAGGGCGCGCATGATGGCACGGCCGGCGGCGAGCCAGTAGTATTGCGCACATAGAAAGGCCCGAAAGGCCGAGGGGTAACCGTATGAAGAAGCTTTCGTGCATGCTGGTTGTGGCCTTGCTTTCCTCGCCCGCGTGGGCTGACTGCACCTACCCGAAGAAGCCCGGCAGGATTCCCGACGGCAATTCGGCGACGCGCGACGAGATGGTCGCGGCGCAGAAGGTGGTCAAGCAGTATCAGGCTGACATGACCGGATACCTCGAGTGCATCAAGGCCGAGCACCAGGCCTCGCTCGACAAGGACGGGACCACGCTCAGCGACAAGCAGAAAGAGACGATGACGGCCCGCTACACGCAGAAGAACGATGCCGCGGTCGACGAGGCGCATGAGGTTGCCGGCCGCTTCAACGAGCAGCTGCGCGTGTTCCGCGCCAAGGGCGAGAAGTAATCTCCCCGGCCGGGCCGTCGCGCGACGCGGCGGACCGGCCTGCTGCGGCCCCTCCCGGGCCGCATGGTTGGAAATCCTCCAGCGCGCCCCAATACTTGGGCGATCCGGGGCCTGGCCCCGTCCTCCGGCTGGTAGAGCATGAGCACCATCACCCCGATTGACCGCACGCCGCGCGATCGCCTGGGCCGTCCCCTGCGCGACCTGCGCATCTCGGTGATGGACCGCTGCAACTTCCGCTGTCCCTACTGCATGCCGCGCGAGCGGTTCCACGAGCACTACAACTTCATGAAGACGGCCGAGCGGCTGTCCTTCGAGGAGATCCTGCGCCTGGCGCGCCTGTTCGTGCCACTGGGCGTGCGCAAGCTGCGCATCACCGGCGGGGAGCCCCTGCTGCGCGTGAACCTGCCGGATCTCATTGCCGACCTCAATGCCATCCACGGCGTCGAGGACATCGCGCTGACCACCAACGGGGTGCTGCTCGCGCGCTATGCGTCGGAACTGAAGGCCGCCGGCCTCGCCCGCGTCACGGTGAGCCTCGACAGCCTCGACCAGGACATCTTCGCGCGCATGAATGGCGGCTTCGGCAAGGTCGGCGAAGTGCTGGACGGCATCGAGCATGCCCAGGCGGCCGGACTCGGCCCGGTCAAGATCAACACCGTGATCCAGCGCGGCGTGAACGAGGACTCCGTGCTGCCGCTGGTGGAGCGTTTCCGTGGCACCGGCATCACCGTGCGCTTCATCGAATACATGGATGTGGGCAACCGCAACGAGTGGCAGTCCAGCCTGGTGGTGCCCTCCTCCGATCTGGTCGCACGCATCCATGCGCGCTGGCCGGTCATCCCGGTGAAGCCGGACTATGTCGGCGAGGTGGCGCGCCGCTATGCGTTCGAGGATGGCCAGGGCGAAGTCGGCTTCATCTCGTCGGTGACCCAGCCCTTCTGCGGCGGCTGCTCGCGCGCGCGACTGTCTTCCGACGGCATCTTCTACACCTGCCTGTTCGCGCAGACGGGCACGGACCTGCGCGGCCCGCTGCGCAGCGGTGCCGACGATGAGCAGATGCTGCGCCTGGTGCGCGGCACGTGGCTCGACCGTCAGGACCGCTACAGCGAGCAGCGCGCGGTGCTGCGCGCACGCAGCACCGGTCCGAAGGTCGAGATGAACTACATCGGCGGCTGACATGGCGGCACGCAGATCGAAGCTGACGCATCTGGATGCGTCGAACCGCCCGACCATGGTCGATGTGGGCGCGAAGGCACCGACCCGCCGCGAGGCCACCGCCGAGGCGCGTGTCGAGCTGCCATCCGCGGTGGCGCGCGAACTCGCCGCCAGCGGCCATCGCACGAAGAAAGGCCCGGTGTTCGACACCGCCATCATCGCTGGCGTGCTCGCAGCCAAGCGCACGCACGAGCTGATTCCCTTCTGCCACCCGCTGCCGCTCGACAGCGTGAAGATCGAGGTGCGCGCGGTCCGCGGCGGGCTGTCGATCACCTGCCAGGTGGCCGTGACGCACACCACGGGCGTCGAGATGGAGGCACTGACCGGCGCCAGCGTCGCGGCCCTCACCATGTATGACATGTGCAAGGCGCTGTCGCACGACATCCGCATCGGCCCGGTGCAGCTGCTGGCCAAGCGCGGCGGCAAGCGCGACTTCACGCGCGCCGGTGCGCGCCGTGCGCGCCCGGCCGGCAAGGCCGCGCCGTGAGCGCGCCCTTGCATGGCCTGGTGCTGGCCGGTGGCCGCAGCACGCGCATGGGGCGGGACAAGGCCGGCCTGCAGTTCGACGGCAAGACGCAGCTCACGCGCGCCTTCGAACTGCTCGAGCCACTGGTGGCGCGCTGCTTCGTCTCGGTGCGCGGAACGCAGCGCGACGAGCCGTTGCGCGCCGCCTTCCCGCAGGTGGTCGACCTGCCGGATGCCCCCGCCGGCCCCGCTGCCGGCATCATGGCGGCACAGCGGGCCCACCCGGGCGTGGCGTGGCTGGTGGTGGCCTGCGACCTGCCGCGGCTGGATGCCGCCACACTGCAGCACCTGATCGCGCGCCGCGACCCGCGTCGCGTGGCCACGGCGTTCCGCGGCAGCCGCGACGGGCTGCCCGAACCGCTGTGCGCGATCTGGGAGCCCGCCTCGGCCGTGCCGCTTTCCGAAGCGGTGGCGGCAGGAAGGCTCTGCCCGCGCAAATTCCTGCTGCAATCCGATACCCTGCTGCTGGACCAACTGCATGCGGAGAGCCTCGACAACGTGAATACCCCTGCGGAACTGGCTGCGGTCAGCGGTGGCGCCCCGGGCGACGCCGCGGCCGAACGCGAACTGACGGTGCAGTACTTCGCGCTGCTGCGCGAACAGGCTGGCACCCGCGAAGAAGTCATCACCACGCGCGCCGCGACGCCGCGCGAGCTGTATGCGGAGCTGGCGGCGCGCCATCCCTTCACCTTGCAGCCGACCCACCTGAAGGTGGCGGTGAATGATGAGTTCACCGACTGGTCGCGACGGCTGGTCGCCGGTGACGCGGTCGTGTTCATTCCGCCGGTGGCTGGCGGATGAGCCCCTTCCGCTTCTCGCACACGCCCATCGATGCCGCGCCGCTGCGCGCCGAACTGCTCGACACCCGCTGCGGCGGATTCACGGCCTTCGAAGGCTGGGTGCGCGACCACAACGAGGGCCAGCAGGTCACGCGCCTGGAGTACGAGGCCTTCGAGGCGCTCGGTGTGCGCGAAGGCGAGCGCATCATCGCCGAGGCGCGCGCGCGCTTCGGCATCGAGCGCATCGTCTGTGTGCACCGCCTCGGCAGCCTCGGGCTCAGCGATACCGCGGTGTGGGTGGGTGCGGCCGCGCCGCATCGCGACGAGGCCTTTCGTGCCTGCCGCTACGTGATCGACGAGGTGAAGCACCGCGTCCCGATCTGGAAGAAGGAACACTACGTGTCCGGGGACTCCGGCTGGGTGAACTGCGAGCGCTGCGCCACGCATGCCGATGCGCATGCACAGGACGACCACGCCCACGCGCCCCGGCACGACCACGCCTGAGGAGGATTTCGCTGATGGATGAATCCACCTTCGCGGCCGGCAGTGCCGACCTGACGCCGGGCGCGCCGATTCCCGACGAATTCGCCTACGCCGTGCCGGGTGGACCGGGACTGAACGCCTCGCCTGCCCTCCACTGGAGCGGCGCGCCGCCGGGCACGAAAAGCTTCGCCGTGCTGGTGCACGACCCGGATGCGCCCACTGGCGGCGCCGGCTTCTGGCACTGGCTGCTGGTGGACATTCCCGCCAATGCCACCTCGCTGGCGCGCGGCGCCGGTGAGCCGATGGGCAGCCTGCTGCCCTCCGGCTGCCGCCAACTGATGAACGACTATGGCGAGATCGGCTGGGGCGGGCCGTGCCCGCCCGTCGGCGACCCGCCGCATCGCTACAACTTCACCGTGTATGCGCTGAAGGTGCCGAAGCTGGACCTGCCCGAGCGCTGCACCGCCTCGCGGGCCGGCTTCATGGTCAATGCGAATGCCCTGGCGAAGGCGACCTTCACGGCCACCTACGCCCGCTGACGCTACGGCCGGCCGCCGCGCCCGCCACGCATCGGTCCGCCGGCCAGCCCCAGCACGCCGCGCGGCACCACCACCTGCACGGTCTGGCCGTTGCGGCGCACCTCCATCGTCACCGCCTCGCCCGGGTTTCCCTCGCGGGACATCGCATTGAGCTCGCGCATGTCGAACACGCGAGTGCCCGCATAGGAAAGCACCTGGTCGCCGGGCTGCAGCCCGGCCCGTTCCGCCGCCGAACTCGCCAGCACATCCATCACCTGCACTTCCGTGGGACGGCCGGTGCCGCGCAGGTAGCGCTCGTATTCCGCATCGCCCAGCTCGCCGCGCAGCGCGCGCTGCACATCGGCAGCCGCCGCGCCTGGCCGGCCACCGCGCTGCGCCTCGAACTGCGCCTGCATGGCCTGGTATTCGAGCTCTTCGACGCGACGGTCGATCCACTCGGCGCGTTCACGCGTGAAACCGGCCTCCACCAGCCGGGTCAGCTGCCGCTCGCGCTGGCGCTCGCGCAGTGCGGCGGGATCAGGCCGCTGCTGCCCGGCGCCGGACTGTTCGCGCAACTGCGCGAGTCGCGCGGGATCCGGCTGCGCCGGCGCGGGCTCGTCGCTGGCACGCCCGCGCTGCAGCTGCTCCTCCAGTGCTGCGATGCGTGCCTCGAGGGTGCGCGAGCGGTCGATCTGGGCGGCCAGCGCCTGCTCGAGACCGGCGATGCGCTCGCCGGGGCTGGCATCGGGCTGCGGCTGGAACGTGACGGGCGACGCGCCGGCCACGGGGCGCGGCGAGCGCATGTACAGCGCGATCGCGACGCATGCGACCAGCAGCACGATGATGAGGCCTGCATTCCTGAGCATCGGCCACTCCCCGGCGCCGCGCGCCGTGATCGGTCAGCCCGGCCGCACCTGGCCGTGGCCGCGCACCACATATTTGTAGCTGGTGAGCTGTTCGATGCCCACCGGCCCGCGGGCATGGAAACGGTCGGTGGAGATGCCGATCTCCGCGCCCATGCCGAACTCGCCGCCATCGGCGAACTGCGTGGAGGCGTTGTGCAGCACGATGGCGCTGTCGACCTCGCGCAGGAACTTCGCCGCCGTGGCGTCATTCGCAGTGATGATGGCATCGGTGTGCGCCGACCCATAGGTGGCGATGTGGCGGATCGCCGCATCGATGCCGTCGACGACGCGCACCGAGATGATGGCGTCGAGATATTCGGTGCGCCAGTCCTGCTCGGTGGCCGGCTTCACGCGCGCATCGGCCGCCTGGGCCTCCGCATCGCCGCGCAGCTCGCAGCCGCCATCGGCCAGCGCCGCCAGCAGCTGCGGCAGCAGCGCGCGCGCCTCACGGTCCACCAGCAGGGTCTCCGCCGCGCCGCAGATGCCGGTGCGGCGCAGCTTGGCATTCACGACCACCTCGCGCGCCATCGCGGCGTCGGCATCGCGATCCACATAGACGTGGCAGAGGCCTTCGAGGTGACCGATGACGGGCACCCGCGCCTCTTTCTGCACGCGCTCGACCAGGCTGCGTCCACCGCGCGGCACGATCACGTTGATGTGATGGTCGAGGCCGGCGAGCATCATGCCCACGGCGGCACGGTCGACCGTGGGCACAATCTGGATGGCCTCGGCCGGCAGCCCGGCCTCGTGCAGCCCGGCGACGAGGCACGCGTGGATGGCGGCGCTGGACAGCCGGCTCTCGGAGCCACCGCGCAGGATCACCGGATTGGCGGATTTCAGGCACAGCGCGCCGGCATCCGCCGTCACGTTCGGACGGCTCTCGTAGATGATGCCGATGACGCCCAGCGGCACCCGCACGCGCTGGATCACGAGCCCGTTCGGGCGCGTCCACTCCGCACTCACCGCCCCGATCGGATCGGGCAGTGCCGCAATCTGTTCGATGCCGGCCGCCATGCCCGCGATGCGCTGGTCATTCAGCAGCAGCCGGTCGAGCAGCGCCGCCGACAGGCCACGGGCCCTGGCGACGCGCATGTCCTCGGCATTGGCCGCGAGGATGGCCGGCGCCTGCGTGCGGATCGCGCGCGCGGCGGCCAGCAGCGCGGCATTGCGCGTGGCGCCATCGGCCAGCGCCAGCGGCGCGCGACTGGCCGCGGCGGCGCGGCCGATGGCCAGCATGGCCGCCTCGAGGTCCATGCCCGTCTTCTCCACCAACTGCATGTTCATCAGCCCGCCGCTCCCATGGATTCCTCGACCGACGTGCGCAACACCAGGTCATCCCGGTGCACCACCTCGGAACGCCCACGATACCCCAGCAGCGCCTCGATTTCGCTGCTCTGCCGGCCCATGATGCGCGCCACATCGGCGCTGGAATAGGCAACCAGGCCCCGGGCCACGATGCGGCCGCCCGCATCGGCCACATCCACCGCATCGCCGCGCTCGAAGTGTCCGCGCGCCGTGGTGACGCCGGCCGGCAGCAGGCTGCGGCCATCCCGCAGCGCGCGCTCCGCGCCGGCATCGATGGTGAGCACACCGGCCGGCTTCAGGGAGCCGGCGATCCATTGCTTGCGGGCGGTGGCCGGCGTGGCCGACGGGATGAACCAGGTGCAGCGGGCGCCTTCCTCGATGCGGCGCAGCGGGTGCAGCGGATGCCCGGAGGCGATGCACATGTGGCAGCCGGCATCGAGCGCGATGCGCGCCGCCTCGATCTTGGTGGCCATGCCGCCGGAGCCGACGTCCGACGCCGAGCCGCCCGCCATGGCCTCGATGCGCGGGGTGATGCCGCGCACCTCGGGAAAGAACTCCGCCGCCGGATCGCGGTTCGGATCCGCCGAATAAAGGCCATCGACATCGGACAGCAGCGCCAGGCAGTCGGCACTGGCCATCTGTGCGACCCGCGCGGCGAGGCGGTCGTTGTCGCCAGAGCGGATCTCGGCCGTGGCGACGGTGTCGTTCTC
>CAZWDR010000054.1:0-4208 GCA_964632365.1 uncultured Steroidobacteraceae bacterium
GATGATGATCAGCAGCGGCGCGGACCAGATCGCGAGCTCGAGCATCGTGGAATGATCGAACTTCGGGTCGTAGGTGCCGCGGCCGCCCTTGCGGTAATGCCATGCGAACACGACGATCAGGATCATCACCGGCACGATGATCAGCAGCATCAGGCCGGTGGAGATGTAGATGAGGTCGCGCTGCTGGCGCGCGATGTCGCCCGCCGGATCGAGCACCGGGCCCTCGCAGGCTGCCAGCAGCAGTGCCAGCGGCAGCAGCACCGCGGGGCTCATGCGCTTGAAGGATGCAGGGACGTACTGCATTTCGGCTCTCGGTGCGGCTCGCGCTTGGACTTCGTGCACAATGCCTCCAACTGCCCGCGTTGTGCAAGAGGCCAGACACTTGCACATCGCGCGCGGGGCATGCGATAACGACCTGCGGCAAAGGAAGCGGCATGAATACCCCGGCGTCCGCGGCAAACTCTGCAGAACTCGAGCGCGACGCGCGGCTCGTCAACGCGCGCCACGAGGGCATCTCGCCGGGCGACATCGCCATCGGCGTGATCATCGGCCGCACCAGCGAGTTCTTCGACTTCTTCGTCTATGCGATCGCCTCGGTGCTGGTGTTCCCGGCGGTCGTGTTTCCCTATGTCGATCCCTTGACCGGCACGCTCTATTCCTTCGCGCTGTTCTCGCTGGCCTTCGTCGGGCGCCCGATCGGCACACTGCTGTTCACCGCCATCGACCGCCGCCATGGCCGCGGGGTCAAGCTCACCATCGCGCTGTTCCTGCTGGGCGGCTCGACCATCGTGATCTCGCTGCTGCCCGGCCATGCGCAGGTGGGCATGCTCAGCGCATGGCTGCTGGGATTCTTCCGCATCTGCCAGGGCATTGCGCTCGGCGGCGCGTGGGATGGCCTGCCCTCGCTGCTGGCGCTGAATGCGCCGCGGGGCCGCCGCGGCTGGTATGCCATGGTGCCGCAGCTGGGCGCGCCACTCGGGCTGGTGCTGGCCAGCGCCCTGTTCGCGTACTTCCTCGCGCTGCTCGGCACCGAGGACTTCCTCGCCTGGGGCTGGCGCTATCCGTTCTTCGTGGTGCTGGCCATCAACGTGGTGGCGCTGTTCGCGCGGCTGCGCCTGGTCGCCACGCCAGAGTTCCAGCGCGCCTTCGAGTCGCGCGAGCTGCAACCCTCGCCGCCATTCCAGACGCTGTTCCTGCAGTGGCGCACCATCGCGCTGGGTGCATTCGCGCCGCTCGCAAGCTTCGCCCTGTTCCATCTGGTCACGGTTTTCCCGCTGTCGTGGGTGCAGCTGCATTCGCGGGGGCAGCCGGTGCGCTTCCTGATCCTCGAGGCGGTGGGCGCGCTGATCTGCGTGTTCGCGATCATGATGTCGGGCATGCTGGCCGACCGCGTCGGCCGGCGGGCGGTGCTCGGCGTGTCCGCGGCGCTGATCGGCGCCTACAGCGGCTTCGCACCGCAGCTGCTCGACGCCGGCCAGCTCGGCGAGGCGGTCTACATGTTCGGTGGCTTCGTGCTGCTCGGGCTCGCCTTCGGGCAATCCTCCGGCGTGGTCAACAACAAGTTGCCGCCGGCCTATCGCTACACCGGTGCGGCCATCGTCGCCAATTCCGCCTGGTTCATCGGCGCCGGCTTCGCGCCGCTGGTCGCGCTCTACCTCGCCAGCCGCTTCGGCCTGTGGTCGGTCGGCCTCTACCTGTTGTCCGGCGTGCTGTGCACGCTGGCCGCACTGGCGATCAACCGCGACTGGGGCGCGCGCGAGAACACCTGAACGCGATCGCCGCGGGGCTTTGCAAGTCTTGTTGGACCCGCACGCATTCTGCATAGTGCGCGTCCCTTTTTGCCCGCCATTGGTGACGCATCGTGCTGCCCCCGATCGAGAACCGTCTCGCAACCGAACTGTCGATCCGGCCGGCACAGGTGGCGGCCACCGTCGCACTGATTGACGGCGGCGCCACCGTGCCGTTCATCGCGCGCTACCGCAAGGAAGCCACCGGCGGGCTCGACGATGCGCAGCTGCGCACGCTGCACGAGCGGCTGGAGTACCTGCGCTCGCTGGAAGAACGCCGCCAGGCGGTGCTGAAGAGCATCGAGGAGCAGAAGAAGCTCACGCCGGCCCTGCGGGCCAGCATCGAGTCGGCCGACAGCAAGCAGCGACTCGAAGACCTCTATCTTCCTTTCAAGCCCAAGCGGCGCACACGCGCACAGATCGCACGGCAGGCGGGCCTTGCGCCGCTGGCCGAGGGCCTGCTCGCCAATCCCGCGCTCGACCCCGCCACCGAAGCGGCGCGCTTCATCCGCGAGCCCTTCAGCAGCGACGATGGCGACAACCCGGGCGTGCCCGACGCAAAGGCCGCGCTCGACGGTGCGCGGCAGATCCTGATCGAGCAGTTCGCCGAGGACGCCGAACTGATCGGCCAGCTGCGCGCCCACGTGCAGGAGCACGGCATCGTCGTGTCGAAGGTCGCCGAAGGCAAGGAAGAGGCCGGCGCGAAATTCCGCGACTACTTCGATTACAGCGAGCCGCTCGCTTCGGTGCCCTCGCATCGCGCGCTGGCGTTGTTCCGCGGCCGCACCGAGGACATCCTGCGTGTCTCGCTGAAATTGCCGGAGGAGCTGGCACCGACGGAGCAGGCAGCGACCACGGCACATACCTGCGAGATCCGCATCGCCGCGCGCCACGGCGTGCGCGACCAGGGCCGGCCCGCCGACGCCTGGCTGCGCGACACCGTGCGCTGGGCCTGGCAGTTCAAGATTGCGCTGCAGCTGGAGGCGGAGATGTTCGTCGCGCTGCGCGAGCGTGCCGAGGAAGAGGCCATCCGCGTGTTCGGTCGCAATCTGCACGACTTGCTGCTGGCCGCGCCGGCCGGCGCCCGCATGACGATGGGGCTGGACCCGGGCATCCGCACCGGCGTGAAGGTGGCCATCGTCGATCACACCGGCAAAGTGGCGGAGACCGCCACGGTCTATCCGTTCCCGCCGCGCAACGACCTCGAAGGCAGCCTGCATGCGCTGGCAAACCTGGCCCGCAAGCATGCCGTGCAGTTGATCGGCATCGGCAACGGCACCGCCTCGCGCGAGACCGACCGGCTCGCCGCGGAGCTGATCAAGCGCCTGCCGGAACTGCGCCTGACCAAGGTGGTGGTGTCCGAGGCCGGCGCCTCGGTGTACTCCGCTTCGGCGCTCGCCTCGAAGGAGCTGCCGGACCTGGACGTCAGCCTGCGTGGCGCGGTGTCGATCGCGCGCCGCCTGCAGGATCCACTGGCGGAACTGGTGAAGATCGATCCGAAGTCGATCGGCGTGGGCCAGTACCAGCACGATGTGAACCAGGCGCGGCTGGCGCGCTCGCTCGATGCCGTGGTCGAGGACTGCGTGAACGCGGTGGGCGTCGACGTGAACATGGCCTCGCCTGCCCTGCTGGCGCGTGTGTCGGGACTCACGCCGACGCTGGCCGAGAACATCGTCAGCCACCGCAACGCGCATGGCGCGTTCCGCGAACGCAGGCAGCTGAAAGACGTGCCGCGCCTCGGGCCGAAGGCCTTCGAGCAGGCTGCGGGGTTCCTGCGCATCATCGACGGCGCCAATCCGCTGGATGCCTCATCGGTCCATCCGGAAGCCTATCGCGTGGTCGAGCGGATCCTCGAGGACGTGAAGCGGCCGGTGAAGCAGGTGATGGGCGACAGCGCGGCGCTGTCGCGGCTCGATGCATCGCGCTACACCGACGAGCAGTTCGGCCTGCCCACCGTGCGCGACATCCTGAAGGAACTGGAAAAGCCGGGTCGGGATCCGCGTCCGGAATTCAGGACCGCGGCATTCAGGGATGGCGTCGAGGAACTCAAGGACCTCGAGCCCGGCATGCTGCTGGAAGGCGTGGTGACCAATGTCACGAACTTCGGTGCCTTCGTCGACATCGGCGTGCACCAGGACGGCCTGGTGCACATCTCGATGCTGTCGAACCGCTTCGTGAAGGATCCGCACGAAGTGGTGAAGGCCGGCGATGTCGTCAGGGTGAAGGTGCTGGAGGTGGATGCCGTCCGCAAGCGCATCGCGCTGACGATGCGGCTGGACGAGGCGGTGCGTCCGCGCGCCCCTGGCGAGCAACCCGCACAGCGCGCGAATGACCGGCGCGGTGCGGGCCGCGCACCGCAGGCCCGCGCCCCGGAGCCGAAGGGCAACGGCATGATGGCCGACGCGCTGCGGCGGGCATTGG
>CAZWDR010000054.1:4308-18299 GCA_964632365.1 uncultured Steroidobacteraceae bacterium
CCTGGAAGCGGTTGCGCCCGGCCCGCTTCGCGCCCAGCAGCATCTCGTCGGCACGCATCAGCAGTGCCCGGCCGCCGCCGCTGGCCGCCGAGGCGTCCGCGGCGATGCCGACGCTGGCGCCGATGCGCACGCTGCGCCCGTCCACGTGGATGGGTCGCCGCGCTTCGGAAACGATCTTCGTGGCGATGTGCCTTGCGTCTGCTGGACCCCGGATGCCGGTGAGCCCCACCGCAAACTCGTCGCCACCCAGGCGCGCGACCACGTCCGAGGGCCGCACCAGCGCGCGCAGCCGCTCGGCGATCTCGCGCAGCACGGCATCGCCAGCCGAATGGCCCAGCTCGTCGTTGACCGGCTTGAAATGGTCCAGGTCGATGTACAGCAGCGCCACCTGGGCCGCGCCGCTGCCGGAACTGGCATCGTTGAGCCAGGCCTCGAAGGCCGCGCGGTTGCGCAGGCCGGTCAATGCGTCGCGTTCACTGAGTTGCTGCAGGCGCTCGCGTTCGTTGCGATGGGCGGTCGTGTCATGGGCCAGCGCGACGACGCCCACAAGGGTGCCGTCGTCCAGGAACATCGGGCTGTAGCTGGCCGTGATCTGCGAGATCGCCCGGTCCGCGTACGACTTCTCGTACGACACGCTCTCGCCCTTCATCACCCGTTCGAGCCATGGCCGGCTGCGCTCGTATTCCTCCGGGCCCATCACCTCGGCAATGCTGCGGCCGATGATGTCCCCGCGCGGCCGCTTGCGCCACTTCTCGAACACCTTGTTCACCAGCCGGTAGCGCAGGTCGGCATCGAGGATGGCGAGGCTGGCCGGGATCTCGTCGACGATGGAATTCAGGATCGAGGCCTGCGCGGCGGCCTGGTTCTCGAAGGCCAGCCGCAGCCGCATCAGGATGCGGATCTGCAGCACCGCGAGCGCCAGCACCACCAGCATCAGCAGCGCGGTCGCGCCGGCCAGGTACTTCGCGCGCGTCATGCCCGCGAACGCGCGGCCGTCGACGATGGCGCCCTGCGCCGTGAGGTCAGCGCTGGCCGTCGTGATGCGCGCGCGCAGCGCCTGCATCGTGCGGCGCTGTTGCGGCATCCCGGCCAGCGCCAGCTCCCGCTGGCCGGATCGCAGCTGCTGGATCGAAGCCGACAGGCCCGCAAGGTTCGAGTCGACCAGTTGCGCGATGGCCGCGCCGTCGATCGGTGTCATGCGCGGGTCGCGTGGCGCCTGGATCTGCTGCAGCACCTGCGGCAGGCGGGCCGCCGCCTGCTCGTAGTCCTCGAGATGGTCCGGATCGCCGGTCAGCAACAGCGCGCGGTGCGCCGATTGCGCATCCTGCAGCAGGCTCAGCGCGGACTGCAGCTGCCGGGTGACGACGCTGATCTCGCGTCGCAGGAATCCTTCCTCACGCGCGCTCTGCACAGTGTGCGCCAGCAGACCGGCGCTGACGAACATCGCCACCAACGCCGCCACCAGTGCGCCGGCGACCGGACCGACGAAGCTGCGGCGGCGCAATCGCCGGAAACGCCCTGATCCACTCTCGTCCAGTTGAAATGCCTTGCGCATGCCCGCCCATCCGATGGGTCAACCCGACCTGGCGGAAGCATTGCAATTCCGGATGGCGGAAAAGCTGCGCGGCTCGTCAGTTTTGCGCGCTTGCTGCTTTGCAACGCCGTGCCCGGGACCAGGGGCCGCCAGCGGCGGCGCTCACCGCACCCGGGGACGGATCAACATCGGCACGAAACGCCACAGATACAGCAGAAACGCCAGCACCCACGCGACGGCCGAGGCCTGCAGCAGCACGCTGGCCTGTGTCGACGGCAGCAGCGCGAGCAGGCGCAGCACCGCCGCCGCGATGACCAGCAGGTAGGCCGAAACCATGCTGCGATCGGTGGCCAGCGGACGTCCGAGATGACCGAGCGCGGTGCGCGTGACCATGCCGATGATCAGCACCGCGAAGCCGCCGACGCCGATGACATGCACCGGCCAGCCCGCGCGCAGCACCCAGCCGGAAAGCCAGGCCGCGGCCACCAGCAGTCCGGTGCCCAGCGCCGCATAACCGACATAGAGGATCCACAGCAGCGGCACCTGCCGCACGGACCACGGCCGCCACGCGATCACCTGCACCCAGGCCAGCACACCGGCCAGCACCAGCGCCGCGGCACTGGCCAGCCGCGCATCGATGAGCAGGCACAGGATGGCCGTGAGGCAAGCGGCCAGCTGCCACTGGCCGCTGCGCGTGAGCATCGGCACCTGCAGGCCCGCGACGGCGCGCATCGCGAAGAACGGGATCACGCGTCGGGCCACCAGCAGCGCGATGACCGCCATGCACAGTAGGCCGGCGTGGAAATGTTCCATCAGCTGCAGGTAGTCGCCGCGTCGGGCAGCGAGCAGGAACAGCACGCCGAAGACCCCCAGCGCGAACACCAGCAGCGGCACGCCGTAGTTGCGCTGGTTGCGCGTGCCATAGATGGAGCGGGCCAGCGCAATGGCGGCGCCGCCGAAGAACAGCGCCTCCGCGCCGACCGCGAACACGAATGCGGGCGTGCCGGGCAGCAGCAATGCCACGCGGGCGATCATCCAGAGCAGCACGAGCCCGGCCAACGGCACGCCCCGCACCGGATTCACGCCCGTCCAGCTCGCCGCCGCCGTGCACAGGAAGCCCACCGAGATGGTGGCCACGAAACCCCACAGCATCTCGTGCGCGTGCCACAGCAGGCCGGGCAACGCGCCAGTGATCTGTTGCGGTGCGAACACCCACAGCGCCACCGAAATCGCAGCCCAGGCGCAGCCGGCGATATAGAGCGGCCGGAAACCGAGTTCGAGGAAGTCCGCCCATCGCGGCGCCGGCTGGGAGGCGGCCCTGGGCGGATTGCGCATGCGTGGGCCCGCGTCAGTCCTTGAAGAAGGGTTCGACCTTGCCCTTCAGCGTCACGGTCAGGGGCTTGCCGCGGCGATCGAGCGACTTGCCCATCGCGCTGCGGATCCAGCCCTCGGAGACGCAGTATTCCTCGACGTTGTTGCGCTCCACGCCGTTGAAGCGGATGCCGACGTTGCGGGCCAGGATCTTCTCGTCATAGAAGCGGCTGTCGGGATCGACACACAGGCGGTCGGGCAGGGCATCGGGCTCGGTCACGTCTGGCCTCCGTCGGAAAGGGTCGGAATATACCCCTGCGGCGGCGTATGTTCGACCGTGCGGCGACCATTGGCACGCAGGTTGAAATCCTCGCGCGTCAGCGCGCGGTTGATGCCGAACGCGGCGTTGGCACCTTCCGCGGCCGCGACGATCGACAGCTGCACATTGCGCACGATGTTGCCGGCCACATAGACACCGGGCACCGCGGTGGCCTCGTACTTGCCGCAGGCCACACCCCCCTGGCGCGTGAACGTGCAGCCCAGCTGGGTGGCCAGGTCGGACTGGCTGCGCGACGGCATGTCGAAGAACAGCGCATCGCAGGCCAGCTTCGTTCCGTCGCGGAACACGACATGGCGCAGCACGCCACCTTCACCCTCGAGCCGCTGCACCCGTTTGCCGATCACGTCGATGTCGTTGTGGCGCAGCGCCGCGCGCTCCTCGTCGCTGAAGCCGCCCGGCCCGTCGGTGCACAGCACGACGCGGCGGCTCCAGCCCGTCAGCGCGCGCGCCATTTCCAGTCCGCGCCGGCGCGGGCCGTAGGCGACCAGCACACGATCGCGGAACTCGAAGCCGTCGCAGTAGGGACACTGGAACACGCTGCTGCCGAAGAAGTCGGTGAGCCCTTCGATGGACGGGAGCTGATCAACCAGGCCCGTGGCGATGAGCAGCTTGCGTGCGCGCACCTGCCGCGCGCCGGCCGTGACCGTGAAGCCATCCGGAGGCAGCGGCGCCGCGCGCGTGACCTCGACCGCCTCGAAATGAACGTCCGGATAACGCGCGAGCTCGCGCAGCGAGATGGCGGAGAACTCGCCCGGGTCGACGCCATCGCGGGACAGGAAGCCGTGCATCGCCTTGGATGCCCAGTTGCGCGGCGTGCCGCGGTCACACAGCAGCACCCTGCGGCCGCAGCGGCCCAGGATCAGGGCCGCGCTGAGGCCCGCGGGACCGGCTCCGACGATGACGACGTCGTAGCGATCGTCCGCGGTCACCACCCGAACACCTGGCGTTCACCGCGCACGTCGGCCCCGCCGCGCAACGTGCCATGGCGCGGATCGACGCCCACCGCGACGCCGGCGGTCTCGATGTCATGGCTGCCCACCACCTGCACGCGATGTCCACGCCGCATCAGCGCGGTGATGATCTCGGCCCCGAAGCGTGACTCGATCTGCAGTCCGCCAGGAGTGGCCACCTTCTCGCCGAACGAGGCGTGGAAGTGCTGCGACTGCAGCCGCGGCGCCTCCAGCGCCTGCTGGATGTTCTGCGCCCCCAGCAACAGGTTCAGGATGGTCTGGGCATTGTGCTGGTCTTGGCTGTCGCCGCCCGGCGTGCCGACGGCAAGGTACGGCCTGCCATCGCGCGTGACGATGGTCGGCGTCAGCGTGGTGCGCGGGCGCTTGCCGCCTGCCAGCACATTGGGGCTCGCCGGATCCAGGTCGAACACCGTCAGCCGGTTGCTCATCGGCACGCCGGTATCGCCCGCCACATAGGCGCCACCCATCAGCCAGCCGGAACTGGGCGTGCAGCTGAACAGGTTGCCGCGCGCATCCACCACCTCGATTGCGGTGGTGTCGTTGGTGGGAACACCGGGCCCCTGCAACCGCCGCGGCGTGAACGCACGCTCGCGCCGCACCGGGCCACGCTGGTGCGCGAATGGATCGCCATAGCGGTGCTGCAACGAGGCCTGTGCGCCGATCAGCGCCGCACGCTCCGCGGCATAGCCGCGCGACAGCAGGCCCTCGGCGGGAACATCCGCGAACAGTGGATCACCGAACCAGGCATTGCGGTCGTCGAATGCGAGCTTGATGCCTTCGACCAGCGTATGCAGGTATTGCTCGCTGCCATGCCTGAGTTTCTGGATGCCGGCGGCCTCCAGGATGTTCAGCGTCATCAGCAGCGCAGGCCCCTGGCTCCAGAAGCCGGGCTTGTGGATGTCATATCCCTGGAAACGCGTGGTGAGCGCCGGCTCGAGCCTGCCGCGGTAGCTGGCCATGTCCTCCGCACTGAGCAGGCCGCCGTCCGCCTGCACCGCCGCCCCGATGCGCCGGCCCACGTCCCCCTTGTAGAACACGTCACGCCCGGCCTCGATGGCCCGCGCCCGATCCGCTCCGCGCGCCAGCGCCGCGCGCTCGCCCGCAACCAGCGCGCGCAGTGTCGCGGCCAGCTGCGGCTGCCGGAACATCTCTCCGGCTTCCGGCACGCGGCCCTCCGGGTAGTACGCGCGGCGGGTCGACTCATAGCGCAGCGACGCGCGCCGGTAGGCCAGCAGCGCGTCGCGCAATGCGCCATACAGCGGGAAGCCGTCGGCCAGCCTGATCGCGGGTTCGAGCACCTGCGCCAGCGACATCGTGCCGAAGTTCTGCAGCGTGAGTGCCATCGCGTCGATCACCGCCGGCACGGTGCCGCCATTGGGACCATTGCCGGGAATCACGCCCGCCGCGGCGAAGTGTGCTGGCCGGGCTGCCGAGGGCGCACCGCCCTGGCCACTGATGACGGTCACCTTGCCCGAATCAGCCTGGAACACGATGGCCGGGGCTTCACCGCCCATGCCGAAGTGCGAGATCTCGTTGACCGCGCCGGCCAGCACCGCCGCGACGCCGGCATCGAATGCATTGCCGCCCGCGGCAAGGATGCGCGTGCCGGCCTCGACGGTCATTGCCGTGCCTGCGGCGACAAGGCCGTGCGTGCCGTAGACCTCCGGACGCAGCGTGGGCGTATCGTCATGCAGCTCGCGGCGCGCCAGTGCCGCTGGCGGCGCCTGCGCGAGGCTCGCGCCCGGCAGCGCGGCCGCTGCGGCGGCGGCGATCGAGAACCTGTGGAAGTCGCGTCGTGACGGCATGCGCTACCCCTTGCTTGCGGTCAGAGGCTAGCGCGCCGGGCCGGGCATGACCAGACAAGGATTCACGCGAGGGCGCGGCGGATCAGCTCGAGGGCCACGAGGCTCAGCAGGATGCGGAAGCCCACCCTGAAGACCTGTTCCGGCACGCGCGTGAGCATGCGACTGCCCACCGCCGTGCCGGCAAACCCGGCCAGCACCATCAGCAGCATCAGCGGCAGGTACTGCGCGAAGGCAAAGCCCATCGCGACAAACACGATGACCTTGAACAGGTGCTGCCAGGCGTTGAGCATCGCGTGTGTGGCCACCAGCGCGCGTCGGTCCGGGATGCCACGCACGAATGCGGCCACCAGTGGTCCGGCCGCGCCCACCACCATGCCGATCGCCGACACCACGATGCCACCGGCGAACTGCAGCACGCGACTGCTGGCGATCAGGCGCGGCTGCGGCAGCCACGTGGTCACCAGCACGAACAGTCCGATGGCGGCGGCGAACCAGCGGTCGGGCAGCGCGCTGGCAAAGCTGCCGCCGAGCACGGAGCCGATCACCGCTCCCAGGGTCACCCACAGGATGAAGGGCCACTGCACATGCGCGCGCAGCAGCAGCGCGCGGCCGGCATTGCTGCCCAGCTGCACGAAGCCGTGCACCGGCACGACCACCATCGGCGGCAGCACCAGCGTCATCGCGGCGATCATCAGTGATCCGCCGCCCAGCGAGAACGTGGCGGTGATCAGCGAAGTCAGGAAGCTCAGCGCGACCAGCGCCGCGGCCGGCCCGTCGCCGAGCCCGGGAGCCAGCTGCAGCATGGGCGCAACTATACTGGCCGCACACGGGAGGGAGCACGCACATGAGCGGGATGCGCTTCAGGGACCATTCGGTGATCGTGACCGGCGCCGCGGGCGGCATCGGGCGCGCCAGCGCGGTGGCGTTCGCTGCCGAAGGCGCCAGCCTCGTCATCGCGGACGTGAAGGATTCGATCGACGAGACGGCGCGCCTGTGCCGCGAGCAGGGTGCGCGCGTGCAGGTGCTGCGCCTCGATGTGTGTGACGAGGAAGCACCCGCGCGGCTGGTCACCGCAGCGCTGCAGCATCACGGGCGACTCGATGTGGCCTTCAACAATGCCGGCATCGTGGGCCAGAACGTGGATGTGGCCGATTATCCGGATGCCGTGTGGGACCAGGTCATGAACGTGAACGTGCGTGCGGTATTCCGGGCCATGAAGGCGCAGATCCGCGCGATGCGACCGCAGCGGCGCGGCGCCATCGTCAATACCGCATCGGTCGCCAGTTCGCATGCGATGAAAATGGGCTCGGGCTATGTGGCCGCGAAGCACGCGCTTCTCGGCCTGACCCGGGCCGCCGCGCTCGACGTGGCCGGCGATGGCATCCGCATCAATGCCGTCTCGCCCGGCATCATCGACACGCCGCTGCTCGAACATGGCAGGCAGGTGCCTGGCCTGATCGATGGGCTGCAGGCCGCCGTTCCGATGGGGCGGCTCGGGCAGTCCAGCGAGGTCGCGCGGCTGGTGCTGTTCCTCGCTTCGGACGAAGCGGCCTACATGACCGGCCAGGGCGTGCTCGTGGATGGCGGCGTCACGGTGGTGTGACCCCCACGCGCACGTCTCAGGCGTGTTCGTCCGGTTCGACGCCCTTCGGCTGCACGGACCAGTCGGCCGGTTCGTCGTCTTCGTCGGCTTCGGACTCCTCGGCGGTCTGGTGGATCTTGCCCGGCTGGTGGTGCGACGGCGCATAGATGGTGTACACCTGCATCGGCTCCTCGCCGATGTTGGTGATGTTGTGCCACGTGCCGGCCGGCACCAGCACGCACCACCCGTCGGACACCTCACGATCGAACGTGAGCTGGTCCTTCTCAGGCCCCATCTGCACGCGACCCCGGCCGCCATCCAGGCGCAGGAACTGGTCGGTCTCGCCATGCTTCTCGAGCCCGATGTCGCTGCCCGGCGGGATGGACATCAGCGTCACCTGCAGGTAGCGGCCGCTCCAGGCCACGGCGCGGTAATGCGGGTTGTCGAGCGTGGCCTGCTCGAGGTCGAAGGATTGCGGCTTCGGTCCGATGTCCTGGATGGTCTGCTTGGTCACGTTTCTTCCCTCTTGTTGGCTGCACCATCGCACGCCGCCCGAGGTGTGTCAGGCGCCGATCGGATCATCGGGTTGCCGGCTTTCTCCGACGAGGCGGCGCGACGTCGCGGCATGGCGCGCGCGGTTCCGGTGCCGTCCTACGCTGCATAGGCCCGCGGGCCTATCTGCCACCAGCAACCACTGCCCTATCGTTGCCGCCGTGAAAGTCCCTCCAATGCTTCGGGGGGCCTCAATCCAGAGGGAAAGAACATGCCGAAGTCCACCCAGCGCAAATCCACCCGCAGCACCCGCTCGACCAGCACCCGCCGTCGCGCGGCCAGCCCGCGCCAGGGCGGCCGGTCGTCGCCGCAGGACGCCATCCAGTTGCTCAAGGCCGATCACCGGCAGGTCGAGCAGTGGTTCGGGCAGTTCGAGAAGGCGCGCTCCGCAGACCGCAAGCGCGAGCTGGCGCAGAACATCTGCAAGGCACTGACCGTGCACGCGCAGATCGAGGAGGAGATCTTCTATCCGGCCTTCCTCGAGGCCACGCAGGACACCGACATGCACCACGAGGCCGAAGTGGAGCATGACGGCGCCAAGAAGCTCATTGCCGAGATCGAGGGTTCCGGCCCCGAAGATGACTACTACGATGCCCGGGTCACCGTGCTCTCGGAAATGATCAAGCACCATGTGAAGGAAGAGGAACAGCGCGATGGCATGTTCGCCAAGGCGCGCAAGTCCGACATGGACCTGAAGGAACTCGGCCTGCGGCTGAAGGAGCGCAAGGACGAACTGATGGCCAGCGGGCTGTCACGTGCAGCGGCGGCCGTGGGTCTGCGCCGTGGTCGCGGCCGGCGCGGAGAGTCACGCCCCTCCGCCTGATGGCCTGCCGGACCCGGGAGTGCGCTCCCGGGTCCGATGGTCCGTTTCGTGAAGGCGCTGCATCGCAGCGCCTTTTTCAGTTGCGCGGTGCGCCCTGCAGCAGTTCGACGACGCTGGCGTGCCCGCCGGCACGCGCCAGGTCGATGGCCGCCTTGCCATCCTGATCGCGCACGGACACATCGGCACGCGCCGCGAGCAGCTGCATGGTGATCTCGTGCAGCCCGAACTGCGCCGCCATCAGCACCGGCGCCGTGCCAGCCCGGTTGCGCACATTCACCCCCGCACCCGAGCTGATCAGCAGCGTCACCAGCTCCGCGTCGGCCGTGCGCGTGGCTTCCATCAGGGGGGTGTTGCCGCCGCTGTCGGCGGCGTTGGGATCAGCGCGCGCGGCGAGCAGCATGCGCGCCACCTGCAGCCGGCGCGCGGTCGATGCGGACTCGTGGCTCTTCGCGGCGGGCCGGAAGATCACGCGCATCAGCGATTCACGGTCGGGCCCCAGCGCCATGCCGATGCCGGCGACGATCAGCTCGTATTCGGTCTTGCCGGACGCGATCGACAGTGCCGTATCGCCCTCCGCATTGCGCGCATGCACGTCGACGCCGGCGGCGAGCAGCGCCTCGACCGCGGTGGCGTGGTGGCGCCGCGCAGCGAGCATCAGCAGCGTGTTGCCCTTGTCGTCACGGTAGGCCGTCGATGCGCCCTGGCGCAGTACCGCCGCGAACAGCGCGGCGCTGGGCATCTCGGCGACCTGCACCAGTGTGTTGGCCTTGCCCGGGTTCAGCACCGGCTGCAGGTCGAGCAGCTTGCGCAGCACGCCCTCCCGGCCGGTCACCGACGCGGCGAGCGTGGCGCCCTGGTCCAGCAGGAACTGCGCGGCGGTCCAGTGGTGCCGCTCCAGCGCCACATCCAGCGCGGTATAGCCCCCTTCACGTCGCTGGTGGTCCACGTCCTCGTCCGGGGTCAGCAGCAGTTCGAGCAGCGGCACCGAACCTGTACCGGCCGCAGTGAACAGCAACCGCGCGCCATCCTCATCCAGCTCGTCACGGTCAGCGCCGGCATCCAGCAGCAGCCGCGCGATTGCAGCGGAGCCAGTGGCGACGGCAACGCGCAGCGCGGTCAGGCCCTGTGCGCCAGCCCGTTCGTTGACGCGCGCGCCGGCATTGAGCAGGTGCTGCACGACCTCGGCATTGCCGCTGGCCGCAGCATGCATCAGCGCGGTGATCTCGCCGGCCCGTTCTGCATTGGGATCGGCGCCAGCCGCCAGCAGCGCATCGACCACCGCCAGATGGCCGTTCTCCGCCGCCTGCATCAGCGCGGTGGTCTCGCGCTCACCGCGCGCGTCGGGTTTCGCGCCCTGGGCCAGCGCGCCCTGCAGCTGCGCCGCATCGCCTGCGCCCGCCGCCTGCATCAGGTCGGCATCGGGATCTGCGTGGGCAACGGTGGTTGCCAGCAGCAGCACCAGTGCCGCGCCGGCGCCCGTCAGGCCTGGCCACGGTGTGCGGCCGGCAAGGGGAGAGATAGGCATGCCTATCAGTACCAGCTTCGCGCCCGAAGTTCCAACGTGGCCGCTGTTTTTCACGCCAGCACCGTACGCGGCGCTGAATGACCGCCAGGTGCGGTTCATGCTATGCAGCGACTGGGCGGTCAGGCGCCAGCGCATTCGCATCGGCCAGCGCAGCTGCGTCCGGCAATCGCTCCCCAGGAGGCAACCCATGGCCCGCATGGTCCGGATACTCGCTCTGCTGGCTTTCGCGCCGCTGGCCCTGGCGCAGGACAGCGTGGCCGTCACGCGGCTGGAAACCGAGCTGCGCCAGCTGCAGCGCGAGGTCTTCCTGCTTTCCCAGCGGGTGAGCCAGCTCGGCGCGCAGCCCGCCGGCGTTTCGGCGCCGCCGCTGCGCGCGCCCGAGGCGGTCGCGGCCCCGACTCCGGCGGCGTCACTGCCGCGCTGGGTCAGCGCTGTGCGATGGCAGGCGCTGCGGCCCGGCATGAATGCGCTGCAGGTGATGGCGGAGCTGGGTCAGCCCAGTTCGATGCGCGGCGATGGCACGACGCGCGTGCTGCTGTATGCGCTGGAGATCGGGCCGGGCGGCTTCCTCGCCGGCAGTGTCACGCTGCAGGCCGATGCCGTGACGGCCATCGAAACGCCCGTCCTCAAGTAGCCCGGGCGGCCCCCGCAGGACGTCTCCCGGCGTCCTACACACGCATGCTGTGTCCGCCCTGCGCGACCCTTTCGCGGCGCGTCTAGACTGGCGCCACAATCGGGAGGGAGTTCTGGACAATTTCACGCTGCCTGGCGGGCTTCAGTCCCATCAGGTCATGTTCCTTGTGATCCTGGTCGGCGCGCTGGCGCTGTTCATCCGTGGCCGGCCGCGCATCGATGTCACCGCGATGCTGGTGCTGCTGTCGCTGACCTTCACCGGGCTGCTGCAGCCGCGCGAGGCGCTGGCCGGCTTCATCAGCGAGCCGGCCATCATCGTGGCCTCGGTGTTCGTGATGGCCGCCGCGCTGTCCGCAACGGGGGTCACTGACCGCATCGGCCACTGGATCAGTTCGGCCGCCGGCGGCAGCGAGACGCGCGCCATCCTCGTGCTGATGCCGGCGGTGTCGGTGCTGGCCGCGTTCTCGCATCACCTGATGGTCACCGCGATGATGCTGCCCATCGTGATGCGCTTCGCGCGCGACTTCCACATCCCCGCCTCGCGGCTGCTGATGCCGATGTCGCTGGCGGCCTCCCTGGGCACCACGCTGACGCTGTTCAGCGCGCCGGCTTTCCTGCTCGCTGGTGACATGCTGCGGCGGCAGACCGGCGCGGGCCTCGAGATCTTCGACATCACGCCGATCGGCATCGCGCTCGTCATCACCGGCGTCGTCTACCTGCTGCTGATGCGCTGGCTGATCCCGCGCCGCACTGGCACGCCGGACCAGGATTACCTGCGCCTGGAGAAGTACTACACCGAACTGCTGGTGCAGGAGGACTCGCCCTGGATCGGCAAGCCGCTGTCGGAGTTCTGCGCGAAGAACACCGAGGAGGACCTGCTGGTGGTCGACCGGCTGCGCAACGGCGTGCGCGTGACGCCGCGCGACTCGCCGCTGGCCGCCGGGGACGTGCTGCTGGTGCGCGCATCGCCCGAAGAGCTGCAGTCGGTGAAGCAGCAGCCGGGATTGACGCTCAACGCGATCGCCAAGTACGGCGACAAGTCCGGCAACGACGGCAGCAGCGGCGAACTGGTGCAGGTGGTGGTCGCGCCGCGGTCGGAGTTTGCCGGCCGCAGCATCGGCGACATCGATTTCTTCCGCACGCTGGGCGTGGTGGTGGTGGGCCTGTGGCGCCGGCAGTCCTTCATCGTGAAGGAAATCTCCGCCGTGCGCCTCGAGGAAGGCGACGTGCTGGTGGTGTCGGGCAAGCCGGAGCGGCTGGAGATGCTGGCGCGGCACTCCGGGTTCCTGATGATGGTGCCGTTCCAGGCGAAGCAGAAATGGCGGCATCGGGCGCGCACCGCGATCGTCATCCTGCTGGCCGTGGTCGCGCTGGCCGCGCTCGACGTGGCGCCGCCGCAGATGATCTTCCTCGCCGGTGCCGTGGCGATGGTGGTGGCCGGATGCGTTGACGTCGAGCAGGGTTACCGCGAGATCGACGTGCGCATTTTCGTGATGATCGCCGGCGTGATCCCGCTGGGCACGGCGATGGAGTCCACCGGCGTGGCCGGCCTGTTCGCCGAACAGCTGCTGGCCCTCACCGAGGGATGGAGCGCCCTGGCGCTGCTGGTGACCATGTTCGTCTCGGGCGCGCTGCTGACGCAGATCCTCTCCGATGCGGCCACCACGGTGCTGATCGGCCCCATTGCGATCGCGCTGGCCGTCGCGATCGGGTTGCCGCCGGCTCCGTTCGTGGTCTGCGTGGCGCTCGGCGCGGTGGCGTCATTCCTGACGCCGATCGGGCACCACGGCAACCTGCTGATCCTGCATCCGGGACGCTACACCTTCGGTGATTTCCTGCGGGTGGGCGTGCCGCTGACGGTGCTGCTGTGCCTGGTGTCGGCATGGATCGCGCGCGCGATCTGGCTCGACGGCCCCTGGCTGCCGTTCTAGCAGCCGGGCTCCTGCAAGCCGGTGGGCGTCGTCGGCTTCGGCGCCGTGTTGGCCGCCGGCGGCAGGGGACGCTCGATCACGCTGATGTGCCCGTCGACCTCGAGGACGGCCTGCCGCACCTGCCGCAGGTCCTCGATGCCCTGCTTGCGCAGGCTGGCATGCAGTTCCTCGATGGTGAGCTGTTCGGCGCGCAGGTTCGCCTCGAGCAGCCGTCCGTCGTGGATCAGCAGCGTCGGTGAATCCTGCGCGATGCGCCGGAACCACGGGAAGTGGAACTCGAGCAGGTTGAACACGTAATCCCACGTCAGCACCACGATCACCATCAGCATGATCTCGAGCACGCTCTTGCTGTCGCCCAGGATGGCATCCGCCGCCAGCGCGCCGACGATCACCAGCGCGATCAGGTCATTGGGCGAGACATTGCCGGTCTGGCGCTTCGGAACCAGGCGCATGATCGCGGCAATCGCAAGGTAGACGGCGGAGCCGCGCAGGGCGATTTCCCAGAGGGGGGTTTCCAGCAGCAGTGCGTCAGGCATGGTTCCGAAAAGCATCGGCCAAGGCCCGTGGGCACGCCAGCGCCGCGGTGCCCGAGGGACTGTCGGCTGCGGCCTACCGCGCGACCCGCCAGTGCGCACCGCGGTGATGCGGTCGCAGCATTCCCACAGGCCGGCATCCGCCGCCAACGGCCGGGACAGCACCCGGCATGGCTGGTAAAATGCCCGTTCCCCTTTTTCCTGTCGCAGCGCCATCCTTCCGGCGCGAGAGTCCCATGCTGTCCACCCAGAATGTTTCCGTGCAGTTCGGCGCCAAGCCGTTGTTCGAGCACGTCACCGTCAAGTTTTCCGATGGCAACCGCTATGGCCTGATCGGCGCCAATGGCAGCGGCAAGTCCACGCTGATGAAGGTGCTGGGCGGAGAGCTGGAACCCACCACCGGCGAGGTGGTGCTGCAGCCGGGCCTGCGCATGGGCAAGCTGAACCAGAA
>CAZWDR010000055.1:0-18285 GCA_964632365.1 uncultured Steroidobacteraceae bacterium
GTCATCTCGCCGATCAGCACCGAGCCGGTCTGGATGGCGCCCAGGCGATCGACGTCACTGCCCAGCGATCGCACCCCGCGATACATCTGGCGCAGGTTGCCCGCGATGGTCACCTCGTGCACCGGAAAGGCGATCTCGCCATTCTCCACCCAGAAGCCGGACGCGCCGCGCGAATAGTCGCCGGTGACGCCATTGATGCCCTGCCCCATCAGCTCGGTGACATACAGGCCTTCGCCCATCTCGCGCAGCAGCGCCGGCAGGTCGAGCAGTCCGTCGCTGCTGCCGACCAGCAGGTTGTGGATGCCGCCGGCATTGCCGGTGGTGCGCAGGCCGAGCTTGCGCGCCGAGTAGCTGCTCAGCACATAGCCGGTGAGCACGCCATCGCGCACCAGGTCGCGATCGCGCGTGGCCACGCCCTCGGCATCGAAGGGACTGCTGGCCAGCGCGCGCCGCAGATGCGGCCGCTCCTGCATCTGCACGAACGCGGGCAGGATCTGCTCGCCCATGGCATCGAGCAGGAACGAGGCCTTGCGGTACTGGCTGGAGCCGCGCACCGCGCCGACCAGGTGCCCGAAGAAACCACGCGCCAGCTCAGCGGCGAACAGCACCGGCGCCTTGCGCGTGCTGATCTGGCGCGCACCCAGGCGCGCCAGCGCGCGCTCGGCGGCGCGGCGACCGACCTGCTCCGGGGGGTCGAGTTCACCGGCACTGCGGCTGGCGGTGTACCAGTAATCCCGCTGCATGTCCGCGCCATCCTGCGCCACCAGCGCGCAGCTGATGCTGTGGCTGGTGGAGGGATAGCCGGCGAGGAATCCATGCGAGTTGCCGTAGACCCGCACGCCGCGGTGCGTGCCCACCGATGCGCCCTCGGAGTTGGTCAGGCGTCTGTCGAGCGCGCGGCCCGCGGCCTCGCACTGGCGCGCCAGCTCGATGGCCTGCTCGGGGGTCACCTCCCACGGATGATGGAGGTCGAGGTCCGGCACCTCGCGGGCCATGTCGGTCGCGTCGGCCAGTCCCGCATATTCGTCACGCGCGGTGTGGCGCGCGATCGAGCAGGCCTTGGCCACCATGTCGCGCACCGCGGCCGGGCGCAGGTCGGCACTGCTGGCCGAGCCCTTGGCGCCATTGAAATAGACCGTGATGCCAAGGCCCCGGTCGCGCTGGTATTCGACGGTCTCGACCTCGC
The DNA here is from genome assembly GCA_964632365.1 of uncultured Steroidobacteraceae bacterium. Taxonomy (GTDB): domain Bacteria; phylum Pseudomonadota; class Gammaproteobacteria; order Steroidobacterales; family Steroidobacteraceae; genus ZC4RG30. The sequence goes on from CAZWDR010000055.1 coordinate 1,187, forward strand.
CGAGCCGCACCGTCACACTGAGGCCCTGCTGCAGGCTGATGTCGGCCTCGGCCTGCGTGGCGCCGGCCGCGCGCGCGGTCTCGAGCGCCAGCGACACGGTGTCGGCAAGTTCGGGCAGGCGCGAGGCGTCAACGGTCTGGGACATGGGAGATAATTGTACGGCATGGAAGAAATCGACGACGACGGCACACGACCGCCGAGCAAGAGCCAGCGCAAGCGCGATGCCATCGCCGCCCAGAAGCTGGGCCAGCGCCTGGTCGGCATGCGCGAGGCCGAGATGACCGGACTGCCGCTGGATGAATCACTGCTCGATGCACTGAGCGAGGCGCGCCGTCTCACCAGCCGTGGCGCGCTGGCGCGCCAGTTCCAGTACATCGGCAAGCTGATGCGCGAGGCAGACATCGATGCCATCGAGGCCGCGCTGGCCGCGCGCGAAGAGGCCCACAGCGCGCGTGCTAGACTCCGCTAGATGAAACCGCTGGTCGGCATCATCATGGGCTCGACGTCCGACTGGGACACGATGCAGCCCGCCGCCGCGCTGCTGGCGCAGCTGGGCATTGCCCACGAGGTGCGCGTCGTCTCCGCGCATCGCACGCCCGACCTGCTGTTCGAATATGCCGAGGGCGCCGCCGACCGTGGCCTGGCGGCGATCATCGCCGGCGCCGGTGGCGCGGCTCACCTGCCCGGCATGACGGCCGCAAAGACGCGGGTGCCGGTGCTGGGCGTGCCCGTGCAGTCGAAGGCGCTGAACGGCATGGACTCCCTGCTCTCGATCGTGCAGATGCCGAAGGGCGTGCCGGTGGCCACCTTCGCGATCGGCAGCGCCGGCGCTGCGAATGCGGCGCTGTTCGCCGCCGCCATCGTCGCGCTGCGCGACCCTGCGGTCGCGGCGGCGCTCGATGCCTTCCGCAACGCGCAGACCGAGGCGGTGCTGGCGCAGCCGGATCCGCGCCAGTCCCCATGACCATCGGGGTGCTGGGCGCCGGCCAGCTCGGCAGGATGCTGGCGCTGGCCGGATATCCGCTGGGCATGGACTTCCTGTTTCTCGACCAGTCGCCGGGAACCCCCGCGCACCAGGTCGGTCCGTCGCTGATCGGCTCGTTCACCGACGCTGCGCTGCTGGCCGAGCTGGCCGGCAAGTGCGAGGTGGTGACCTTCGACTGGGAGAACGTGCCGGCCGCCGCGCTCGACGCGCTGGAGAAATCGCGCACGCGCATCGCCCCGCCGCGCATCGCGCTCGCCACCGCCCAGGACCGGCTGCTCGAGAAGCAGCTTTTCGCGCAACTGCGCATCCCCACCAACCGCACGCAGGCCGTGGACAGCCAGGCCGACCTGCTGCGCGCAGTGCGCGAGATCGGCCTGCCGGGCGTGCTCAAGACCCGGCGTCTGGGGTATGACGGCAAGGGTCAGCACGTGCTGCGCCGGGCCGCCGACGTCGAGGCGGCCTGGCAGGCGCTGGGCAGCGCGCCGCTGCTCTATGAGGAGATGGTCCCGTTCGACTACGAAGTGTCGGCGATCGGGGTGCGCGGGCAGGACGGGCGTTTCGCGATGTATCCGCTGAACCGCAACCTGCACCGCGACGGCATCCTGCGGCTCACCCGCGCGCCGTGGAAGGCGCCGAAGCTCGAGGCCGCCGCCCGGCGGGTGTTGCGCCGGGTGATGCAACATTTCGACTACGTGGGTGTGATGACCGTCGAGTTTTTCGTCACCCGTGGGCGCCTGCTGGCCAACGAGATGGCGCCCCGGGTGCACAATTCGGGTCACTGGACCATCGAGGGCGCCGTGACCAGCCAGTTCGAGAACCACCTGCGGGCCGTGGCCGGCCTGCCCCTGGGCGACACCGCCGCCCGGGGGCATTGCGCGATGATCAACCTGCTCTCCGACATGCCGGATCGGACCCGTCTGCTGGCCGAACCGGGGCTGTCCATGCATGATTACGGCAAGCAACCCCGTCCGGGCCGCAAGCTCGGGCACCTGACCATCGTCGAATCCACCGCCAGGAGGGCCGATCTGCGCGCCGCAAGACTGTTGCGGCGGGTCGAATCGCGCAAGGGCTGACGCCCCCAAGCATGTATACCGAGACTTTCCAGCTCCGCGAACAACCCTTCCGGCTCAGCCCCGATCCGGACTTCCTCTATCTGTCCAAGGCGCACTCGCGCGCCAAGGCCTACATGGAGTCCACGATCTGGTTCACCGACGGCTTCGTCGTGATCACCGGCGAGATCGGGTCGGGCAAGACCACGCTGATCGAGACCTTCCTGCGCGAACTCGAGAAGGACGTCGTCGTCGCGCAGATCAGCCAGACGCAGATCTCGCCGATCGAGTTCCTGCAGTCGGTGCTGGTGCAGTTCGGCTTCACGCCGTTCAAGATGAAGAAGGCCGAGCTGCTGGCCACGCTGAACAATTTCCTGATCGAGCAGTACGCCGCGCAGCGCAAGGTGCTGCTGATCGTCGACGAGGCGCAGAACCTCTCGCAGGGCACGCTCGAAGAAGTGCGCATGCTCTCGGGCATCGAGACCACCAAAGACAAGGTGCTGCGCATCATCCTGGCCGGCCAGCCCGAGCTGAATGCCAAGCTCGACTCCCCCGAGCTGGTGCAGCTCACGCAGCGCGTGCGGCTGCGTTTCCATCTGTCGGCGCTGTCACCGGAAGACACCCGCGGCTACATCCTGCATCGCCTCGAGGTGGCGGGCTCCGGCGGGCGCGAGATCTTCGCCGAGGACTGCCATCCGGTGATCTGCCGCTACACCGGCGGCGTGCCGCGCCTGATCAACACGCTGTGCGAGACCGCGATGATGGCGGCGTTCACCTCCGACCGCGACTGCGTGCAGCTCGAGGACCTCGAAGCCGCGATCGAGGAGCTGCGCTGGTCCGAGTTCAGCGAGCGGCCGAAGGGGCTGACCGACGGCAGCGCTGACGCCACCGCGAACACCGGCCGCTTCCGCCGCGGTCCGGGCCTGTACGTGGGTCCCGCCGACGGCGCCAGCGAAGAGCCGGCCGCGCGGCCCGTGATGGCCAAGCTGGTGGTGGTGGCCGAGGGCAAGACCGTCGGTGAGCTGCCGCTCTACATGGGGCGCACCATTGTCGGCCGCACGCCGGACAACGACCTGCAGATCGACAGCCGCTTCGTCAGCCGCCATCACTGCCAGATCGTCACGCGCCACGACACCTGCGTGGTCGAGGACCTCAACAGCACCAATGGCATCGTGGTGAAGTCACGCCGCGTGCGCCGCCACAACCTGAACGACGGCGATGTGATCACCATCGGCCGCCATGACCTGATCTACCTCGACCAGCGCGGCGAGCGCGGCAATGCCACCGGCGGCCACTCGACGGCGGCGGTGGCTGCAGCGCTGAGCGAGCGCGGCGAGGTCGACGCCGATGGGCTGCCGCTGGCAGAGGATGATCCGCCCGCGCACGGGCAGACGCACCGGCTCTGAGTGGTAGCCGGCTGATCGGCTGGTCCTCGCGGCGTGCGTGTCCGTTCGCTCACGGAGAGATCAGCTCCAGCCTGGGGTAACAGGCGCGGTAACGTCTTGAGTCCCGTGTCAGTAATGGCATGCCCTCGATGGCGGCGTGGGCCCCGATGTAGAAATCCGGCATTGGCGACGTCCGCGCCCCCTTGAGGCGGCGATACTCCAAGAACGCCTTGCCGTACAGGCCCACCGCGCGCCAGCGGAGGAAGGTTCCGACGGAACCTTCACGCGGCCGTCAGCGATGACTCAGGAAAAATACAACCGCAGCGCCGTATCGGTCATGCGCCGGCGCACCGCAGCCGAAGGCACCCATTCCGCAAACCAGCGCAGCGTATCGCCGTAGCTCACATTCTCGTGGCCGACGAACGGGCAGTCGCTGCCCCACAGCAGCCGCTCCGGCCCCGCCTCGCGCACCAGCCGCGCAGCCGTGGCCTGCGCCAGTTCCATCGCGACCGGATCGGGCCGGCCGGTACTGCGCGACTCCCAGGTGAGCCGGAAGCCGGCAGACAGCTTCACCCACGTGCGGCCCTTGGCGATCGAGCGCAGCACCGCGCCGAAGCCCTCGCCATCCAGCCCCTGCGCGACATCCGGATGCGCGAAATGGTCGAGCACGATGCGCGCGCCGCCGGCCTCCAGCTGCGGCAGCACCTGCGGCCACAGGTGCCCTTCCAGCGCAACGTGCACATGCCAGTCCAGATCGGCCACGCGCCGGAACAGCAGCCGCCACGGCTCACTGCCGAGATCGGGCAGCTGCTTGCGACGCGAGAGCTGCAGGCGGACACCCACCACGCCGTCGGCCTTCATGCGCTCCAGCGTGTAGCGGTCCACCGAAGGATCCACGTTCACGGTGCCGCGCAGCCGCGGATGGCGGCGCAATGCGCCCAGCATGTAGTCGTTGTATTGCCCGAAGATGCTGATGCCGGCGATGACGCCGAAATGCACGCCATGGGCGTCGAGCACCGCCAGGTAATCCTCGGCGGTGAAGCCGTGATCCGGAACCAGCCAGGCCGAGTCGGCCAGCGGCATGTCCTTCAGGAAGATGTGGGCATGCGCATCGACGACTGGCGGATCGCCAGCAATCGCGTTCACCCACCGGCCTCCGGCATCGGATAGTCGTCGGCGTTGAGCACCCAGCCGGGCATCTTCGAGAAGTCCAGGCGCGGCGGAGAGAAGATGTCGATGAGCTGGTTGCCGGCCGGATCGACCGCCGCGGAGGTGTGGATGGCGGGCGGCGGGATCACCGCGATCGACGGCGCCGGGCACAGCTCGTGGTCGTCCTCGCGCCAGGCGCGCTGGTCGGCGGTCCAGGGCCAGCGGATGTGGTGCACGAACGCGCCCTTCAGCGCCAGCGAGCACTGCTCGAAATCATCGTGGTGGTGCGGCGACAGGCGCGTGGTGTCGCGCGGCAGCGGCTCGAACGGCAGCACGTTCATCATCAGCGTGGTGCAGCGGAAGATGCGGCCGAAGCGGCCGGGCTGCGGCGGCACATCGAGACTGTAATGGCGGATGCGATAGCCGCCCGGCGGCGCAGGCCAGGTCTGGTAGGGCGGGATGTGCGGATGCGGATCGGCATAGGCCGCGGCGTTCGCGCACTTCGCGACCAGCTCCGCATCGCGCGCGGAGAACAGCCGCACCAGCACGCCGCCCTGCCGCATCGTCACGGTGCTGTCGCCGGGCGGCACGATGGCCAGCGTGAAGCCGGGGATCTCCACGGATTCGCCGCTGGCTTCGATCAGCGCGCCCTCGCCGGTCTCCGGCAGCAGCAGCATGTATTCGTCCGGATGGGCCCGGCGCTCGAACCGCGCCCCCGGCTGCACCTCGGAGTAACCCACGACAAAGTTCTGTCCGCGGCCGTACCAGGTGCGGTGCTGCGCGTCGGACTCGCCGGGCGGCAGCTCCGCGAACTTGACGTATTCCGCCGCGGCGAATGCGGAGCTGATCGGCGCGGTGGCGGCGGCGGCCTGGGGCTTCAGGGCCGAGCGGGGATCGTGCGATTCGTACATGGCAGCTCCAGCGGCGTCATTCACAACCGGACGTGTTCGACGCCCTTGAGTTTAAGCCGGGACCGCGCCTCCGCGGGCGTGGCCGGCTCCAGCGCGTGCTCGCGCAGGATGCGGCAGATCTTGGCCACCTGGTCGGCATTGGAGCGCGCGAGCTGCCCCGGCCCGATGTACAGGCTGTCCTCGAGGCCGACGCGCACATTGCCACCCAGCAGCGCCGCATGCGTGCACATGGCCATCTGGTGCCGGCCGGCGGCCAGCACCGACCATTCCAGGTCGGTGCCGAACAGCCGCTGCGCAGTGCGCAGCAGGTGCAGCAGCTGGTCGAGCTCGGCGCCGATGCCGCCGGGAATGCCCAGCACGAACTGGATGAACAGCGGCGGCTCATAGCGGCGCTTCTCGAGTGCAATGGCGAGATTGAACAGGTGCCCGGTGTCGTAGCACTCGAACTCGAAGCGCGCGCCGTGGCCTTCGCCCAGGCGCTGCATCACCAGGTCGATGTCCTCGAAGGTGTTGCGGAACACGTGGCGGCGCGCGATGTCGCGATAGCCCTCTTCCCACTTGTGCTGCAGCGTCGGCAGCTTTTCCAGCGCCATGAAGCCGGCGAAGTTCATCGTGCCGAGGTTCAGCGAGGTCATCTCCGGGCTCACGAGCTCGGGCGCCTGCAGGCGATCTTCCAGCGACATGCCCGGCCCGCCGCCGGTGGTGATGTTGATGATGGCGTCGCAGCGCGCGCGGATCTGCGGCAGGAACTGCATGAATACTTCGGGATCTGCCGTCGGGCTGCCATCCGCCGGATTGCGCGCATGCAGGTGCAGCACGGCCGCGCCGGCCTGCGCCGCCGCGACGGATTCCTCGATGATCTGCGCCGGCGTCAGCGGCAGGTGCGGCGACTGGCTCGGCGTGTGGATCGAACCCGTGACGGCACAGGTGACGATGACAGAGCGGGCCACGGCTACAGCTTCGGATTGGTGGGCGGGGTGCCGCCCTGGAACCAGGTCTCGAAGCGGCGGTAGCTGCACAGCCAGCGCCCGTCGATGCGATGCATGCGGTCGGTCATCAGCGAGATCGTGATGGGCGGATGCGTGGGCAGCACCGGCACGCCGTCGGCCGCCCACAGCAGCAGGTACCACGTGCAGTCCGCATGGTCCGGACCCTTGAAGTGCGCGCGGAAGTTCGTCACGGCATGCACCACGGTGCGCGCGCCGCGCTTCTCGCGCCACTGGTAGAACTCGCGGATCTTCTCGCGGCCCACATAGGCGGCGTCGGCGCCGACGAACTCGGCCTCGTCCGTGTAGTAGTCGGGGGCGTTGCGGCCCCAGTTGGTATCCACGTCGTGCCAGTACTCGGCAAGCACCAGCTGCAGTTCCTGCGTCGCGAGCAGGCGTTCGGTCCGGTCCATCAGGTGACTCCAGTGTTCACGCGGCCGGCCTTGGTCAGGTCGCGGCCGGCAGTCTCGGGCAGAAGGAAGGTGGCAATGATGGCGCAGCTCATCGCGATCGTCGCCATGATCAGCATGCCCATGCTGATGCGGGCGTCGAGCTGGGCGGCCGTGAAGGTCACACCCATGATGAACAGGCCCGTCATCGCGCGCCCCAGGTTGTAGGCGAAGGCCTGGCCCGTGCCGCGCAGCTCGGTGGGGAACAGCTCGGAGAAGAACGGCCCGAACGATGCATAGATGCCGAACTGGAAGAAGCCATAGACCAGGCCCGCCGGCATCAGCGTCCAGGCCGAGCTGCCCAGCGGCGCCAGCAAGTAGAAGCTCACCGTGATCAGGAAGCCGATGCCGAACAGGCGGAAGATCATGCGCCGCCCGACGCGATCACTGAAATACGCATTCACCAGGCAACCCAGCAGGCCGCCGAAGCTGTTGGCGAGCACATAGAGCCCCGCGATCGACACCGACAAGCCGCGTTCCTGCTGCAGGAACGTGGTCAGGAAGTTGCTGATCGCATAGCCGGCGCCCTGCGCGCCCACGGCCAGCAGCGCCGCCATCGCGGTGATCTTGATCAGGTGCGGCGAGAAGATGCCCAGCGGATGGGTCTTGCGCCCTTCCGCCTTCATGCGCCGCTTGGCCTCGAGATAGATCTCGGAGTCATCGTCGGAGCGGCGCACGAAGAACACCAGCAACGCCGGCAGCAGGCCGATCCAGAACACCATGCGCCAGCCCCATTCCTGCGGCAGCGCTGCGACGAACGGCCCGGCCAGCAGCGCGGCCAGCGCCGAACCGATGGTCACGGCGCTCTGCATCGTGCCCACGGCCTTGCCGCGATGCTCCGGCGAGACCATCTCGGCCAGCAGCACCGCGCCCACGGCCCATTCGGCACCGAAGCCCAGGCCCTGCAGGATGCGGATCACGAACAGCTGCTCGTAGCTGTTGGCAAAGCCGGACAGGAACGAGAACACCGAGAACCACAGGATGGTGACCTGCAGGATGCGCGCGCGGCCGAAGCGGTCGCACAGCCAGCCGCCCATCCAGCCGCCGATGGCGGTGGCGAAGTAGTTCGCACTGGCGATGCTGCCGGCCTGCTCCAGGGTCATGCCCAGCGCCAGCACCAGCACCGGGATCAGGTACTGGTAGACGAGGCCATCCATGGCATCGAGACCCCACGCGGTGGTGCAGGTCCAGAACACCCGGCGGACTTTCGCCGTGGCAGCGCCGTACCAGGCAAAGGGAGATTCGCGCGGCGCCGGCGCGGCGCCGATCACCGGATCAGTAGGCACGTCGATAGATGTCACGCACGTCCTCCGCTGTGACGTCACGGGGGTTCTGCTTCAGCAGGCGCTGCACCTGCATCGCCGCATCGATCATCGTGGCCAGCGCCGCCTCGGGCACCCCCAGCTGCGCGATGCCGGTGGGCATGCCGCAGCGGGCGAGCAAGGCGCGGATCGCCGCGACGCCGCGCCGCGCGACATCGAGGTCGCTGCCCCCTTCCTCGACGCCCACCGCGCGGGCCACTGCGGCATAACGCGCCGGCATCGCCTGCAGGTTGAAGTCCAGCACATGCGGCAGCATCACCGCGTTGGACACACCATGCGCCACGCCGTGGTCGCTGCCCAGCGGATAGGCTAGCGCGTGCACCGCGGCGGTGTTCACCGGCCCCAGGCACAGGCCGCCATAGAGACTACCCAATGCCACATCGCTGCGCGCGACAAGGTCATCGCCGTGCTCGCAGGCGCGCGCCAGGCTGCGCGAGATGCGACGGATGCCCTCCAGCGCCCAGATATCGGTAAGCGGATGCGCCTGGCGGTTCGCGAAGGCCTCGATGCAGTGGGTCAGCGCATCAATGCCGGAGGCCGCGGTCACGGCGCGCGGCGCGCCGACCGTCAGCGACGGATCGACGAACGCCGCATCGGGAACCAGGTGCGGGCTGATCACGGCCTTCTTCTGTCCGTCGACGGAGTCCTGCGCGATCGCGATGGGTGACACCTCGCTGCCGGTGCCGGCCGTCGTTGGCATGCACGCCAGTGGCATCGCACGCCCCGCAAGATTGCCGATGCCGAAGGCCTGGTGGATGGTCTGGCGCCCGTCGAGCAGTGCCGCGACGAGTTTCGCCACATCCATCGCGCTGCCGCCGCCGATGCCTGCGATCGCATCGGCGCGGAAGTCGCGCGCGGCCTCGATGCCCTGCGCGACATCGGCGATGCGCGGTTCCTGCGTGACGCCTTCCCACACGAGGGCCTCGCAGCCCTGCGCCTTGAGCGCGCTGACCAGCGGCGCACACAGCGCGCCAAGTGGCGGCGAGGTGACGATGAAGACGCGCTGCACGGCCAGCGATGCGAACCATTCGGCGCAGGTGGCCATGCCGTTCGCACCGAATCCCAGACGCCGCGGCAGCGACAGCACCAGCGGCCTGTCGAGCGCCGGGTGCGCCGCGAAGTTGATGTCTGCACTCACGCCGAAGCCCTCCCCCAACCTGGGTGAATCCACCCGTTCTTCTGCCCCGCCGCTGTCCCGGGCGGGCGGCTTCGACTGCACGTTGATCGTCAAATGCCGGGGCGTGTCGCGCCCGACATCGCCAGGATGGATTCAATGCTCACACGACGCGATGCCACAAACTTGCGCAAGGCGGAAGCCTGCTCCACCCGCCACGGCAATCGCGTCGCGCCACGCCGACGTGTCGCTGCCGACGTCAGTGTCGCCAGCATCAACGAGCAGTGCCGCAATGCGCCGAACGCCCATCCGCCATCGCTTATCATGCCGCCAGCCAAGCATTTTCCGGAGCCTCGCATGCAGGCCGCGATCGCCGATTCCCTGACGCATTCCATCAACCCCGCCACCGGGGCAACGATCGCAAGCTGGCCGATGGCCGACGCCACGCACATCGAAGCGGCACTCGCGCGCGCGCATCGCGCAGCCGCCGGTTGGCGCAGGACGCCCGTGCAGCAGCGCGCGCAATTGCTCGCGGCGGTGGCGATGCGGCTGCGCGAACGCAACGATGAGCTGGCCCGCACCATCACGCTCGAGATGGGCAAGCCGATCGGCGAGTCCCTGGCCGAGGTCGAGAAGTCCGCATGGAACTGCGAGTTCATCGCCGCGCAGGGACCGGCATGGCTCGCGGATGAACCGGTTGCCACGCAGGCCAGCCGCAGCTATGTGGCACAGCTGCCGCTGGGTGTCGTGCTGTCCATCCTGCCGTGGAATTTCCCGATCTGGCAGATCTACCGCTGCGCGGCCTCCGCACTGCTGGCCGGCAACGTGATGCTGGTGAAGCACGCACCGAATGTGCAGGGCTGCGCCAGCGCGGTCGCGCAACTGATGCGCGACGCGGGCCTGCCTGAAGGAGTGTTCCAGAACCTGCATGCACCGGTGCCTGCGATCGGCGGCATCATCGCCGATCCGCGCGTCGCAGCCGTGACGCTCACGGGCAGTTCGGCCGCCGGCGCAAAGGTCGCCGCGCAGGCCGGAGCCGCCTGCAAGAAGACGGTACTCGAACTGGGTGGCTCCGATGCCTTCATCGTGCTGGCCGACGCGGATCTCGACGCCGCGGTCGCCGCAGGCGTGCGCGCACGCTTCACGAACTGCGGGCAGGTCTGCCTCGCGGCAAAACGCTTCATCGTCGAGCACAGCGTGGCCGACGCCTTCACCGAACGCTTTGCGGCGGCCGCGACGGCGCTGCGCACTGGCGATCCGCTGCAGCCTGCGACGCAGATGGGGCCGATGGCACGCGCGGACCTGCGCGCGACATTGGCCACGCAGATCCGCACATCCATCGAGCAGGGCGCGCGCCTGGTCACCGGCGGCGGCGTGCACGAACCGGGCTGGTTCCATGAACCCACCGTGCTCACCGACATCCATGGACGCATGCCGGTGGCCGTCGAAGAAACCTTTGGCCCGGTCGCGGCGATCCAGCGCGTGCGTGATGCCGATGAAGCGATCACGATGGCCAACGATTCACCGTTCGGACTCAGCGCGATGCTGTGGACGCAGGACCTGGACCGCGCCACGCGGCTGGCGCGCCTGCTCGACGTCGGCGGCGTGTTCATCAATGGCGTGACCGCGTCGGATCCGCGGCTGCCGGTGGGCGGCGTGAAGCGTTCAGGTTACGGACGTGAACTGGGACGCGCGGGCCTGCTCGAACTGTGCAACCAGCAGACCGTGTGGGTGGGCTGACCGACCACAGCGCTGTGCGCCGCCGCTAGAGGCCGCCCGCCACCGAAAGATTCGCGCCGGTCACGTATGACGCGGCATCCGAAGCAACGAACAGCACGGCTTCGGCCACCTCTGAAGGAAGGCCCGCGCGCTGCATCGGCGCGCGCTTGCCGGCCACCTCGAGCCGGCCCGGGCGATGCATCTCCGTTGCGATCGGGCCCGGCGACACCGCGTTCACCCTGATGCCCTCGGCGGCGACCTCGCGCGACAGGCCATTGTTCAGGCTGTCCATGCCGCCTTTCGATGCGGCATACCACACATATTCGGACGGCGAGCCATAGAAGCTCGCGCGCGAGGACACCAGCACGATCGCGCCGCCCCGACCGCCGAAGCGCGTCGACATGCGCCGGATGGCACTGCGCGAGGCCAGCATTGCGCCGCGCAGGTTCACGGCCAGCACGGCATCGATCGTCGCCGTGTCGGCATCGGCCAGCGCCGAGTGGGCGCCGGTGATGCCGCTGTTGTAGACCATCGCCGCGAGCCGCCCGCGCCGGTCCGCCACCTCGAACAGCGCGTCGACCTGTGCCTCGTGCGCGGTGTCGGCCTGCACGGCCTGCGCGCTTCCGCCCGCCCCGTGGATGCGCGCCACGACTTCGGCGGCGCGCGCCGCATCGCTGGCATAACTCAGCACCACGTCATAGCCACGCTGCGCCGCCAGCACGGCGACCGCCTCGCCAATGCCACGACTGCCGCCGGTCACCACCATCACCTTTTCATGCATTGCCTGTCCTCGCCTCACTGCGAACCCTACGATCTGACCGGCGGCACAACTTGACCCAGAAGGCACTGCGCGCATGGTCAGCGCCCTGAGTCTCCACTGGTCGTTGCGGACCTGCATGCTCGCATGCCGGCAATGTCCGCATCACAGAGGCGTTCCGGTCGTCATTTGCGGCGCGTGATTGCTCCATGCGGCATGGGCTCTTGCCCACCCGTCCCATCGCGAGCGTGCGCGTGATGCGCCGCGCTAGACTTCAGGCGATGCCGATGCTGTTCGACACCCACGCGCACCTGATCGCCGACGACTGGGACACCTATCCCCCGCGCGCGCTGCATCCCTCGCTGCCGGTGCCGGCACGTACCCGCTACTCCGTCACCGCCGAGGCGCTGATCCGGATGATGGATGCGCACGGTGTCGCGGCGTCGTGCGTCGTGCAGCGCGGACACCTGTATGGCCACGACAACCGCTACATCATCGACGCCGCGTGCCGCTATCCCGGACGCCTGCTGCCGGTGGTGATCCTCGATACACAGGATGACGCCACACCCGACAGGCTGCATGAGATGGCGCGCACCCAGGGCGTGCGCGGCCTGCGCCTCGCCAACACGCGACCGGGACAGCTGGATACCTCATGGATGTCGTCGCCCGCGGCGATGCGCGTGTGGGACACCTGCGCGCGCCTGCACCTGCCGGTGGCGGTGATCTTCTTCCAGAACCAGCTGCCCTGGACGCGACCGCTGCTGCATTACATCGCGTGCCGTCATCCGGGATTGCCGATCCTGATCGATCACATCGGCACACCGTGGGGCGCCTCGCTGCCCGAACTGGAGTGGGCGCGCGAGGCGGGCATCGCCGTGCGCATGCCGCCGGAGCCGGATTTCGGCATCGATGCGCTCGGCGTGTTCGACGACACGCCTAATGTCCATTTCAAGTTCACCGAGATCAACGTGGAGCGACTGCGCGAGGGCGGCGTGGAACCGGCGCAGGTGGTGCGCCAGCTGGTGGACCGCTTCGGCGCACGGCGCGTGGTGTGGGGTTCGGATGTGGGCCAGAGCCTGAAGTTCTCCTATGCGGACAAGATCGACCACGCGCTGGCCGCGGCGGCGCTGCTCGACCCTGCGGAGCGCGCAGCGTTCCTGCATGACACCGCGGCAGCGATCTATGCACGCCACTAGGCGATCGCGCCGCGGGTTGCACCGCGACAATGCCAGCGTGGGCCCGCGGGGACCCGCCAATGCGGGCCATAGCCTTTTCCAGTCGGCCTTGGCGCACAGCCCCGCCGCCGCGCAGGCCGTGCGCTATCATTTCGGTCGCGACCGCTTCGCGTCGTCACGCACCCGACTTCCCGGGGTCCCATGAAAACCGCTGCTCCCGACGCTCCACCCACCTCGCCGCGCGTGCTGCGGCGGTCCCAGGGCATTGTCGAGGAAGTCTTCGAGCTGATCCGCGCCGACATCATGGCGCTGCGCATTCCGCCTGACTCGCGCATCTCGATCGACCAGCTGGCGCGCCAGCTGGGCGTGTCGCAGACGCCGATCCGCGAGGCCCTGAGCCGGCTCGAGGCCACCGGTCTCGTCACCAAGCGCCATTTCGTCGGCTATTGCTGTGCGCCGCAGCTGGATCGCCGGCAGCTGGACGAGCTCTATGAACTGCGCCTGCTGCTCGAACCCTATGCCGCGCGCTGTGCCGCCGAACGCATGAGCGAGGCGCAGCTGCATGAGGTGGCGCGTCTGGCCGAGGCGATGGAACCGGGCAGTTCGCGCCGCTCCTACGACCGCTTCGCGGTGCAGGACTCCGAACTCCACGACCTGATCGCCGAGGGCAGCGGCAACCTGCTGGTGCGCGACGCGCTGGCGAGGCTGCACACGCACCTGCACATTTTCCGCCTGCGCTTCCACAGCGAGGTCACGCGCGAGGCCAGCACCGAGCATGCGGCACTGATCGAGGCACTGGGGAAGCGGCGCCCGGCCGATGCCGAGGCGGCCATGCGCGCGCACATCGAGCGTTCCTATCAGCGGCTGCAGGCGTTTGCGCGCGATTGAGGATCCAGCCGACCTCTGCTCCCGTCCGTCATTGACACCGACCGCCGGCTTTCATATAGGATATATGAAACAACAATGGCGGGGGTGCCATGGACGCAATCGAGAACCGGACATCATTCGGCCGGTCCCGGGCCTGGGCTGCGCAGCTGCCCCAGCCCGCCCAGGGCGAGCTGTCCGCCGCGATGCTGCGGCAATTCGATGCCGACGTGCGCACCAGCCAGCTGGGCACGCTGCGCTTCGCGCAGCTGTCATGCCGCGGCAATGCCATCGATCGCGCCTCGCCCGGCGACCTGGGCGAGGCCAGCGTCTTTACGCTGCTGGTGCAGGTGTCCGGCACCGGTTCGCTGGCGCAGTTCGGCCAGCATGCCGAACTGGGCGCCGGCGATGTCGCGCTGTTCGAAAGCAGTGCACCGCACCGCCACTACACGGCGGCCAACTCGGTGCTGCTGCTGGTGCGCATCCCGGCCCGCGCGCTGGGGCAGCAGCTGCCCTCGGCCGGCAAGTTCTGCGGCCGCCGGCTTCCCGCGGGCACCGGCATGACCACCGTCACCGCATCACTGGCGCAGAACCTGCACACCCAGGCGCTCACCGGCCTGCCCGCATCCGTGCACGACTGCCTGTCGCGCCAGCTGCTCGAGACCATCGCCGTCGCGTTCACGCATGCCTTCGGTCCGCTGGTGGCGAGCCAGTCGGTCGTCGGCGGGCGCTATGCGCGCGCAAGGCTTTTCATCGAGCAGAACCTCGGCGAGCCGGACCTGGGTCCCCACACCGTGGCGCGCGCGCTGAATGTCTCCGCGCGCTACCTGCGCATGATCTTCGCGCGCGAGGGCGAGTGCATTTCCTCCTATGTGCTGCGCCGGCGCCTCGAGGAGACCGCGCGGCAGCTGTCCGATCCGCGATGGCGCGGACAGTCGATCTGCCAGATCGCGTTCACCTGGGGCTTCAACAGCGCCCCGCATTTCAGCCGCAGCTTCCGCGAACGCTACGGCATGCCACCGCGCGAATATCGCCTGCGCCACAGCGGACGTGATGGACAGCAGCAGTCCGGTTCTCTGGCAGCCTGCGGCTGAACGCATCGCCCACAGCGCGCTGACCGCCTTCGCCCGCTTCGCGCACGCGCACCATGGTGCGCCGGCGCTGCTGGCGGGCGATGCGCGCGCGGTGACCGGGGCCGACCGAGCCGATGGCGCGACGCAGTCCGCAGGCATCGTGGCGGACGATGCGCGGCAGGCCTGGCAACGCCTGCATCAGTGGTCCGTGGAAGAGCGTGGCGCGTTCTGGAGCGCGATGTGGCAGTTCGCGGGCATCATCGGCGAGCGCGGCACCGCCACGCTCGAAGACGGCACCCGCATGCCCGGTGCGCGCTGGTTCGCCGACAGCCGTCTCAACTATGCCGAGAACCTGCTCGCCGGCGACGACGACGCCGTGGTGCTGGTGGCGCGCGGCGAAGCCGCCCCGCGGCGCGAATACACGCGTGGCGCGCTGCGCCGCGCCGTGCATGCCGTGGCTGCCGGCCTTGCCGCGGACGGCGTCGGTGAAGGCGATGTGGTCGCGGGCTTCCTCGCGAACACGCCCGAGGCGGTGATCGCGATGCTGGCCACCGCGCACCTCGGTGCCGTGTGGACCTCGGTGTCACCGGAGTTCGGGGCCGCGGCCTGTGCGGAGCGCTTCGGACAGACCGGCGCGAGGGTGCTCATCGCAACCGTCACCTATCACTACGCCGGCCGCCAGCACGACTGCACGGAGAAGATCGCGCAGCTCGCATCCGGACTGCCGGAGCTGGCGTCCGTGTTTCTCATCAATGCCTCGCCCGCCGCGTGCGCCCGACTGCCATCGGCGCGCACATGGGATGCGCTGCTGCAGAACGACCCCGCCCAGGCGCCACCCCCGCGCCGCCTGCCGTTCGATGCGCCGCTGTTCATCCTCTATTCTTCCGGCACGACCGGCAAACCGAAATCCATCGTGCACGGCGCGGGCGGCACGCTGCTGCAGCATCGCAAGGAACATCTGCTGCACACGGACATCCGTCCCGGCGACCGGGTGTTCTACTTCACCACCTGCGGCTGGATGATGTGGAACTGGCTGGTCTCGGCGCTGGCGGGTGGCGCGACCGTGGTGCTGTACGACGGGTCCCCGGTGCACCCGGAGCCCGACACGCTGTGGCGCATGGCGGCCGAGGAACGCCTGCAGGTGTTCGGTACCAGCCCGCGCTATCTTGCGACACTGGAAAAAGCCGGCTGCCGCCCGCGCGAGCAGCATGACCTCGCCGCGCTGCGCACCGTGCTCTCCACCGGCTCACCGCTGGCCGCCAGCCAGTTCGACTACGTCTATGCGGCGATCTCGCCCGACGTGCACCTGGCCTCCATCTCCGGCGGCACCGACATCATCTCCTGCTTCTGCCTCGGCACGCCGTGGTTGCCGGTGCGGCGCGGCGAGATCCAGGGCGCCGGACTCGGCATGGCTGCGCAGGTGGTGGATGAAGAGGGAACGCCAGTGACCGGGAGCCGCGGCGAGCTCGTGTGCAGCACGCCGTTCCCGTCGATGCCGCTGGGGTTCCTGGGCGACAGCGATGGCACGCGCTATCGCCGCGCGTATTTCAGCCGTTTCGAGGGCATCTGGCACCACGGCGACTATGCGGTGCGCACCGCCACCGGCGGCTTCGTGATCCTGGGACGATCCGACGCGGTGCTCAACCCCGGCGGCGTGCGCATCGGCACCGCCGAGATCTATCGCCAAGTCGAGCGCCTGCCAGAGATCCTCGAGTCGCTGGCCATCGGTCAGCGGCAGGGCGAGGACGAGCGCATCGTGCTGTTCGTGCGGCTGCGCCCCGGCGTGTCACTGGATGAGCCGCTGCGTGAGCGCCTGCGGCGCACGATCCGCGACCATGCCTCGCCGCGCCATGTGCCGGCGCGCATCATCGCCGTGACGGACCTGCCGCGCACGCTCAGCGGCAAGCTGGTGGAGCTGGCCGTGCGCGATGTGGTGCACGGCATGCCGGTGACGAACCGCGATGCCCTCGCGAACCCGGAATCGCTGGAGCTGTTCCGGGGCTTGGCGGAGCTGCAGGACTAGCAGGCTGCGCGGCCCTCGGGCCCCGGCCGGCACTGTCGAAGGAGGCGGGCCGCGCAAGGCTCAGGTGAGAGCCCTGCCGCGAACTCAGGCGCGCGCCCTGCCGCGCCCGCCGGGCACGAACACCGCCTTGCCGGTGTC
>CAZWDR010000056.1:0-17891 GCA_964632365.1 uncultured Steroidobacteraceae bacterium
ACAAGGAAACCAAGATCAAGTAAGCGGCCCCCTCCAGGCATCTTGCTTAGTCCGCAGAGAACCCGCCACCCGGCGGGTTTTTTGCGTCTGGCGACAGCGCGAAGCGGCCGCGCGGCCGTGGCATGCTTGGGCCACATGCCCGAACTGCCCGAAGTCGAAACCACCCGCCGCGGCATCGAGCCGCATGTCAGCGGACGGCTGATCACGCAGCTGCGCGTGCATGAGCCGCGCCTGCGCTGGCCCGTGGATGCGAAGCTGGCCGACTGGGCGCGCGGGCAGCGCATCCATGGAGTCACGCGGCGCGGCAAATACCTGTTGCTGCAGCTGGATCGCGGCCACCTGATGGTGCACCTGGGGATGTCCGGCTCGCTGCGCGTGCTGCCGCTGCGCACCGCGCGCGAGACGCACGACCATTTCGACGTCGAGATGGACTCCGGCTGGATGCTGCGCTTCAACGATCCGCGGCGCTTCGGCAGCCTGCATCATTCAGAGGGCGAGCCCGGGCAGCATGCGCTGCTGCAGAAGCTGGCCCCCGAGCCACTGGACGACGCCTTCGATGCGGAGTACCTGCACCGGGTGCTGCGCGGCCGGCGCATCGCGGTGAAGCTTGCCATCATGAACAGCCAGCTCGTGGTCGGCGTGGGCAACATCTATGCGAGCGAGTCGCTGTTCCGCGCCGGCATCCGGCCCGGGCGGGCGGCGCGCTCGCTGACGCGCGCACAGTCTGCGGCGCTGGCCGCGGCGATCAAGGTGGTGCTCGGCGAAGCCATCGCCGCGGGTGGAACGACGCTGCGCAACTACATCGGCGCGCACGGCGACCCGGGCCACTTCAAGCAGGAGCTTTATGTCTATGGGCGCGCGGGCGAGCCCTGCCGCGTCTGCGGCTCGCCGATCAAGCAGCGCGTGATGGGGCAACGCGCCACGTTCTGGTGTGCGGTGTGCCAGCGTTGAGGGCTGCGATCAGGATCGCCCGGGGCCGCGCGTGGAACCTCGCATCATGAAAGCCACCTATCGCCGCCATTTCGCAAAGTGCGATGCCACCGTGGCCGCGATCGTGGCGCTGGCCGAACCCTATGTGCCGGTGCCGCGCACCGACGGCAGCGTGTTCGAGGTACTGGGACGGGCCATCGCGGGCCAGCAACTCTCCACGGTCGTGGCGCGCAAGATCATCGACCGGATCATCGCGGCCAGTGGCGGGCACTTCCCGACGCCGGCGCAGCTGGTCACGATGACGCCGGAGGTGCTGCGCGCCGCGGGCCTGTCGTTCGCGAAGATCGCCGCATTGAAAGACCTCGCCGCACATGCGCTCGACGGGCGCCTGCCGGACGATGCGGCGCTGGCCCAGATGCCGGACGAGGAGATCATCGCGCGCTGCATCGCCGTGCGCGGCATCGGGCCATGGACCGCGCAGATGCTGCTGATGTTCCACTTCGGGCGGCCGGACGTGATGCCGGTGGATGACTTCGGCGTGCGCAATGGATTCCGCCTCGCCTATGGGCTGAAGGGTCTGCCCCGACCCAGGGCGCTGCTCACCTATGCCGAACGCTGGAAGCCGCATCGTTCCGCCGGCGCCTGGTACATGTGGCGCGCGGTGGAACTGCATCAGGCCGGCAAGCTGCCGAAGCGCAGCGGACGCATGCCGCGCATCGAGGTGGTGCTGCCGAAGGTGAAAGCCGTGGCCGCCAAGGTGGCGCGGCCGCGCAAGTCCGCGGCGGCTAGTAAGCCAGCGCGGGCACCTCGGCGATGACCACGGGCCGGTCACCGGGAGGCAGCGGCTCCGCGTCCGCGGATTCCTTCGTCGCGCCCAGCGCCCGCAAGGCCTTGGCCACCTCGAGCTGCGGCGCCGGCGCGTTCTCGAGGAAGCCCAGCCGGTAGCGTCCCATCGCATAATCCAGCGGCGTCTTGCCGTCGGAATCCTCGACATCCGGGTCTGCGCCCGCGTCCTTCAGCACCTGCGCCAGCTGCACCCAGCCATGCAGCGCCGCGCCGTGCATCGCGGTCTCGCCGATGTAGCAGTCCTCGACGACCACATAGCCGGTGCAGCGGATCTTGCCGTGGCGCCCGCCCGGCTTGCGATAGGCCGCCGCGTTCACATCCGCGCCGTGCGCCAGCAACAGCTTCACCGCCTCGATGGCCTGCGCTTCGGAATAGTTGCCGCCGCGCGTCGGCAGCGCACGGCCGCGGGTGGCACCGGCCGCGACGATCAGCGGGGTGTGGCCATAGACATTGGGCAGGTCGACCAGCGCGCCGGCATCGAGCAAGGCTTCCATCGCCGGCAGGTCCGCAGCCTTTGCGGCGCGCAGCAGCGGCGTCGCGCCATAGTCGATGGCGGGATCCGCCAGGCGGTCCTGCGACACCATGCGATAGGGCGGCCGCAGCTTCAGCTGCGCATTGGCGTTGGCGCCCTTCGCGAGCAGCAGCTGGATCAGGTCGAGCCCGGTGGACTGGTCCGTCGACGGCAGCTCGACGCGCGCGCCGGTGGGCAGCGTGTTCATGTCCACGGCCATGTACAGCGGCGTCTGGCCCCACCAGTCCCAGTGGTTCACATCGGCGCCGGCGTCGATCAGCAGGCGGGCGGTATCCCAGTGGCCATTCATCAGCGCGATGATCAGCGCGGTGCTGCCATCCGGATCGGTGAAGTCCACCTCGGCGCCCAGATCGAGCAATGCCTGCACGGCCTCGCGGTGCCCCTCGCGCGCCGCGAACTGCAGCGCCGACATGCCGCCACGGTTCATGTCCTTGGGTCGCTCCTCCGCGGTCATGCGACGCGGCCAGTCGCGCACCGCCGAGCGGGCGTCGATGGCGGCGCCCTTCGACGCCAGCAGGCGGATCATCTGCGGATGGTTCTGCGCCGCGGCCCAGATCAGCGCGGTCTGTCCGCCCCACTTCTCGCGCGCATCGACCTTGGCGCCATGCTTCAGCAGCAGCTTCGCCGCCTCGACATTGCCGGTGCGCGCCACGCGCATCAGCGCCGTCTCGCCCTCGGCATTGGCGCTCTCGGGACTGGCGCCGGCCTTCAGCAGCAGGCGCAGCACTTCGGTGTCGCCGCGCCGCGCCGCCTCGCCGAGTGGCGTGGCGCCGAAATCATTGGCCTCGTCCGGCCGCGCGCCGTCGCGCAGCAGCGCCGCCACCTGGCCCACATCGCCGCGATAGGCGGCCTCGAGCAGCGGCGTCGACACCGCGGCCTGGACCATGCCCGATGCGGCAACGAGAAGCAGGGGGAGCAGCTTGCGGATCACGATGGGTTCCGGTGGTTTCTTCGATGGTTGGAGCGCCGCGGCGACCGGATCGTTCCCTTCGCGGGCGCGCACGCCAGGCGCCGCCTGATAGAGCGCCTCTATGGCTTGCGCTTGCGCCGCCGGAGTTCGTCGGCCACCAGCGGATCGACGAACTGGCTGACGCTGCCGCCGAACACGGCGATCTCGCGCACCAGCGTCGAGGAGATGAACGTGAACTGCTCCTGCGGCGTCAGGAACACCGTCTCGATGCCCGGCAACAGGTGCCGCTGCATGTTCGCCAGCTGGAACTCGAACTCGAAGTCGGACACCGCGCGCAGCCCGCGCACCACCACGTGGATGCCCTGCTCGCGCATGAAATCGACGGTGAGCCCGTCATAGCCCGTCACCGTGGCGTTCGGGATGTCGGCAAGCACGCGGCGCGTGAGATCGATGCGCTCGGCGTGCGTGAACATCGGCGTCTTGCCGGGGTTGGCGGCAATGGCCACCACGACCTCGTCGAAGATGCCCGCAGCGCGGCGCACGAGGTCCTTGTGGCCGTTGGTGATGGGATCAAACGTCCCCGGATAGATCGCGCGACGTGGCATGCAGCAGATGATACCCGACCTCCCCGGCCTTCCCGCTGCGATGCATCTGCCAGTGCGCGGGCAGCGGCGGCAGCGCTGCGTCGGTCGCCAGCTCCACATAGCAGAAACCGTCGGCGGCAAGCAGGGCGCGCGCAGCGATCAGCTGCAGCGCAGGCTCGAGCAGGTCCGAGCTGAATGGCGGATCGAGGAAGATCACATCCCACGCGACATGGCCAGGGCGGCGCAGGAACGCCAGCGCATCCATCGCCTCGATGCGCACCTGCTCCAGCGCGAAGCGCTGCACCGTCGCGCGCAGCAGCGCCAGCGCGTTCCGGTCCTGCTCCACCAGCGTGGCATGCGTGGCGCCGCGCGACACGGCCTCGAGTCCCAGCGCGCCGCTGCCGGCGAACAGGTCGAGCACGCGGCGTCCGGGCAGATGCGGCGCCAGCCAGTTGAACAGCGTCTCGCGCACGCGGTCGGGCGTCGGGCGCAGTCCCGGCACGTCGGGCACGGGCCAGCGTCGCCCGCGCAGGGCGCCGGCGATGATGCGCAATTCTCCACGGGACCGTTTCATCTGCGCGAAGCCTATTACAATGCGCCGCTTCACCGCCAAGTGCGAAGCGCAGCCGCGACAAAGGGACCAATGGGCGAAAGTCAGGGATTTTTCGGCCGCATGCGCGAGAAGCTCGCGCGCAGCGCCACCCGCCTCGCAGACGACTTCACCAGCCTGTTCCGCGGCCGCGAGATCGATGCCGAACTGCTCGACGAACTGGAAGCCCGGCTGATCGGCGCGGACCTGGGCGTGGCCGCCACGCAGCAGATCCTCGAGAAGCTGCGTGCCAGCGTCGCGCGGCGCGAGCTGGCCGACGCCGCGGCGCTGATGACCTCGCTGCGCAACGAACTGCTGGCCATCCTGCGCCCCTGCGCTGTGCCGCTGGCCATCGACCGCGCGCGGCGACCGTTCACCATCATGGTGGTGGGCGTGAATGGCTCGGGCAAGACCACCTCGATCGGCAAGCTGGCGCTGCGCCTGTCACGCGGCGGCAGCAAGGTGCTGCTGGCCGCGGGCGACACCTTCCGCGCCGCGGCCGCCGAGCAGCTGGACATCTGGGCCGAACGCAGCGGCGCGGAGATCGTGCAGCAGCCGAGCGGCGCCGATCCCGGCGCCGTGGTGTTCGACGCACTGCGTTCCGCGCAGGCCAAGGGCGTCGATGTGTTCATTGCCGACACCGCCGGTCGCCTGCACAGCCAGTCGCACCTGATGGAGGAGCTGAAGAAAATCCGCCGTGTGCTCGCGCGCGTCGACCCGAAGGCACCCGATGAGGTGCTGCTGGTGCTCGATGCCAACCAGGGACAGAACGCGCTGGCGCAGGCGCGCGAGTTCCATGCCGCGGTGGGCGTGACCGGCCTTGTGCTCACCAAGCTCGATGGCACCGCACGCGGCGGCATCGTCGTCGCGATTGCGCGCGAGATGCGCCTGCCGATCCGCTTCATCGGCATCGGCGAGCAGGCGGATGACTTCGGTGAGTTCGTGCCCGAGGCCTTCGTCGACGCATTGCTGGGCACGAAGCCGGGTATAAAGTAGCCCGATGATCCGCTTCGACCGCGCCAGCAAGCGATATCCGAATGGCCGCGAGGCGCTCAGCGGCGCCACTTTCGAGATCGGCACCGGCGAGATGGTGTTCCTCACTGGTCGCTCCGGCGCCGGCAAGAGCACCATCCTCAAGCTCATCGCGCTGCTCGAGCGCCCCTCGCGCGGGCTGGTGCTGGTCAACGGCCACAACACCGCCGCGCTGTCGACGCGCCGCATTCCGGCCTTTCGCCGCGAACTCGGCGTGGTGTTCCAGGACCATCGGCTGCTCACCGAGCGCAGCATCTTCGACAACGTCGCGCTGCCGCTGCATGCCGCCGAGACCGGCTTCACGCTGAAGGAGATCGATCGCCGCGTGCGCGCCGCGCTCGACCAGGTCGGCCTGCTCGACCGCGCCGCCGCGCTGCCACTGGAACTCTCGGTGGGCGAGCAGCAGCGCGTCGGCATCGCGCGCGCCGTGGTCAGCAAGCCGAAACTGATCATCGCCGATGAACCCACCGGCAACCTCGATCCGGCCCTGTCGCTGGAGATCATGGGGCTGTTCCGGCGTTTCAACGAAGTGGGCGTCACGGTGGTGATCGCCACGCATGACCTGGACATCGTGAAGGCCTGGGGCCTGCGCGAGATCATCGTGGAGTCCGGACGTGTGCAGGCGCCCGGGTCACCCGCAGCGGCCGGGCCACCGCCGCTCGACCTGCCCCACATCGAGGCCACCCGATGAGCCGCTGGCTGATGCGCCATGTGCAGTCGGCCTTGTTCGCCACCGGGCGGCTGGCGCGCGCGCCGATCGCCACCGCGTTCACGGTGCTGGTCATCGCGATCGCGCTGACGCTGCCCACCGCGCTGGGGCTCGCCATCGTCAGCGTGCGCCAGGCGACCGGCGATTTCGCCAGCGCGGTGGACGTCAGCGTCTATTTCAAGGCCGATGTCGCGCTCGAGAAGGCGCGCCAGCTCGCCGGCACCCTGCGCGAACGCAGCGGGGTGGCCGGCGTGACGCTGATCAGCGCCGACGAGGCGATGGAGTCCTTCCGCGCGCGCAGCGGCTTCGGCGAGGCGCTGGATGCGCTGGGCCGCAATCCGCTGCCGCATGCGCTGGAGGTCCGCCCCGAGGCCGGCGCCACGGATCCCGCCAGCATGGAGTCCCTGCGCGAGTACATCGCCGCCTGGCCCGAGGTCGAGCTGGTGCAGGTGGACACGGACTGGGTGCGACGGCTGGATGCAATCCTGCAGCTGCTGCGCGGCGTGGTGACCGGCGCCGCGGTGCTGCTGGGCGTCGGCGTGCTCGCCATCATCGGCAACACGGTGCGGCTCGAGATCTACAACCGCCGCGCCGAGATCGAAGTCACCAAGCTGGTCGGCGGCAGCAATGCCTTCGTGCGCCGCCCGTTCCTGTACACCGGCCTGCTCTATGGCCTCGCCGGCGGCGCGCTGGCCGCGCTGCTGGTGGGCCTGGGCCTGACGCTGCTGAATGCCCCGGTCACCCGCCTGGCCGACACCTATGGCAGCGACTTCCGCCTGCTCACCCCGACGCTGCGGCAGGTGGGCGCCCTGCTGGGGGCCGGCGCACTGCTCGGCCTGCTCGGGGCCGCCCTGGCGGCCGCCCGACACCTGTCCCGCATCGAACCGAAAGCCTGACCCAAGATACTGATTTCACAAATGTAATTTTCAAGGGTCAGGGGAACCCCGGGCACCCTTAGCACTCTAATTTCGCGAGTGCTAAGATCAGGTCCATTCCAGGTAGGAGGTTCCCTAGTGAGTGCAACCCAAATGCTGGCTCCCCGCCCGGAAACGCTGCTGGCCGGCCCGCTGGGCAGCTTCGAGGCCTATGCCGACCGGGTCAGCCGCATTCCGGTGCTCAGCCGCGAGGAAGAGGCCGAGCTGGCCACCCGTTTCCGTCGCGACCAGGATCTCGACGCCGCGCGCACGCTGGTGTTCTCGCACCTGCGCTTCGTGCTGCACATCGCCCGCGGCTACACCGGCTATGGCCTGCCGATGGGCGACCTGGTGCAGGAGGGCAACGTCGGCCTGATGAAGGCGGTGAAGCGCTATGACCCGGACCAGGGCGTGCGCCTGGTGTCCTTCGCCGTGCACTGGATCCGCGCCGAGATCCATGACTATGTGCTGCGCAACTGGCGCCTGGTGAAGGTCGCCACCACCAAGGCGCAGCGCAAGCTGTTCTTCAACCTGCGCAAGATGAAGCCGAACCTCGGCTGGCTGACGCACGAGGAGACCCAGGCGGTCGCGGCGGACCTCGGCGTGACCGTGGCCGAGGTGACCGAGATGGAGAAGCGCCTGGCGGCGCGTGACATGTCCTTCGACCCGGCGCCGGACAGCGACGACGACGAAGGCCAGTTCGGTCCGGCCCAGTTCCTGCCCTCGCCCGGGGCTGACCCGGCCGTGCAGGCCGAGAACGAGGAATGGGATGTGGACCAGCGCGAGCGCCTGGGCGAGGCGATCACGCGCCTGGACTCGCGCAGCCAGGACATCCTCAAGCGCCGCTGGCTGGCCGACGACAAGCCCACGCTGCACGAACTGGCCGCGGAGTATGGCGTGTCGGCCGAGCGCATCCGCCAGATCGAAGTGGCGGCGATGAAACGCCTGCGCACGGCACTCGCGGCCTGATTGGCCCCCGGGGGCGGCCTCCCGCCCCCATCCCCCATTCATGTGTTGGTCACCAGCGACGTTTGTCGCTGTTCTGTGATTGGCGACAGTGTATTTGCCACAAATATCGCGCTACACTTGCCCTCGACAGTTAGTCGTTGTGAATTTCACGTCGCCTAACTCTCTGGAATTCTTGAAGTTTCGGTCCTTTGTTGGATCGGAGTCACCAAAGAAGCCCAGGCAGTCATATGGGCACGGCAGGCAGCGGCCTCCTTTGCAGGTTCG
This sequence comes from uncultured Steroidobacteraceae bacterium, assembly GCA_964632365.1. Lineage (GTDB taxonomy): Bacteria > Pseudomonadota > Gammaproteobacteria > Steroidobacterales > Steroidobacteraceae > ZC4RG30. The sequence continues at coordinate 8,280 of CAZWDR010000056.1, forward strand.
TTGCGGTGCAGCAGGCGGGCGGATACGCCCGGGCTGACCGTCGATCAGCCGGATTCCTTTCGAGGGGTCCGGGCGCACAGCCGGGATGATTTAGGTCCATGAAGATTGATTGAACTAGGGACGCCCGCGAAGCTCGCATGACCCCGCCCACCGGCGGGGTTTTTTTTGGCCAGCGTGAGCGTGCAGCAGGCGTCGCCCGCCGGGACCGGAGCTCAGTGGCGGATGCCCGGCGTCGCGGCTTGCCGGCCGGCGTCGGCCGAGCCCGGTCGATGCAGCGGGATGCTGAAATCGAACCGCGCCCCGCGCCCCGGCGCGGCGTCGACATTGAACTCACCGCCGGCCTCGTTGATGCGGTCGATGATGCTCCACAGCCCGAAGCCACTGCTGCGGGCGCCGAACATGTCCAGCTGCCACTCGAAGCCGCGCCCCTGGTCGGCGACGTGCACGCGCAGCTGCCCGGCGTCGCCCCGCACGCGCAGCGCCGCCGCGGTCACCCCCGCATGCTTGACCACATTGCGCAGCAGTTCGCGTACCAGCTTGAACACCAGCACGCGGGTCTCGAGCGGCACGGCTTCCTCCCGCAGGTCCACATCCATCTCGACCTGCAGCTGGTCGTGGCTGCGCAGGTACACCGCGAGCCACTGCAGTGCCGCCTTGAGCCCGAGCTCATAGAGGCCGGGCGGACTGAGGTCGGAAATCATGCTGCGCGTCTTCTCCTGCACCTCGAGCAGCCGCGCGCGCACCTCCTCGACCAGCAGCTTCACCTCCGGGCTGGCGTTCTGCCGCGCCACATCCAGCGTCATCGCCATGCCCGCCAGCGACTGGCCGATGCCATCGTGCAGGTCCACGGCCGTGGCGCGTCGCGCCTTCTCCTCCGCGGTGACGATCTGCCGGGCATAGGACTTCAGCCGCTCACGCTCGCGCAGCAGGTTGGCGTTGAGTTCGGTGAGCTCGGTGATGTCGCGGGCGACACCCCAGATGCGCAGCAGCCGCCCGCCGGACGCCACGCCGGTGAACGCCGCGACGAAGGCGTGTGGCAGCCGGGCCGGGCGCACGCTGAAGCGCAGCCCATCCACGGTGAAATCATTGCCGACCCCCTGCGCAACCCTTGCCTCGAGCGCCGCCATCCACGGCACGCCGGCGTCCCAGGCCAATGAACCGGTCCACGGCTCTGCGCGCGCGTCGATGCGCGCATAGGAACGGCTGGCCTCGGCCACGCAGGCGTGCGCGCGCAACCACTGCACCTGCTCCGCCGGCGCCAGCGACAGCGGCATGGGCTGCGAGAACTCCACCCGCCACATCGCCTCGGTACTCAGCTCGATGAAGCTGCGGTACCGCTCCTCGCTGTCGAGCAGCTTGCGCGCGGCGATGCTGCGTTCGGCGAGCGTCACCGACAGCACGAACGCGAACAGGCCCAGCGTGACGATGAAAATCTGCAGCTGGCCCACACCCGGGATCGAGATCGGCGCCGGGTCGGAGGCGCCGGTCCCGGCAGCGAGCCCGGCCAGCGTGAACGCGGTGACCGCGAACAGCGCGACCACCCAGCGCGGCGGCAGCCGCATCACCGCCAGGATCATCAGCAGCACGATGGTGGTGGGCAGCTGCAGCAGCGACTGCGGTGCGGTCGCGCCCCCGCCGACATGGAAGCACGTGCCGACCAGCAGCGCGCCCAGCACCACCGGCTCGAAGGGCGAGCGCAGGCGCAGTTCCGGATAGTGGTGACGCAGCGGACTGAGCCATGCGACGAGCAATGGGGCGATGGCGATGACCCCGGCCCACTGGCCCGCGGCCCACAGCTGCCACAGCTGGAAGGCGCCGGCGGACTGCGGGGTGCCGCCGCTGGCCGCCAGGTGCACCGGCAGCGCGATGCTCGCGCTGACCGCCGCACCGATCGCGGTGATCAGCACGAACCACAGCACCTCGCGGGCGCGCTGGAACACCTTGCCGCGGATGCGCGCGCGGGCCAGCAGCGCGGCAGACACTGCGCCAGCCATGTTCGCAAGCGTATACAGCGTGACCAGCGCCAGGTCGAACCGCTGCATCCACAGCGCGGCGGTGCCGGTCTCGACCAGGAACTGCACGGCGAGAATCGCGGGCCACAGGCGCGTGGGCAGCATCCACAGCGCAGCCAGCGCGAGCCCCGCCGCGGGCCAGATCACCGGCGGATCGACCGCGGTGACCTTGAACGCATAGCCGATCTGCAGCAGCAGGCCATGCAGCACGGCGAATGCCGCAATCACTGCGAGGAAGCCGCCGCGCTGGCGCAGCGGGTACAGCAGTTCTTCACCGGCACGCGTGGAGTCCACCCGTTGCTGTACCGCGTCCATGCGATCCATTCCGGTCTCCTCGGATAACGGCGACATTATTGCGGCCGCGGACGTATCACGCCTCGCTTATACTAGGCCAGTCGAAGCCGGGATGCTTCGCGGTTCATTCAGGATGACGCCGTACCAATGAGAGTTGCAGCGAACAACTTTTACGGCAGCAGGAACGCTGCCTAGGCCATGTCGATCACGTTCCGTCAGCTCGAGATTTTCGTCGCGGCGGCCAGCGACTGCAATTTCCGCCGCACGGCCGAGCGACTCGGGGTCAGCCAGCCCTCCATCAGCAACCAGATCCGCGCGCTCGAGGGGCATCTCGGCCATCACCTGTTCGAACGGCGCCGCGGCTCGCCGCCCTCGCTGTCCGACGAAGGTCGCCTGTTCCTCGAGAAGGCCAGGGAACTCGTGGTCGGCCGGCAGGAGATGGAACAGCAGTCGCGCAACTCGCGCGGACCGCGCGCAGTGCGCCTGGCCGTCACCGCGACGCCGTTGCTGCTCGACGCCTACATCCGCCCGAAGCTCGCGGCCTTCTGCGAGCAGTTCCCGAACATCCAGCTCGATTTCATGCCGCTGCATCCCACCCGCGGCGCCGCGCCGATGGTGCTGGCCGGCGAAGTCGACCTGGCCGTGTTCACCGGCGATTTCGTCGTCGATGACCGGCTTGAATCCGAGGTGGTCAACACGGTGGCGGTGTCGATCTATGGTTCGCCCGCGCTCGGCCGCCGCGCCGCCCGTCCCGGCACGAAGCTGGGCGAACTGCCGTGGATCATGCCGCCGGACGAGTTCAAGCCGACGCGCTTCATGTGGCGCACGCTGAAGGAAGCCGGCATCGAGCCGAAGAACATCATCGCGCGCTCGCAGTTCCCGGATGTGATCGCGAGCATGTGCCTGGAGGGCCACGGCATCGCGGTGCTGTTCGACCATCACGCGGCCAGCGGGCTGGCCGACGGGCGGGTGGTGAAGATCGGCCCGGCGCTGCCCAGCACCTCACTGGTGCTGCTGGTGGGGCCGCGCGCGCAGCGGCTGGCCGCGCAGCCCGCGGTGGACCTCTTCCGCCAGGCCACCCGGCGCCTCGCCACGCGCTGAGACAACGCGCCCGCGCGCGCTTGCGTCCGATGTCCACGCCGCCCACCCTGACGCTGACCCCGATCGGCACCCTGCACACGGCATGGACCAGCAAGGTCGAGGCGCCACGCCAGCCCGCCGCCGCCGCCGATGCCACCGGCATCATCCGCCTGCTGCCCGGCATGAACCTGGAGCATGCCATCGAGGATCTGGCCGGCTGGGAACGCATCTGGGTGATCTTCTGGTTCCATCACAACCGCGGCTGGCGGCCGAAAGTGCTGCCGCCGCGCGCCACCTCCGGGCGCAAGGGCGTGCTGGCCACGCGCTCGCCGCATCGCCCGAACCCCATCGGGCTGTCCGCACTGCGGCTCGACCGCATCGACGGCCTCGACCTGCATGTGCGGGACGTCGACCTGCTCGATGGCACCCCCGTGCTCGACATCAAGCCCTACGTGCCCTATGCGGATGCATTCCCCGATTCCGGCAGCGGCTGGCTCGCGGCGGATCCGCGCCCTGCCTGGAAGGTGGCGTTCAGCGCACAGGCCGAGGCGCAGCTCGCGTGGCTCGCGACGCGCATCGCGCTGCCGCTGCGCGAGCGGATCATCGCCACATTGTCGCTGGGGCCACAGCCCCACCCCTATCGCCGCATCCGGCGCCGTGGCGACGCGGGCCTGACCCTGTCGGTGCAGGACTGGCGCGCGGATTTCCAGGCCGACGGCAGCCAGGTCGAAGTGATCCGGGTGCGCAGCGGATACCAGGCCGGCCAGCTCGAAAAATCCGCGCGCGACGCGACCGATCCTCTTCGCGTGCATCGCGAATTCGGCGCGCTGTTCGCGCCGGACGCCTGAAATCAGGCGCGCGCGCGGCTGGCGATGCGGCCGGCCAGCATCCAGGTGCACCAGGCCCACAGCGTGCCGAGCAGCCAGCCGGCCAGCACATCACTGGGCCAGTGGACACCCAGGTACACGCGGCTTGATCCGATCAGCAGCGTGATGCCGGCTGCGGCGCCGATGAAGAAGCGCGACAGCCGCGGCTCCCCCGCCTGCCGCGCCAGCAGCACGCCGAGCGTCAGGTAGATGCTGGCGGACAGCATCGCGTGTCCGCTGGGAAAGCTCGGGGACGAAACCTGCACCAGATGATCGACCAGGTCGGGGCGCGCACGACCCACGATCGCCTTCAGCGTGGCGCTGGCCAGCATCGCGCCCGCGGCGCTGCCCAGCAGCAGCCACGCAATGGCATGGCGGCGGCGCAGCAACAGGTAGATCGTGACGATCACGCCCAGAAGTCCAAGCACCGTATGCCCGCCGAGCGCGGTCAGGTCCGTCGCGAATTTCTCGAACCATGCCGGACCCAGCGGATCGGACAGGTCGGCCGGATCGCGCAGCGCGAGCATCATGCGCTGCTCCAGCTGGTGGAGCGCGCTCATTCGCAGCGGTCACCGGCACATGTCATGCGTTGTGCTCGCTGACCATCCGCCACCCTGCGGGTGCAGCGCCGGGCGCGCGCGCCTCGCTGCGGGCCACGACATGCCGGCGCAATGCGAACCGTTCCGCCTGCACATCGAAATCGTGCCGTTCGATGCGCATTCGCCGCGCCCCGTCCGCATCGCGCACCAGCTCGAAGCGGTTGTAGGAGTTGGGCACGCCATCGCGCGTGCGATGCGAGATGGCGGTGCCGGCCTGCGCCAGCATCGCCGCACGGCGGCCCTCGCCGGCGCTGACTTCCAGGCAGTACGGCAGGTGGATGTGCCCGCCGATGAACAGGTCCGCGCCCGCCTCCACCCATTGCTCGACCGCGTAATGCGCGCCGCGGATCACGTTGCGCCGGTCGCTGCGCGTGGCGGACGCCAGCGGCTGGTGGGTAGCCAGGATGCGGAACGGCTGCGGCAACTGGCGAAGCCGTGCCGCCACGCGCTCGACCTTCTGCGCATCCACCGCGCCATCCTTGTGGCGCCGCGGACTGGTTGCATCGACACACACCACCGCCAGGCGTGCATCGGTGTACTCCGGTTCACGCTGCGGCGAGATGTAGTCGCGAAACCGCGCATACGGGCGCAGCACGCGCGTGAACAGGTCGAACAGCGGCAGGTCATGGTTGCCCGGCAGGCAGATGCGCGGCACCGGCAACGACTGCAGGAAATCCCGCGCGGCGGCGAACTGGGCGCGCCGCGCCCGCTGCGTGATGTCGCCGGTGACGATGAGCAGGTCCGGCGGCGCCTGCAGCAGCGCCGCGCGCAAGGCATCGCGCACCTGCGGCACCTCGGTGCCGAAGTGCGGATCAGAAATCTGTGCGATGCGCAGCACCTGCTGCGTCACTTGCGCTCCACCGGATCGCGCGGCACAACGACCTGCAGCGCATCGCGCAGGATCTCCACCTTCAGCGGCAACGCACAGTCGACACTCTCACCATCGACGGCCACGCGCATGCGGCGCCGGCCGGGCAGCATCACCTGCGCCTCCGAAGCGCAGTAGGTCCGCAGGTCCGGGGAATCATGCAGCCGGTGCAGCACCCCGCGCATCGCAAGGCCCATCATCGTCCAGAACCCCGTTGGCTGCAGCGAGATCACCGCCATGGCGCCGGCCTGCGTGCAGTGCGCCGCATCCATGCCGAGGTTCTCGAACTGCAGCGAGTTCAGGCCGAAGAACAGCATCGGGGTGTGGATGGCCACCGGTTTGCCATCGACGTCGAGGCGCAGCGTGTACACCGAACGATGCCGCAGCAGCGTATAGATCGCCGCGACCACCGCGACCGCCTTGTAGCGCCCGAAGCGCTGTTTGAAGCCCTCGCGCTCCTCCAGCAGCTTGCGATAGAGGCCGAAGCTGGCGTTGTTCAGGAACAGATGCCCGTTGACGCGGCCGACGTGCAACCGTTGCAGCGTGCCAGTAGCCAGCGCGGCGGCGGCGGCGCGCGGCACCAGCGGAATGCCGAGGTTGCGTGCCAGATAATTGAATGTGCCCAGCGGCACCAGCCCGAACGCCACGTCCGCTTCGAGGACCAGCGTGGCGATGAGGTTGATGGTGCCATCGCCGCCGGCCGCGGCGATGACCGGCCGGTCACTCTCGTCCTGTGTGTCCCCGGAAGGCTTCCAGCGGCGGGCCTCGGCGATGGCGGCGCGCGCGGCGCGCTGCACCGCCTGCACGCCATCTGCGACGACCAGCTCGCAGGCGCAGCCGGCATCATCGAAGCCCGCGCGGATGTCCTGCGCGGCCTGCTGCGCATCCTGGTGCCCGGAGGCGGCGTTGAGAATGACCGTGACCCTGGGCATCGATGTGGTTCCGTGTCAGGTTTCTTCGGGCCAGTAGAGGCGCATCGGGTTGTCGACCAGCAGCTTGCGCTGCAACTCGGCCGTCACGGCGATGTGCGGGATGAAGTCGACCAGCAGGCCGTCATCGGGCATGTGGTCCTTCAGGTTCGGATGCGGCCAGTCGGTGCCCCACAGCACGCGGTCCGGGAATTCCTCCACCACGCGCCGCGCGAACGGGATCACATCGCGATAGGCATGCCGCTCGCCATCGAGCGCCGGCGGGCCAGACTTCGACAGACGCTCCGGGCAGCTCACCTTGCTCCACACGTTCTGGTGCTCGCGCATGAACTTCAGGAACAGCGAGAACTGCGGGCCATCCACCGGCTGGTCCACGTCCGGACGACCCATGTGGTCGACGACCACCGTCGTCGGCAGCGCGGTGAAGAAATCCCACAGTTCGGGCAAGTCCACCGCCTCGAAATAGATCACCACATGCCAGCCCAGCTGCGCCACGCGGCCGGCGATCTCCATCAGCTCGTCCTTCGGCGTGAAGTCGACCAGGCGCTTGACGAAGTTGAAGCGCACGCCGCGCACGCCGGCCGCATGCAGCGCCTGCAGTTCGGCATCGCTGATCGTGCGCCGCACGGTGGCCACGCCACGCGCCAGGCCGTTGGCGGCGATGCAGGCATCGACCATCGCGCGGTTGTCCGCGCCGTGGCAGGTGGCCTGCACGATCACGTTGCGGGCGAAGCCGAGGTGGTCGCGCAACGCGAAGAGCTGCGCCTTCGAGGCATCGCAGGGGGTGTACTTGCGCTCGGGCGCGAACGGGAACTCCGCGCCGGGACCGAACACATGGCAATGCGCGTCGACCGCGCCGGGCGGCAGCACGAACCGGGGTTTCGAGGGATTGGCATACCAGTCGAGCCAGCCCGGGGTCTTCGAGAACACTTCCCGCTGCATCGGATCTCCTTCAAGGGGGCGTCGGATCAGGCGATCCGATGACCACCCATTGAATCGGGTGGCCGGCGACAAATCAACATTCTGGCGCGTGCTAGCATCGGCCGGAACACCACCAGAAGCGCCATCTCAAGGAAGACATCATGACACGCGCCCTGCTACGGATTGCATCGCTGCTGCTGGTCGCCGGGACGTCCTGGGCACAGAGCACTGTCGAACTGATCGACGCCGGCGCTGCGCCGCGCGCGCCGCTGCGCTACCAGTATCAGGCCGGCACCACTGAACGTGTGACGAGCGAGATGGCCATCTCGATGGCGCAGGAGGTCAACGGGCAGTTGACGCCGGCAATGGCGATGCCGCCCACGCGCACCGTGATGGAGACGCGCATCACCGACGTGGCCGCCGACGGCTCCGCGCAGGTGGAGATGCGCACGGTGTCGGCCGAGGCTGCGCCCGGGCCCACTTCCACCGGTGATGCGCGGCCCACTGACAGCCTGGTCACCATGTCCCGTCTGGCGGGCCGCTACCGCGTCGATGCGCTGGGGCGTACGCTCCAGGCAGACGTCTCCCTGACCCCAGCCACCGGGCCAGAGCCGGACCGCCCGTCCACCGATCGGCTGCTCACCGAGATCAACGGCGTCAGCACCAATCAGGCGTCCATGTTTCCCGATCAGGCTGTCGGGACCGGTGCGCGCTGGCGCGTCACGACGACGCAGGCCTTCATGGGCGTGAACATGCAGATGACCCAGGAATACACGCTCCGTTCACGCAAGGGCGACATCGTGGAACTCGACATGAAGATGTCCGGGCCGGTGCTGGACACTGGCTCTGCCGCGCTGGCCGGTGCGCCAGCCGGCATTCAACAGGTGGCCAACGCCAGCGGCACCGCCACCGTGGACCTGCGGCGCCTCAATCCCCGGATGTCGATGCAGGTGGACAACGAAGTGTCCCAGGGCACCGTCGGCCAGCCCGGCGCCTCGCGGATGAAGATGCAGATGCGCATGACGCTGACGCCGGAGGTGCTCTGACACATGCCGGGGTGGCGTCCGCTGTCACCCAATGCGGCCGGCCCAATAGTCCCTCGCGCCGCCGATGCAGGCGGCGGCGCGTCGCGGACCATCACCCGACGCCCAGATACCCCAGGATCCCCTTCGCCGCCTCGCGCCCTTCGAACACCGCCGTCACGACCAGATCCGACCCGCGCACCATGTCCCCGCCCGCGAACACCTTCGGGTTCGTGGTCTGGAACGGCGTGATGCGATCGGCGGTCACGCGCACGCGCTGGTTCGGATGCACGTTGATGCCATGCTGCGCGAACCACGGCGCCGGACTCGGCTGGAAGCCGAACGCGATCACCACCGCGTCGGCCGGGATCACCTGCTCGCTGCCGGGCACGTTCTCGGGCACGCGCCGGCCGCGCGCATCCGGCGCCCCGAGCCGCGTCTCGACCACACGCACGCCCTCGACCTTGCCATCACCGACGATCTCGATGGGCTGGCGGTTGAACAGGAAGGTCACACCCTCCTCGACGCTGTTCTTGTAGTCGCGGCGCGAGCCCGGCATGTTGTCCGCGTCACGGCGATAGGTGCACGTCACCGAGGTCGCGCCCTGGCGCACCGCGGTGCGGTTGCAGTCCATGCCGGTATCGCCACCGCCCAGCACCACCACGCGCTTGCCCGCCAGGTTCACGAAATCGTCGCTGCCGGGCAGGCCGAGCTCGTGCTGGATGTTCGACACCAGATAAGGCAGCGCCTCGTACACGCCGGGCAGGTCCTCGCCGGGGAAGCCGCCCTTCACATAGCGGTAGGTGCCCATGCCGAGGAACACCGCGTCGTATTCGGCGAGCAGTTCCTCGAATGAAACATCCTTGCCCACCTCGACGCCGAGGCGGAACTCCACGCCCATGCCTTCCATCACGTCGCGGCGGTTCTCCACCACTTCCTTCTCGAGCTTGAAGGGCGGGATGCCGAAGGTGAGCAGGCCACCGATGCGCGGATACTTGTCGAACACCACCGGCGTCACGCC
>CAZWDR010000057.1:0-17797 GCA_964632365.1 uncultured Steroidobacteraceae bacterium
GCCCCTGCGCGGTGGCGGTCTCGAGCGACGGCCAGGGCGTGTCCTGCCCGATGTGCCGCGCGGCGATCTGGTCGATGGTGGGCGCCATGTAGGGTTCGAGCGTCTCGCGCGGATGCACGCATGACAGCCACGTGGCCGGCACCAGCGCATGCACCGCGCGGCTCTCGCCGGGCTTGTTGCCGAGGTTGCTGACCACGGTCAGCTGGTCCTGGAACGGCGCCAGCGACTGCGTGATCTCGTTCAGGCGGAAGTCGCGGCCTGTGCCCTGCGGCGTCCACTTCTCCATCACCGCGCCATGCGGGAAATAGAAGAACCCCAGGCGCGGGCGCTTCGCCGCGGCGGTCTGCGCCAGCGCCACGCCGGCCGGCACCATCGCGTCGAGCAGCGGCAGCGACAGGCTCACGCCCAGTCCCCGCAGCAGCGTGCGGCGCGAGAGATGCTTCTTCGTGATGTACATGCTCAATGTCCTCCGGCCCCTGCATGGGCGACATGCGCGGCGCCTTCCGGCTCGACCGCTGGCGGCCGGCGCTTGCGGAATGCATCGCTGGTGACGATGCCCTGCACCAGTGATTCGAGTCGATAGTCCTCGCGCGCCGCGTCGCGCACGATCTGGCGCACGGCCGGCATGTCCTGCGCGCGCAGCGGGCGGCCCAGCGCATAGGTCATCAGCCGCTCGGTGAAGGCCTGCACGAACATCTCCGGGCGCGACAGGATCGCGGCCGCGAGCTGCGACGGGCCATCGACCTCGACGCCGCTGGCCAGCTGTCCGCGCGCATCGATGCGCTCTCCGGCATCCAGGTCGAGGTCGCGCCAGGCGCCGACCACATCGAAGTTCTCCAGCGCGAAGCCCAGCGGGTCGATTACGCCGTGGCAGGAATTGCAGGACTTCTGCTGCCGGTGCATCTCGAGCCGCTCGCGCACCGTGGGCAGCGTCTTGCCCGGCTCGTGCTCGGGGAACTGCTCCACCCCAGGCGGCGGCGCGGTCGGCGGCGTGCCGAACAGCGTGTCCATCACCCAGGCGCCGCGCAGCACCGGCGAGGTGCGGTTGCCATAGGAGGTCGCCATCAGCAGCGCGCCCTTGCCGAGCAGGCCCTGGCGATCGCGATCCTCCAGTTTGACCGGCCGGAAGCGGTCGCCGATCACGCTGCGCACGCCATAGTGACGGGCCAGCCGCTCGTTCAGGAAGGTGGTGTCCGAGGAGATCAGATCGAGCACGCTGCGATCGGCCCGCAGCGTGTCGGTCAGGAACAGGCGGATCTCCTCGCGCAGTGCGGCGCGCAGGTTGTGGTCGAAGTCCGGATACAGCGTCGGATCGATCTGGAAGTTGTCCATGCGTGCGACGTTCAGCCACTGGAAGGCGAAGTGATCCACCAGCGCGTCCGCGCGCGGGTCGCGCAGCATGCGCTTCACTTCGGCCGCCAGCACGCGCGCATCCTTCAGCTCACCCTTGCCCGCGCGGCGCAGCAGTTCTTCATCCGGGCCCTGGCTCCACAGGAAGAACGACAGCCGCGTGGCGAGCTCGTGATCATCCAGCGCCTGCACATCCTGCGTGTCCACCACGGCCGGCGCCGAACGCAGCAGGAACTTCGTGCTCGACAGGATCGCGGTGAGCCCGCCCTCGATGCCGGCCTCGAAATCACGCGTGGCGCGCGCCCGCTCGTAGAAGCCCATCGGTGCGGCCAGCTCCTGCTCGGTCACGGGACGGCGGAACGCCGCCGAGGCCAGGCGCTCGAGGATGCGGCGTGCGCAGGCCGGCTCCTCCGCCGGTGTAGCCGGCCGGCACACGAACACGCGCTGGCGCGAGGGCGTGTCGCCGACGCCAGTGACATCGAACGGACCGGCGACGGTGAAGCCCGGGATGCGCGGCACGCGCTCCATCTCCGGCAGCATCGCGATCGGCTGCAGCGGCGAATCCGACTGCGCGAACGAGCGCGCGATGAACGTGACGCCGATGCGCCGCACGCCGGCCTTCACCGGCACGCGGATCTGGTTGAAGCGGTTCTGGATCTCGTCCGCGGCGATCGCCTGGCGCTGGTCCACCGCCTTCAGGTCCTCCTCGCCGCCGTAGGTGCTCTGGAACACACGGCGGCCATCGATGGTGAGGATCACCACATGCGGGTCGTCCACCTTGGTCACGTAGCCGGCACCCATCGCGAAGAACTCGCGGATGCTGAACACATAGTCGCCATCGGCGGGGAAGTGATGGTCCACCCAGAAGCCGCCGCGCGTGCCCAGCGGCAGGCCGTCCACGTGCTTCGACTGGTCCAGCGACGAGGGCGCGCGATATTCGCGGCTGTTCGACTTGGCATCGACGCGCCCGATGGCCTGGCGCGCCACGGCGCGGGCCGCGCCGATGTACTGGTCGAGGAACGACGGCGACATGCGCAGCGTCGCGGCCTGGTTGTCGAAGCCGTCGCTGTAGACATCGCGCGGCAGCAGCTCGGTCACGTCGACATCCAGATCGAGGAGGCGGCGGATCTCGCGGCCATATTCGTTGCGGTTCAGCCGGTGCAGGCCCACGAAGCCTGGATCCGGCGGCGCCGCCTTCGCGGCAGCGTCGAGGCGCGTCTCGAGCCAGCGCACCGTGGAGTCGATCTCGGCCTGGGCCGGCTGCGGCTCGCCCGGCGGCGGCATCAGCCGCCCGCGCAGCTTGCGGATGCTTTCTTCCCACACCTCCGCATCGCCATGCAGGTCGTCCAGCGACAAGGTGTCGAACGCCACCCCGCCGGCCCAGTCGGTGCTGTTGTGGCAGGCACCGCATTTCTCATCCAGCAGGGCGGTATATCCCGGGGCCTGGCCGGCGACGGCGGTGCCAGCCAGCAGCGCCGCGCCGCACGCGGCGGTGGCGGCCAGCCGTATCTGTCTCCACGCTCCCGTCAAATCCGGATCCCCCGCCCCGAAAAAAGGGCTTTTCGTATGGTCGTCTACCTTGGAGGGGAGTGTCGGTCAAAGGTTCGTGCGGGTAAACGTGTCGGCGGGTGGGTAGGTGCCGGCAGTCATAGGCAGGTTCGGTATCCGGCCGGGCGGGCGGGCGGAAAGTCGTGGGTGTGACCCAGACCATCCCCCGGCGCCGGCGCGCGGCGCGTCTGGCGCCATGCTGGCGGCCGCGGCATGCCGACCGGGGGGCCGCGATATGCTCTCCGGATTACGACTCAATCCCGGGGGATCACATGGACTCGATTCTGAAGCCGCGCCGCTGGCCGGCCTGCGCCGCGGCGCTGCTGGTCGCGTGCACCAGTCTGGCCATGGCCGCCGCACCGGCCAACCGGCCCGGAAATGGCCCGGGGGCCGCACCCGCCAGCAGCGCGGCGCCTGGCACCGCTGCGGCACCGGCCGCCACCGCCGCACCCGCACGCGCAACCAACGCATCCCCCGCCACCGCCTCCGCCCATGCCGGCAAGCTCGAGCGCATCCGCGTCGCCAGCCCCTCGCTGGCCGGCAACCTGCAAGGCAACGACGCGACGCGCGACGTGCACGTCTATCTGCCACCGGGCTATGCCACCAGCAGCAAACGCTACCCCGTGGTCTATTTCCTCCACGGCTATGCCGTCACCGCAGACATCTACGTGAACGACGTGCTGCGGATCCCCGCAAACACCGACGCCGCAATGGCCGCCGGCGCGCGCGAGGTCATCGTGGTGATGCCCGACGCCTTCACGCGCTTCGGCGGCAGCTTCTACTCCAGCTCGCCCACCATCGGCGACTGGGAAGGCTTCATCGCGAAGGACCTGGTCGCGGCCATCGACAGCCGCTACCGCACGCTGGCGAAGCGCGAGAGCCGCGGGCTGTCGGGCCATTCGATGGGCGGCTATGGCACGCTGCGCATCGGCATGAAGCATCCGGATGTGTTCGGCGCGCTGTATGCGATGAGCTCCGCGGCCGACACCCGATCGGCGCCGGATGCAGCCGCCAGCAAGACGCAGCATGAGCGCATGGCCGGACCCGAGATCAAGCCCGAGCCGCGCAGCATGGCCAATGGCGCCCTGGCGCAGGCGTCGGCCTGGGCGCCGAATCCGCAGAATCCGCCCTACTTCCTCGACCTGCCCTTCGATGCGCAGGGGCAGCCGGTGCCGCTGGTGTCCGAGCGGTTCATCGCCAACTCACCGGTGGTGATGGCCGACCAGTACGTGCCGGGACTGAAAAGCTACCGCGGCATCCATCTGGACGTGGGTGACCAGGACGGCCTGAAGGAAGGCAACGCGCGCTTCAGCGAGGCCCTGAAGCGCCTCGGTGTGAACCACCAGTACGAGATCTATGCCGGCACGCACGGCAACAAGATCGGTGAACGCTTCACCGGCAACGTGCTGCCGTTCTTCGAGAAGCATCTCGACGCGCAATGAGGTTCCCGGTGCGCTGGCGCCGCCACGACGCGGCGCCGGCGCCCTGCCCGCAGCGCGGGGGACGCGACCTCAGGCCTGGACCGGCCGCAACCTGAAGTCGTAATTCACGGTGTAGAACGGCACCTCCACCTGCGTGCCATCCGGCGCCGTGCCCGCCGCGTGGCGCGAGAATTCCGTGACCAGCGATTCCTTCACGCCGAACACCGCGTCCGAATCGATGTACTCGCTGCCGGCCGCGAACAGGTGCGTGGTGATGGCATGGTGCCCGGGCGCCGACACGATCATGTGGATGTGCCCGGGGCGCATCGGGTGCCGGCCCATCTTCTGCAGCATGCGGCCAACGGGTCCGTCACTCGGCACCGGGTAGTGATTCGGCTTGATGGAGCGGAAGCGATACCGCCCCCCGGCATCGGTGCGGATGCGGCCGCGCGCGCGCATGCCGGCATCCTCCATCTGCATGTCATAGGTGCCCTCGCCATCGCCGGACCAGATGTCCAGCGTGGCACCGGCGATCGGCGTGCCGTCGCTGCTGAGCACGCGGCCGGCATAGAACGCCGGCTCACCCTTCACGCCTTCGGCCAGGTTCGCGCCGGCCGGCACCTCCGGCGCGCCCTCCCAGTAATACGGCCCCAGCACCGTGGAATCGGTGGTGCCGCCCGCTGCCGGATGGTTCAGCGTGATGACGAGGATCGACACGCCCAGCGTGTCGGAGAGCAGGATGTATTCCTGGCGCTTGTCGGTGCAGGTCTTGCCCGTCTCGGTGAGGAACTGGATCGCGGCGATCCACTCCGCCTCGGTGAGGCGCACCTCGCGCACGAAATCGTGCAGGTGGGTGATCAGCGAACCCATCACCGCGCGGAAGCGCGCATCCTGGCACTGGTCCATGCGCGCCAGCACCGCGGCGGTGATGTCGCGCTCGTCAAACTCGCGCGTGCTGCCTTGTGGCTTCACGGCGCCGGCAGGTAACCGATGCGGTTGCCGTTGAATGTGCCGATCCAGATCTCCCGGTCAACGTCGATGGCCGCGGTCGCGCCCTGCATGCCGGTGAGGCGCTGCCCGCCGGCCACCTTGCGCACGGCCAGCGTCGCCGGATCGATCTCGACCACCGACCAGCCGGCCGCACCCGGCGGACCGCCCGCCGCGTGGTTGCCACCGGCTGCGAGCACCTTGCCGCTGGCGCTCCAGTGCAGGTTGTCCGGCGTGATGTCGAGCTTGACCACATCCTTGCGCAGCGGACCTGCGCCGCGCTGGAAGCGCACGACCTCGTGTGTGCCATAGGCCGCGACGAACAGCGTGCGTCCGTCCGCGGAGGCCACGATGCCGTTCGCGCCCGACAGCTCCGTGCCCGCGATCGGCTCGACCTTGCCACCCGGGTGCCATTCGTACAGCTGCCCGTTCACCTGCCCGCTCATCACCTGGCCGAAGGCCTGCTGCTGGGGCAGGCTGCGATCCATGAACTGCGTGGTGACGAACCCCCAGTCGGGCAGGATGGCCACGCTGTTGGCGGAAACATTCTCCGGCAGCACCACGCAACCGGCCCAGCTGATGGTGGGCTGCGCGCCGCGGGCATCCACATCGAACACCTCGATGGCCTCGCGCGCGCCATGCGCGGTGATGTACAGCCGGTAGTGACCGGCGGACTGCTCGCGCAGCGCCAGGCCGTGCGCGGAGAAAGCGGCCGGGTCCACCGGACCGGGGCAGTCGCGGAACAGCGCCGTGTCCTGCTTGGCGGGACGGGCCGCGCCGGGGAACCAGTCGATCCAGGTCTTCGCCTGCGCGTCCACCAGATAAAGATGACCGCGGGCCGGCCCCCCGCCGTTGAGCGGGCCGTCCATGCCGGAGGCGATCAGCCAGCGGGTGCTGCCCACCCGGATCAGGTCCTCGGCGTTCACCGGTCCGCAGACATAGTGCAACGTGCCGTCGGGCTGGCAGCTGCCCGGCGAGGGGCCCGCGGAAGCCGGCGCGCTGGTGCTGGCACTGGTACCGGGACCGGGACCGGGACCGCCCGCCTGTGCCGACCAGGCCCCGCCGGATGCCAGCGCGGCGACCAGCAATGTCCCCGCCGCGACCGTAAGCCGACCTTGCCGATGGCTCATGACCCCTCCGCGATCTTGCGAATAATTCTCATTAACAATATGATCCAGCGGCGCATGCGATCCCGGCGGGGATACGACGATGGCAGTGACGACAGACCCCCGAAGCACTGACGACCCTGCATATCGATCCCCGCCGGGACCCGCACTTGAAACCCCCGGGCCCTGACGGCCGCATCACTGCCGGCCCCGGACCACCGGCCAGACGCACAGACGCCTCAGCGCCGGTCCTCATAGCAATAGCCCACGCCATACACGGAGTGCACGAACTCCTCCCCCGGCGCCACGTCCGCGATCTTGCGCCGCAGCTTCTTCACATGGCTGTCGACCGTGCGATCGGCCACCACGCGCTCGTCGCGATACATGTGGTCCATCAGCTGGTCGCGCGTGAAGATGCGTCCCGGCTGGCTCGCCAGCACCGACAGCAGCTTGAATTCCACCGCCGTGAGGTCGAGCACCTCGCCATCGAGTGTGGCGCGCCACGCGGATTCATCCAGCGCCAGGCCCGGCCCGCGGCCGATGGGCGCCTCGAGCGGCCGCTGCGGCCGGCGCGTGCGCCGCAGCACCGTCACCACACGCGCCACCACCTCGCGCGGACTGAACGGCTTGCAGATGTAGTCATCGGCACCGAGGCCCAGCCCAAGCAGCCGGTCGATCTCGTCGACGCGCGCAGTGACCATGATGATGGCGGCGTCAGAGAAGCCGCGCAGACGGCGGCACACTTCCATGCCGTCGAGGCCGGGCAGCATCACATCGAGCAGCACCAGGTCGACCGGGTGCTCGCGCACCCATGGCTCCACCTCGTCACCACGCGCGAGGCGATGCGTGTCGTAGCCCTGCTGGCGCAGGTAATCGCGCAGCACCTCGGCAATCTTGTCCTCGTCCTCGACGATGAGGATGCGCGCCGGCGCGGCGGGATCCGCGGCTGTCATGCACGCAGGCTTGCCGTCAGCGGCAGAAGGATGCACCAGCGCACGCCACCCAGCGGCGAATGCATGGCGTGCATGCGTCCCCCATGGCCGGTGACGATGGCCTGCACGATGGCAAGGCCGAGCCCGCTGCCGCCACTCTGGCTGGAGCGTGAGGCATCGACCCGGTACAGCCGCTCGGTCAGGCGCGGCAGGTCGTCATCGGCCACGCCGGGCGAGGAGTCTTCCCAGTCGATGCGCGCCTGGCCGGACTCGGCACCCACGCGCACCCGCAACCGTGCCGGCGCATCGCTGTAACGCAGCGTGTTCTGCAGCAGGTTCGAGAACACCTGCGAGAGGCGGTCCTCGTCGGCCTCGACCATCACGTGACGATCGAGTTCGAGCTTCACGTCGAGGCCGGCGTCCTGGATGGACTTGCGCGCGGCATACAGCGTGTCTTCCACGGCCTCGGCGAGGTTCACCGGTGCCTTGCGATAGTTCAGCGCGCCAAGATCAGACAGCGACAGCGTGCGCAGGTCTTCGACCAGCCGCGTCAGGCGATGAACCTCCTGCGCCACGGACGCGATGCTGGTCTGCGTCAGTGGACGCACGCCGTCCTGCACCGCTTCGATCTCCGCGCGCAGCGTGGTCAGTGGCGTGCGCAGTTCGTGCGCGATGTCGGCGATCCATTGCTGCCGGCCGCGCTGCGCGGCGCCCAGCGCCTCGGCGAGCCGGTTGAAGTCACCGGCCAGCCGCGCGACCTCGTCGTGTCCGTGCACCGGGATGCGCGTGCTGTAATCACCGCGCGCCAGCGCCGTCGCGCCCTGCCCCAGCGCGCGCAGCCGCCGCGCCAGCCAGCCGGCAATCAGCGCCGCATTCAGCAGCACCGCGGCGAGCATGCCGATGCCGATCACGCCGAAGCGTCGCGACTGCTGCAGGGCGGTGATCGATTCGAGGGACTGCACCAGACGCAGGCGCGGCACGTAACCCAGGTAGCCCACGACCCGGTTGGTCACACGGATCGGCAGCTTCACCGCGAGCTGCGTCTCCTGCGAGGGACCGGGCGGCTGCACCAGCACCGTCGTGCCATCGGCATCGAACAGCATCACGCGCCAGTCGATGGTGAGGGGCGGAAGCGGACCCGGCTCGCCCTCGAAGAACGCGGGCACGCGATCTTCGGGTCCGGGGTTGTGGGCGGGCCGACCCTCGCCCGGCGCGCCAGGCATGCCTTCTTTCAGGTCGCGCATGTCGCGACGCCCGACCCGCCAGCCCAGCACCTCGCGCAGCACTTCGTTCCAGCGCTCGCGGTCCTGGGTGACCCAGTTCCAGTTGCCCTGCTGCCGGTAGCCATCGGCCAGCTGCGATATCACGGGGACCAGCCGGGCCTGCTCCGACTGGTTCACATAGTCGACCAGCCCCTTGTCGAAGCTCCAGCTGTAGACCAGGTACACCGCCGCCACCAGCACCAGATGTGCGCCTGCGATGGCGAGGAACAATTTGACGCGCAGCGTGTCCAATCCCCGCCGCAGGGGCCCGGGCGTGGCTTCGGCCCCCGCCGCGGCGCGGCTGCTGTGCATGGCGTCCATGGAAAGGAAGCGTAGCGGGGGATCAAGCAAACTTTGTGTAAGGCAGCCTTCAAAATTCTTCCTTGTTCGCCGGCCATCCTGCCCCCCGCACGGTAGCTGCCGGCCAACCGGGCCGCCCGCCGTTCCAACCCAACATGACGGACCCAGACATGAACGATCGTTCAACCTCTTCCCGCCGCCGCGCGCGTCCCAGCCGCGCCAAGATCGCCATCGTGGTGGCCGCCGTGGCGCTCGCCGGTTATGGCGCATACAAGTATTTCGTCGGCGGTGAGGACGGGCCGGAGTACATCTACGCCACGGTCAACGTCGGCAACATCGAAGACCTGGTGACCGCCACCGGCACACTCGAGCCGCGCGACACGGTCGATGTGGGTGCGCAGGTGTCCGGGCAGATCGAGCGCATCCTGGTCGAAGTGGGTGACCAGGTGACCGCCGGCCAGGTGCTGGCCGAGATCGATGCCACCACCGCCACCGCGCGCGTGGAGGCCAACCGTGCCTCGCTGCGCGCGCAGGAGTCGAACCTTGTGGACCGCTACAACACGCTCGAGAAGGCCGAGCGCGACTATGAGCGGCAGAAGAACCTGCAGGCCGCCGGCGCGTCGACCAGCGAGCAGCTGCTCAACGCCGAGACCACGCTGAAGTCGGCCCGCCAGGCCATCGAATCGCTGAAGCTGCAGATCGAACAGCAGAAGGCCTCGATGCGCGTCGAGGAAGCGAATCTGCAATACACGACCATCAAGGCGCCGATCGACGGCACTGTGGTGTCGATCGCGGCCAAGCAGGGCCAGACCATCAATGCGACGCAGTCTGCGCCGACCATCCTCACCATCGCCGACCTGAGCACGATGACAGTGCGCGCCGAAGTCTCCGAAGCAGACATCAGCAAGATCAGCGACGGCATGCGCGCCTATTTCACGACGTTGAACGGCAACCGCCAGTGGGAAGGCACGCTGAAGCGCACCGAGCCCACGCCGAAAGTGCAGAACGCGGTGGTGCTGTACTACGCGCTGTTCGACGTGCAGAACGAGAAGTTCGGGAACAGCAACACCCTGCAGCTGAAGCCCGGCATGACCGCGCAGGTGTTCTTCGTGAATGCCGAGGCGCGCAACGTGCTGGTGATGCCGATGGCAGCGCTGCAGCAGGGCCAGCAGATCATGCGCGAGCGCAACGCCGCCGAGGGCGGACGCGGAGACGGCGCCCCGCGCGGCAATGCCGACGGTGCCGCGCCTGCCGGAGCCACGGCGGGCAGCGCCCCGCCGGCCGGGGCTGCGATGGCGCAGAACGGGACCGCAGCGGGGGCCGATGCCCCTGCCGCGGCGCCCGGTGCAGGTGCAGGCGCAGGCAACCCGGGCGAAGGTCCCGCCGGCGCGGGCCAGGGTGGTGGCGAGCGCGGTGCCGGCGGCCCGCGGCAGGGCGGCGGATTCGGCGGATTCGCCGGCGGCCAGCGCCCGACTCCGGAACAGATGGAACAGTTCCGCCAGATGCGCGCGCAGGGTGGCGGCGGTTTCCCCGGTGGCATGGGCATGCCCGGCGGCATGGGCGGCCAGGGCCGCCAGCAGACCCGTCGCGGCACGGTCATGGTGCATCTTGGCGATGGCGTGCTCGAGCCGCGCCAGGTCGTGATCGGCGTGACTGACCGCGTGCATGGCCAGGTGCTGGAAGGCCTGAACGAAGGTGAGGAAGTGGTTGTTGGCCGTCGCGATACCAGCACCGCTGCCGGCGCTGCAGCGGTGCCCGCCCAGAACAACCAGAACAACAACTTCCGTGGCCAGGGTGGCTTCCCGGGCGGCGGCAACTTCCGTCCGTTCTGATGCAGTCCTCCAATCCTCGTGACCCCGCAGTTCCCATCATCGAACTGCGGGGCGTCACCAAGACGTATTTCAACGGCGACCTGTCGACCCAGGTGCTGCATGGGGTGGATCTGAAGATCTACCCGGGCGAGTTCGTCGCCATCATGGGCGCTTCGGGTTCGGGCAAGTCGACGATGATGAACATCCTCGGCTGCCTCGACCGCCCGACCACCGGCCAGTACCTGTTCAAGGGACGTGACGTCTCGGACTTCGACCGCGACGAGCTGTCGGACCTGCGACGCGAGTCCTTCGGCTTCGTGTTCCAGAGCTACAACCTGATCTCGGCCAACACCGCGGCCGAGAACGTGGAAGTGCCGGCCATGTATGCCGGTGTCGAGCTGCACGACCGCCACGAGCGTTCGCGCGAGCTGCTGACGCGGCTGGGCCTGGGCGAGCGCATCTACTTTCGTCCCAAGCAGCTCTCGGGCGGCCAGCAGCAGCGCGTGTCCATCTCGCGCGCGCTGATGAACGGTGGCGAGATCATCCTCGCCGACGAACCCACCGGCGCGCTCGACAGCAAGAGCGGCGTCGAGGTGATGAAGCTGCTCGACGAACTGTCGGAGCAGGGCCACACGGTCATCCTGATCACCCACGCGCAGGAGGTGGCCGACCACGCCCGCCGCGTGATCGAGATCAAGGACGGCCTGATCGTGGCCGATCCGGGCCCCAGGCCGCCCGAGAACCCGCCGGTGGTGAACAGCTGGACGGCGCACCGCAGCGGCATGAGCGCGCTGGCCGAGGCCTATGAGGCGGCCAAGAACGCGATCCGCGCGCTGCGCTCGAACATGCTGCGCTCGTTCCTGACCCTGCTGGGCATCGTCATCGGTGTCGGTTCGGTGATCACGATGCTGGCCATCGGCGACGGCGCCAAGCAGCAGGTGGTCGACGCCATCAGCTCCTTCGGCGCGAACCTGATGAACGTGCTGCCCGGCGCCGGCGGCAACCAGCGTGGTGGCGACCGCGGCTCAGGCAGCCTCACGCTGGAGGACATCGAAGCCCTGAACGATGTGCCCAACGTGATCGCGGCCATCCCGAACCAGGAAAGCACGCGCACGTTCCGCTATCGCGACCGCGACATCCGCGCGCAGACGGTGGGCACGTCGTACAAGTTCCCGGTGGTGCGCAACTGGAACGTTGCCGAAGGCACGTTCTTCGAGACGCAGGACGAGCTGGAATATGCGCCGGTGGCCGTGCTCGGCCGCACCGTCGCCGACACGCTGTTCCCCGACGGCGAGAGTCCCCTCGGCGAGTACATCCTGATGGACAACCTGAACTTCAAGGTCATCGGGGTGCTGGAGCGCAAGGGAGCCTCGGCGAACGGCCAGGACCAGGACGAGGTGGTGGTCATCCCCTACATGACCAACCAGCTGCGCGTCACCGGCCAGCGCTTCGTCAGCCGGGCGCAGGTCGCGGTCGATGACGTGAAGCAGATCATGCAGACGCAGACGGACATCGAGAACCTGCTGGCCGAGCGCCATGGACAGGTCGATTTCCGCATCTTCAACGCGGGCGCCATGCTCGAGAGCCGGGTCGAGCAGGAAAAGACCATGACGATGCTGCTGGGCTCCATCGCGGCGATCTCGCTGCTGGTGGGCGGCATCGGCGTGATGAACATCATGCTGGTGAACGTCACCGAGCGCACCCGCGAGATCGGCATCCGCATGGCCACCGGTGCGCGCACGCGCAACATCATGCAGCAGTTCCTGATCGAGGCGCTGGTGGTGTCGCTGATCGGCGGCCTGCTGGGCGTCGTGGCCGGACTCGGGGCCGCAGCGCTGGTCGAGATGTTCTTCGAACGGCCGGTTGCCTACACGCTCTTCCCCGTGATCCTCGCTTTCGGATCCGCTTTTGCCATCGGACTGATCTTTGGCTGGCTGCCTGCCCGCAAGGCCGCCATGCTCGATCCGGTGGTTGCCCTGCAATCGGAGTGACCCCTTGATTTCCTCGAACTCCAGGGCCCGCCGCCGGGCCATGTCCTCTCCGCTCACCGTGGGCGCCGTCGTGGCCCTGCTCGCCGGCTGCTCGTACAACATCCGTCATGTCGAGAATCCGGTGGAGATGCCGGAATCGTGGGATGCCACCGCCGGCGGCGACACTGGCGTCAGCGTGCAGACCGACTGGTGGAAGGGCTTCAACTCGCCGGTGCTCGACCAGCTGATCGAGCGGGCGCTGCGCGACAGCCCGACACTGATCATCGCCGAGCAGCGACTGGAGCAGGCCGAACGCAACTTCGGCCGCAGCCGCGATGACCTGTTCCCCGACCTGAGCCTGAGCGCGCGCACCGGCCGCACGGAGAGCGGCGGCAACCAGGTCCCCGAGATCACCAGCGATTCAACTTCGGTGGGTCTCTCGACCAGCTACAACTTCGACCTGTTCGGCGCCAACGCCGCGCGGTACCGCGCGCAGATCGCGCAGTTCATCGGCACGAAGTACGACACGGATCTGGCCCGCATCACGCTGTCCGCGAATGTCACGCGGGCTTACTTCAACCTGCTGTCGATCCGCTCGCGCGTGGACATCGCGCGGCAGAACCTCGACATCGCCGAGCAGGTGCTGGGCATCGTGCAGGCGCGCTACGACAATGGCGTGGTGCGTGAATATGACCTCACGCAGCAGACCACGTCCGTGCTGCAGCAGCGCACGAACCTGATCCCGCTCGAGAACCAGATGCGCCAGGCCGAGACGACGCTCGGCCTGCTGCTGGGTGTGACGCCGCAGGAGTTCCGGCTCGACGGCGAGCCCATCGACCTCCTCGCGGTGCCCGAGATCGCCCCCTGGGCGCCTTCGGACCTGCTGCTGCGCCGGCCGGACATGGCCGCCGCGGAGCTGGACATGATCTCCGCGCGGGCGAACCTCGCAGTGGCACGCGGCAGCCTGATCCCGCTCACCCTGTCGCTCAGCGCCAGCGGCAACACGGGGTCACAGGAGCTGTTCTCGCTGACCGATGCGCGCACCTTCTCGGTGCAGGGTGCGTTGTCGATTGCCGAGAGCATCTTCAACTTCCGACAGCGCCGCACCAACGTGCTCAACGCCGAGTCGAACGAGTACATCGCACTGCTGACCTATGCGCAGACCATCCGCCAGGCCCTGAAGGAGGTGGATGATGCGCTGGCGACCGCGGTCGCCAACCAGCGGGCCGAGGAGAGCCAGCAGGCCACCCTGGCCCAGGCGGAGCGCGCCCTGGAACTGGCGGACCTGGAATATCGCGAAGGATCGGCGAACCTGCAGGAGCTGCTCGAATCGCAGCGCGCGCTGTACCAGGCGCGTGATTCGCTGTCGCAGGCACGCCTGCAGCGCCTGACCACGGCAGTGAACCTGTTCGTCGCACTGGGCGGCGGCTGGGTCGCCCCGGAGTCGCTGAACCCCTGATACGGGCCCGGAACAACCGTTCCGGCAACCGTTCCGGGCTTGGCGGGCTCCCCCGCCGGCCCGAACATCCCCCGATCAACTGTCCTGAACGATCGGGGGATCATCCATGTCCGTGCACCGCCGACTGCCCGTCGCGGGCGTTACTGCCCTGTCTGCCGTCGCCGCCGCCGTCTGCAGCTCGCTGGCGCATGCCGCCGCGACGCCCGCGGAGGAGGAGCTGGCCGAGATCATCGTCGCCGGCAGCCTCGATGAAACCACGCCGCTGGAGCTCTCGCGCTACGGCAATGACCTGGAGATCGTCACCGCCGAGCAGGTGCGCAACCACGGCTTCGTCGACCTGACCCAGGCGGT
Organism: uncultured Steroidobacteraceae bacterium; assembly: GCA_964632365.1. Lineage (GTDB taxonomy): Bacteria > Pseudomonadota > Gammaproteobacteria > Steroidobacterales > Steroidobacteraceae > ZC4RG30. Next base: position 14,498 of record CAZWDR010000057.1, read on the forward strand.
GGAGATGCTGGTGCCGGGGGCGTTCGTGGCCACCCAGGCCGGTCCGTTCAGCTACTCCACCGTCGCGCTGCAGGGCTCGCGCACATCCGATGTGCTGTGGACCGTGGACGGCGTCCGCATCAACAACCGGCTCTACAACTCCACCAGCCCGGCCGACACCCTGCCCTCGAGCATGATCGAGCGCATTGAGGTGCTGAAGGGCGGCCAGGGCGTGCTCTATGGCACCCAGGCCTCCGCCGGTGTCATCAACGTGGTGACCCGCGGCTTCTCCGGCCAGCCCGGCGGGGGTGTGAGCCTCGGCACCGACACCCGCAATGGCGTGCATGTGGACGGCCACCTGCGGGGGGCCATGGGTGTCCACCAGCTCACCGGCTGGGCATCGCTGGACAAGTCGGACGGCTACGAACTCTATGACGCCTATACGGCCACCTCGACCAGCCGCAAGCGCGAGTACGACGTGAAGAACTTCGGCCTGCGTTACGGCGTGGATCTCGGCGAGGACCTGCGCCTGACGCTGCAGGGCGTGCACACCGAGGCGGCGCTGGATTATCCGAGCCCCAGCAGCACCAACGTCAACGAGCGGGATGTGGAAGTGCTGTCGGGTCGCCTGGACTATTCGCCGCGCGAGGGCTTCGACGTCTTCGTGAAGGGCTACTTCCATGACTGGGATACCGACTACTACCCCGCCACCGATCCGGCCGCCAGCGCGTACTGGGGCTTCCGCGACTATGGCGTGGGCGCCGCGACGCGCTTCGACCTGGGGCGCGGCCTCGAATATCACCTGGGATATGACTTCCAGAACTACCGCGGCACCGACGAGGTGCTGCGCATCGACGGCCTGACCGAGAAGACCCACGCGGTGTACGGCCAGATCCGCACCACCGATGACCTGTCGACGCGGGCGCACTTCGCGGCCGGCGTGCGCTACAACGATGCCGGCGGCGCCACCGCCACCGTGTGGAGCGCATCGGGCGTGTTCCGCTTCACCGACCGGCTGTATGTGGAGAGCACGCTCGGCACCTCGTTCCTGCTGCCCGATGCCTACCAGCTGTATGGCATCGAGCCGGACGACACGCGCGGCAACCCCGACCTCGAGCCCGAGGAGAGCTTCAACATCAACGTCGCCGTCGGCGGCACCGTGCCGGCCTTCCGGCGCGAGCTCGGCTGGCAGCTCACCGGCTGGCGCCGCCGCGTCACGAACCTGATCACCAGCGATGACTCGGCCCCGCCGCCCGGCTTCAGCGGCGTGTTCGTGAACATCGATGACACGGTGAAGGTGTCGGGCGGCGAGGCGCTGCTGCGCGGCGCGCTGACCGGCGCCCTGCAGTTCGACCTCAGCTATCTCTACAGCCGCGAGCTCGGCCCCAATGGCCGGCAGCTGCAGAACCGCCCGCGGCAGAGCGCGAAGCTGGGCCTGTCGTTCGCGCCGCAGGGGCAGCCCTGGGGCGCCGACATTGCGCTGAAGTACGTTGGCACGATGTACACGAATGTGGGCGGCCTGCCGCAGCAGACCTACGGCAAGGACGTCATCGCGAACCTCGGTGCGCACTGGCTGCCGGATGGCCAGGGCGGCCACCACCGCGTCGGCCTGCGGGTGGAGAACCTGCTCGACACCGACTACGCCACCCGCATCCGTTCGTTCAACCAGGGCGGATCGCCGGTGATGTACCGCAACCTCGGCGTGCCGCGCACGCTGCATGTGAAGTACAGCTATTCGTTCTGAGCCGCGCAGGGCAAGCTGGCAGCCCATGCTGCGCGTGATCCTGTTCATCCACCGCTACCTCGCCGTGGCGGTGGGCCTGCTGATGGCGCTGTGGTGCCTGTCGGGCTTCGTGATGATGTACCAGGCGATGCCGGAGCTGACGCAGCAGGAGCGTCTGGCCGGCCTTGCGCCGTTGCGGCTGCAGGGATGCTGTCATCCCCATGCGTTGCCGCCGGCGGATGCACCGCTGGGGTCGTTCACCATCGAGATGCTCGACGGGCGCGCCGTGCTGCGCGCCGGTGGCGCAGCGCCGGTGGATCTGGCGACCGGTGAGCCGGTCAGCACGTTCACGCGCGGGGATCTGCAGCGCATCGCCGCGGCGCATGCACGGCAGCGTGACATCGGCGGATCGTCCACGCCGCGCTGGCTCGGCGAGGTGGAGATCGACCAGTGGACCCTGCAGGCCGCGCGGCGCAATGCGCCCGTGCATCACTTTGCGCTGGACGATGCCGCAGGCACCGAGCTGTATGTCAGCGGCCGCAGCGGCGAGGTGTTCCTCGACACCAACCGGCGCGAACGGGTGCTGGCGTGGCTCGGCGCGATCCCGCACTGGCTGTATCCCACCGCGCTGCGTCAGCATGGAGCGGTGTGGACGCAGGTGGTCATCTGGACCTCCGTGATCGGCGCCTTCCTGGCAGCCACCGGGATCTACGTCGGCATCGCGCGGCTGCGCCGAGATCGCAGCGGCAAGCTGGCTTCGCCGTTCCGCGGGTGGTGGTACTGGCATCACATCGCCGGGCTGGTGTTCGGTGTGCTGGTCCTCACGTGGGTATTCAGCGGCCTGCTGACGATGACGCCGTGGGGATTTCTCGCGGGCGGCGATGCATCCGCGCGGGTGCGCACGCAGATGCTCGGCGCCCCGCCGGCTGCGGACCTGCATGCGTTGCTGGCATCGGCACCTTCGACGATGGCATCCGGTGACTTCCGCCAGATGCGCGCCGCACCCTTCGGCGGACGATTGCACGTGCTGCTGATGCGCGCGGATGGGTCCAGCGTGCGCGTCGATTCGTCAGGCCAGCCCTCGCACATCGAAGAGGCGCAGGCCCGCGCTGCATTCGCGCGCCTCGACACGCCGGTGCGCGCGCTCGACCTGATCACCCGCGAGGACGCGTACTACTACGGCCACAAGCGCGACGTGGCGCTGCCTGCATGGCGTGCCGTGCTGGACGATGACGATCGCACGCATGTGTACCTGGATCCGGCCAGCGGCCAGGTGCGCGTGGTGGATGGCGATGCGAAAACCGCGCGGTGGATCACGCAGGGGCTGCACAGCCTGGACTTCCGCGGGCTGCGCAGCCGGCCGCTGTGGGATGTGGTGACGATGCTGCTGCTCGGCGGTGTGACAGCCGTCTGTGTGACCGGCAGCTGGATGGCGATCCGGCGCGTGCGCCGGGATTTCGGCGGGAGGTAGCGCGGCGAGGCGCGGGATGGTTGTGCGATAGTCGCGCGCATGCGTGTGTGGAACGCTGCCCGGCCGGCCGCTAGCGAAGGATTGCGTTGCGCGGCTGCTCGAGGATCCGTTCGTCAGATAGCGGTGT
>CAZWDR010000058.1:0-17522 GCA_964632365.1 uncultured Steroidobacteraceae bacterium
GTCGCCCATGTGAACGGGGAAGCAGAGAAACGTGGCGGATGGAGTTTCACTGAAGGAGCCGCAGGACATGAAGAGCGTCATTTGGCCGTCAGCCAGGTTCGCATCCGGGACCGCCATCGGAACAGCGATCTATCACTTGGCAGTCAATGGTTCCTCTCCAGAGACCTGGTATAGAACGGTCTTCTCGTTCTTCCTGCTGTTCATTGCTGGAGTCTGCTGGTTTGGTCTGAAGCGCGCGTTTGGTCCGCAGGGGGCTCAAAGGTCTTGAGGGGCTTGGCTGCCGCGGCGCGCGCGCCGTCGCTGAGATTGGTGGTCAGGTGGGCTCTGAAGGCGCCCGCGGGCTGCTGAATGCGAACGCACGGTACGATCAGTTGAGAACATGTGTGGTCAGCCTGAAATCGCGGAGGGACCCGGAAAGTGACCTTTGAAGCCTATCTCGCTGCCATCCAGTCCAGGACAGGACGGACCGCGCAGCAGCTCAAGACGGACGCCGAGCAGGACGGGGTTTACTCGTCGACGATGAAAGCCGCGGAACTTGTTTCCTGGCTGAAGGCGAAGCACCAACTCGGTCACGGGCACTCGATGGCCGTGTGGGCGGTCTGGAAGAGCAAAGGCTGGGTGCAGGCGCCCGGCGGGAAGAAGAAGCCGGCAACATCGGGGCGCCAGGAGCCCGGTCAAGGGCGGTAATCCCGTCGTCGCGGGTTATGCTGCATGCAGCGAGCAGTGCGTGGTTCAGTATCCAGGTTGCGCGCAAGCGGCGCCGCAGCCGTTGCTCTTCCGGCGGGACGGCGGCCCGGCGTGAGCGCGACCCGGTGTCTCGCGCTTCCTGAGGAGGAGACCCCCCACATGCGAAAAGTCTTCAGTTCCAATGTCGTCAGCGAAACAGTGCTGGTGCGCGACGCCCTGAACCACCACGGGATTGAAGCCATCACGCAGAACGAGCATTCGGGCTATTCGGCGGTGCCGGAGTTTCGTCCCCCAGCGGAGATCTGGGTCACACGCGACACGGATTACGCAGCCGCGCGTCGACTGGTCGAGGACACCCTGGCCACAATCGACAGCAAGATCGAACTGGCGCCGTGGAGTTGCCCGCAGTGCCACGCGGAAAATCCCGACTCGTTCGAGCTATGCTGGAGCTGTGGCAACGACCGGAGGGGCTGAGCCGCCCGATCTCGCGCCCGGCCGCATGGTGATTCTGAAGCGGGTGCGTCACGGTGAGTCGAGCCTGCCCCGTGCGTCCGGCTGAAGAGGAAGTGCAATGCGCATACGCGCCGTCCAGGCTGACATCACCAGACTCGCGCTGGATGCCATCGTCAACGCCGCGAATCCCTCGCTGCTGGGCGGCGGCGGCGTCGATGGCGCCATCCACCGCGCTGCCGGCCCCGGCCTGCTGGCGGAATGCCGGCTGCTCGGCGGCTGCAATCCCGGGGATGCGAAGATCACCGGCGGCCATCAACTGCCGGCAAGGCACGTGATCCACACCGTCGGACCCATCTGGCAGGGAGGCGTCGCGGGCGAGCGGGAGGTGCTGGCTTCCTGCTACTGGCGAACGCTTGAACTGGCCGTGGCAAACGAAGTGCAAACGCTGGCCTTCCCGAGCATCAGCACTGGAGTCTATGGCTATCCCATCGAGCAGGCGGCACGGGTGGCCGTGGAGTCGGTCACCAGCTTTCTGGCAAAGGACCAGAGCATCCGCGAAGTGACATTCTGCTGTTTCTCGGGCGGCGATCTGGCTGTCTACGAGCGGCTTCTCGCGGTTCGCACTGGACACATCCGCGCGAGGCCCTGATCATCGGCTGCTGATCCGTTGAACGACAGGGGGCGAAGTGCCGCAGTCACGGCCATCGCGAATCCTTCTGCCGCTGCTGATGCTCGTCCTCGCGCTGTCCGCGCCGCACGCGAGGGCAGCAGGGGCCCGCATCACCGTGGCCTGCGGTGCGCTGGGAGTGGAACTGGCGCTGTGCCGCGAGGCCGCGCAGCAATGGGCGCAACAGACGGGCAACACCGTCTCGATCGTCAACACACCGAATTCGAGCAGCGATCGCTTCTCGCTGTATGTGCAGCTGCTCGCTTCGCGATCGGCCGAGATCGACGTGCTGCAGGTCGACGTGGTGTGGCCCGGCATGCTGGCCGCGCATCTCGCCGACCTTGGCCCGGCCTTCGCCGATCGCGTGTCCGATCACTTCCCGGCGCTGGTGGAGAACAACACCGTCGATGGGCGCCTCGTGGCCGTGCCGTGGTACGTGGATGCGGGGCTGCTCTACTACCGCAGCGATCTGCTCGGCAAGCATGGCTTCGAACCGCCGCAGACCTGGGCGCAGCTGACCCACATCGCGGGCACCATCCAGCAGCGTGAGCGTGCGGGAGGCCACCAGGGTCTCTGGGGCCTGGTGTTCCAGGGCAAACCGTATGAGGGCCTGACCTGCGACGCGCTCGAATGGGTCGCATCCCATGGCGGCGGATCTTTCATCGATGAGGATGGCCGCATCGTGGCCGATGACCCGCAGGCCATCGAGGCACTGCGCCTTGCGGCAGGATGGGTGGGCACGATCTCGCCGCGCGGCGTGCTGAACTATGACGAGGAAGCCTCACGGGGGGTGTTCCAGACCGGCAACGCGGTATTCATGCGCAACTGGCCGTATGCATGGGCGCTGGCGCAGGGCGAGGACAGCCCGGTGCGCGGCAAGGTCGGCGTGGTGGCGCTCCCGAGAGGCGGACCGGAAGGAAGACATGCGGGCACGCTGGGTGGCTGGCAGCTGGCGGTGTCGCGATACTCACGGCATCCGGAGGCGGCGATGGACCTGGTTCGCCATCTGACCAGCGCGCAGGTGCAGAAGGAGCGCGCCATCCGCGGTGCCTACAATCCGACGCTGCCCGCGCTGTACGAGGACGCGGAGATCCTCGCGGCGAACCCGTTCTTCGGCACGCTGCTGCCCTCGTTCATGGAGGCGCTGCCGCGGCCCGCGCGCCAGACCGGCGCGCACTACAACCAGGTGTCCGCGGCGATCTGGCAATCCGTGCATGCGGTGCTGTCCGGGCGCGTCGACGCGGCGGAAGGGATGGCGCGGCTGCGCCGCGCGCTCGAGCGCATCCGGCATCGGGCGAGGTGGTAGGAGCTTGACCGGCGCCGCGAACCGTCAGCAGGTGCGCTCCGCGTGGCTGTTCCTCATGCCGATGCTGGTGGTGCTGGCGCTGGTGGCGGCGTGGCCGCTGCTGCGCACGCTGTTCTTCAGCTTCACGAACGCGACGCTGATCGATCTGTCCGCGTACGAGTTCATCGGCGTGGCGAACTTCCTGACGCCGGTGGATGGCCAGTGGTATGGCGTGCTGACCGATCCGCTGTGGCTGCGGGCGTTGCGCAACACGCTGGTGTTCGCCGTGGTGTCGGTGTCCATCGAGACTGTGCTGGGCGTGCTGATCGCACTGGCGGTGAACGCGCACCTGCCGGGCCGCGGCCTGATGCGCGCGGCCATGCTCGTGCCGTGGGCGATTCCCACGGTGGTGTCGGCGAAGATGTGGGCGTGGATGCTGCATGACCAGTTCGGCGTCGTGAACGATGTGCTGTTGCGGGTCGGGATCATCGACGCGCCGATGGCCTGGCTCGGCAATCCGGAGCTGGCAATGGCGTCGCTGGTCGCGGTCGACGTGTGGAAGGCGACGCCATTCGTGGCGATGCTGGTGCTCGCGGCGCTGCAGACGTTGCCGCGGGACTGCTATGAGGCGGCGCGGGTGGATGGCATTGGTCCGGTGCGCCTGTTCTTCCGCGTCACGCTGCCGCTGATCCGGCCGGCCCTGGTGGTGGCGGTGATCTTCCGGCTGCTCGATGCACTGCGCATGTTCGATCTGGCCTATGTGCTCACCGGTGCCAGCGAGGCCACGATGACCCTCTCGGTGCATGCGCGCGAGCAGCTGGTGTCGTTCCAGGACGTGGGGTATGGCTCCGCGTCGTCCACGGCGCTGTTCGCGATCATCGTCGTGGTCACGGCATTGTACGTGGCCGTGCTGCGGCCGCTGGGCAACGCGCGATGAGCGCACGCAGATGGCAGCGCGCCGCGGGGCGCATTGGCCTGATCGCCCTGTGGGTCGCGCTGGCACTGTTCCTGCTGTTCCCGTTCCACTATGCGTTGGTGAGTTCGTTCCGTCCCAGTGCGCAGCTGTTCGATCCGGCGTGGTGGCCCTCGGACCCGACGCTGGCGAACTATCGCGCGGTGATGCAGGGGCAGCCGTTCGCGCGCAACATCCTCAATTCGGTCATGGTGGCCAGCGCGGTGGTGCTGCTGTCGCTGGCTTTGGGCGTGCTGGCGGCTTATTCCCTCGGGCGCGTGCGCTTCGCGGGCCGCAGGCTGCTGCTCTATACCATCCTCGGCGTCTCGATGTTTCCGCAGGTGGCCGTGCTGTCGGGGCTGTTCGAGGTCGTGCGCCTGTTCGGTCTCTACGACAGCCTGCTGGCGCTGGTGTTCAGCAACCTGATCCTGACGCTGCCGTTCACGGTGTGGGTGCTCACCGCGTTCATGCGCGAGTTGCCGGTGGAGATCGAGGAGGCGGCGATCATGGACGGCGCCACGCCCTGGGTGCTGGTCACCCGCATCTTCCTGCCGCTGATGGGGCCAGCCATCGTGGCCACTGGCCTGCTCGCGTTCATTGCGGCGTGGAACGAGTTCCTGTTCGCGCTGAGCTTCACGCTCAGCAACACGCAGCGCACGGTGCCGGTGGCCATCGCGCTGATCACCGGGGCGAGCGAGCATGAACTGCCCTGGGGCAACATCATGGCTGCATCGGCCATTGTGACCGTGCCGCTGATCGTGCTGGTGCTGGTGTTCCAGCGCCGGCTCGTGGCGGGACTCACGGCCGGCGCCGTGAAGGGATAGAACGAATGGCATCCGTGCACCTGCAGAACGTCGCCAAGCGCTACGGCGCCACCGAAGTGATCCGGCAGGTGGACCTGCGCATCGACAGCGGCGAGTTCGTGGTGTTCGTCGGTGCGTCGGGGTCCGGCAAGTCGACGCTGCTGCGAATGATCGCGGGGCTCGAGGCCGTCAGCGCCGGGCGTGTGCGGATCGGCGACCGCGACGTCACGGACCTGCCGCCGTCGGAGCGTGGCGTGTCGATGGTGTTCCAGTCGTATGCGCTGTATCCGCACATGACCGTGCGCGAGAACATCTCGTTCGGCCTGAGGCTGGCCCGATCGTCGCGGCAGGACATCGCGGACCGGGTCGCGCGCGTGGCGCAGATGCTGCAGATCGAACCGCTGCTGCAGCGCCGGCCCGCGCAGCTGTCGGGCGGGCAGCGCCAGCGGGTCGCCATCGCGCGGGCCATCGTGCGCGAGCCCGCGGTGTTCCTGTTCGACGAGCCGCTGTCGAACCTGGATGCGGCGCTGCGCGCCCATACCCGTCTCGAGATCGCCGCGCTGCACCGCTCGCTGGGCGCGACGATGATCTATGTCACGCATGACCAGACCGAGGCGATGTCGCTGGCCGACCGCATGGTGCTGCTGAACAACGGGCACATCGAGCAGGTCGGGCCGCCGCATGAGCTGTATCACCGGCCGGCCACGCGTTACGTGGGGGCATTCCTTGGCAGCCCGGGCATGAACTTCCTGCAGGTGACGGCGATGGAGGCTGGCGGCGCCACGGCGGTGCTGCGGTCCGGGGATCGCGTCGACTTGCCGGCTGAAGCCGTCGCATCGGCGGGAGCGGCCGTCGCTTTGCCAGGTGATGAAGTCGCGCTGCCGGGTGCCGCTGGCCGCCGCCAACCCGCGATGCTGGGCATCCGGCCGGAGGACATCCTCCTGGCGAAGGAAGGCCTGCCGGCCACGGTGAGGCATGTCGAGGACCTCGGCGAGGCGCGGATCATCCATGCCCGGCTCGGCGATGGCGCGGAACTCGCGGTGCGGGTACGGGGCGGCGATGCGCGGCTGCCGGTGGGCAGCACCATCGGGCTGCAGCTTCCAGTCGACAGGCTGCATTTGTTCGACGCGCAGGAGCGCCGCATTGGACCCTGAGCAGATGGTCACGCGGATCTCGACCGCCCGGCTGGACCTCACCACGATGACGCCAGCATTCCTGCGTGCCTCGCTGGGTGGGCGGATCGGGGCGGCGGCCTCGCTGATCCGCCTGTCAGTGCCGGGGACCTGGCCCGACAACCAGCGGCTGCTGGCGCTGAGGTTGCAGCAGCTCGAGGCCGACCCGACGTTGCAGCCATGGCTGCTGCGGGCCATGGCGCTGCGCGCCACCGGGCAGATGGTCGGATACATCGGCTTCCATACCCGGCCCGGACCTGAGTATCTGGATCCATGGAGCCCGGGTGCGGTGGAATTCGGCTTTACCGTGTTTCCCGCGCATCGAGGCAATGGCTATGCCCGGGAAGCCGCGGAAGGGATGATGCGCTGGGCCCGCGAGGTTCATGGCGTGAACCGCTTCGTGCTGACGATTGCGCCAGGCAATCTGCCATCGCAGGCGATCGCACAACGGCTCGGCTTCACCCGCATCGGGCAGCATGTGGATGAGGATGACGGACCGGAGGATGTGTTCGCGCTGGACTTTGGCGTGTCGCCGGCGATGCAGAAGGACGGCGACAAAGACCGCGCTCATCCGTTGCCTTGAGCGCCGGGCTTGATCGCCGCGGGGGCTGCGCACACACTCGCCGCGGACATTCCACGCGTTTTTTCCAAAGATTCAGGCAGGAGCACCTCCATGAGCAAGGGTATGGACCGGAAGAAGGAAACCAAGAAGAAGGCCGGCAAGACGCTCGAGGAAAAGCGCGCCGCCAAGAAGGAAAAGAAGGCCCGCAAGTAGCTTGGAGCTGCTGGTCAATATCGATGTGGAGGACCTGGAGCGGGCAGAGGCCTTCTTCACCACCGCATTCGATCTGGCCGTGGCAAGAAGGTTTGGCATGTCGGGCGTGGAGCTCGCCGGGGGCTCCTCACGCATTTACCTGCTCGAGAAGGAGCAGGGCACCCGGGCGACCGCGTCCGCCGACACGGGTCGTGACTACCGTCGTCACTGGACCCCGGTCCATCTGGACTTCGTCGTGGAGGACATCGAGCCGGCGGTGAAGCGCGCGCTGGATGCGGGCGCGCAGCTCGAGCATCCTGTCTCGACCGAGACATGGGGAAGGCTGGCGCGGATGGCCGATCCATTCGGCCATGGCTTTTGCCTGGTGCAGTTCCTGAACCAGGGGTATGACGAGATCACGTCAGGTCCGTGACCTTCGGGCCGCGCGGGCCGCAATGCCCACGTCAGAACACAGGAGGGCTGTCGATGACCAGATATCAGGGTTCATGCCAGTGTGGCGCCGTTTGCTATGACGTCGAGGTGGACCTCGGCAACACGATGACCTGCAATTGCTCGCGCTGCCAGCGACTGGGGTTCGTGCTCGCCTTCACGCCGGCCGGCAACTTCGAACTGACGTCGGGCGCCGACGCGGTCACCGAGTACCGCTTCGCCTCGCAGACCATCCGGCATCTGTTCTGTCGCACCTGCGGTGTTGAGAGCTACGCGGAAGGCAGCGCGCCGGATGGTTCGCAGGTCATTGCCGTCAATGTGAATTGTCTGGAGGGCGTTGACCCCAGGGCGCTGGAGAGCCAGCACGTCGATGGCCGGGGTCGATAAGCGCACAGCGCTCTGCAGTTGAAGCGGGCGCCCTGCAGCGAACGGGAATCGTGGTCGCTGCGCGCGAAGCTGCGTGCCGCGGCACGGCTTGCGCCGCCCGCTGCCGTTCTGTAGAACTTGCCCGCGGCCCGGCCAGAGACCTCGAGGCAGCGGGCACACGGGGGATTCATGCCACGAGCGTCGACGCGTGACGACTGGATTGTCCGCTATGAGCACAGTCACCAGCATCCGGTGAACCGCGCCTGCCATACGATCGGCATTCCGATGATCGTGCTGTCGCTGGCGCTGGGGGTTGCGGCAGTGTTCGTCGCGCCGCTGCGCATTCCGGCGCTGCTGCTGTTTGCGATGGGCTGGATCCTGCAGTTCATCGGGCACGCGTTCGAAGGCAAACCGCCGGAGTTCTTCAGGGACTGGCGCTTCCTGCTGGTGGGCTTCCGTTGGTGGCTGAAGAAGGTCCGCGGGCAGGTCTGATCCGCGCGCGCAGTGCGCGACGCGGCGCGGCTGACATCGCCGCCGCGGTGCAGGCTCGACTATAGTGGCCGGCATGTACGCGCTCTATATCGGCAACAAGAACTACTCGTCCTGGTCGATGCGCCCGTGGGTGCTGATGCGCGCGCTCGACATCCCGTTCACCGAACACCTGAAACCCTTTCACCTGAACCATGGGGAGGGGAGCTTCCGGCACTTCTCGCCGACCGGTCGTGTGCCGCTGCTGGTGGATGGCGCGGTGAAGGTGTGGGATTCGCTGGCCATCACGGAATACCTGGCCGAGCGTCATGCGGGAGTGTGGCCGCAGGATGCGACCGCGCGCGCCTGGGCGCGCAGCGCCGCCGCCGAGATGCACAGCAGTTTCATGGCGCTGCGCAGCCAGTGCTCGATGTCGGTGGGCGTGCGCGTGCGCCTGCGCCAGATCGATGCATCGCTGGCTGCGGACCTGCAGCGTCTGACCGAACTCTGGACCGATGGGCTGATGCGCCATGGCGGGCCATTCCTCGGTGGCCGGGCCTTCGGGGCGGTGGATGCCTTCTTCGCCCCGGTGGCCTCGCGGGTGCAGACCTATTCCCTGCCACTGCCGCGCGAGTCGATGTCCTATGTGGAGCGCCTGCTGGCGCAACCGGTGGTGCGCGAATGGATCGAGGCCGGCGTGGCCGAGTCCTGGCGCGACGCCGCGCACGAGGCGGAGATCGGCGCGGGCGGCGAGGTCGTGCAGGACCTGCGCGCGCCGGCGCCGTGATGCGCATGCGTCGTGGCCTGAGGCGGTCGACATGGCTCGCCGCCACGCTGGTGATCGCGGGCTGCGTGGCGCCCCGCGTCCCGCCGCCGTCCGGCCCGGTGCCTCGGTCTCCCGGTCCTGTGGTGGAGCCCGCACCGCAGCCGGCACCGCCCGTGTTGCGCTACCAGCCGGCGGCCTGGGATCAGCTTCCCGGCTGGGCCGGCGATGACCTGACTGCGGCCTGGCCGGCCATGCTGGCCAGCTGCGGCAGCACGCGCATGCCCGCGGCTTGGCGGGACTTCTGCGCCGCGGCCCGCGGCATCGCCCGCGCGGACGCCGCCGGGCAGAGACGGCTGATCGAATCGCGCCTGCGGCCGCTGCGCATCGTGCTGGTGGACCCCGACACCGCGGCGACGCGCGAGGACACGGGCCTCGTCACCGGCTACTACGAGCCGGTGCTGCGCGGTTCACGCCGCCGCGGCGGGGTGTTCCAGACGCCGCTGTACGGCGTGCCGGATGACCTCGTCACAGTGGAACTCGGGGCGCTGTATCCGGCGCTGCAGGGCGAGCGCATCCGCGGCCGGCTGCAGGGGCGGCGCATCGTGCCCTATCCCGACCGCGCGCAGCTCGCCGACGGGCGTGTGCTGGCCGGCAAGGAACTGGTCTGGGTGGACAGCCCCACCGATGCATTCTTCCTCGAGATCCAGGGCTCCGGCCGCGTGCAGCTGCCGGACGGCAGCGTGATCCGCGTGGCCTTCGCGGACGTCAACGGCCATCCCTATCGCGCCATCGGTCGCTACCTGGTGCAGCAGGGGGTGTTCACGGTGGAGCAGGTGACCGCGCCGGCGATCCGCAACTGGCTCACGCTGAACCCGGATCGCCAGGCCGAGGTGTTCCACACCAATCCCAGCGTGGTGTTCTTCCGCGAGCAGCCGCTGGGTGATCCTTCGATCGGTCCGCAGGGCGCAATGGGCCTGCCGCTGACCGCCGGCCGGTCGCTGGCCATCGATCCGCGCCTGCTGCCGCTGGGCGCGCCGCTGTTCCTCTCGACCACCGATCCGGTGGAGGGTGCGCCGCTGCAGCGCCTGATGCTGGCGCAGGACACCGGCGGCGCGATCCGCGGCGCGCTGCGCGCGGACCTGTTCTGGGGGATGGGTGATGCGGCGGGTGATGCCGCGGGGCGCATGCGCGCGGATGGCGCGATGTGGCTGCTGTGGCCGCAGGACCAGCCACCTCCTGGCCCGGTGGCCGCACAATGATTGTGATCGCCACCGCGACGGAACTTGCACGCCGGCGCCGGGGTCCATCTCAAGCGTTCTTTCGCCATTCAATCTCAAGGGGAGCAGCATGAACGGCAACCACGACAGGGAAATTTCACGTCGACGCGTCATCCAGGCCGGTGTGGCGGCCGGTGTGGCGATGGCAGCGGGACCGGCCTTTGCCGCGGCAGCTTCCCAGGGCGCGCTGATCACCAAGCCCATCCCATCGACCGGCGAGCGGCTGCCGGTGGTGGGCACCGGCACCAATGCCTATGGCGTGACGGCCGCCGAGGAGCTGGCGGAGCTGAAGCGCGTGCTGACGGCGATGCCGGGCATGGGTGGCACGGTGATCGACACCGCGCGCGTGTATGGCACCTCCGAGGAGGTCATCGGCAAGCTGCTGGCCGATATCGGCAACCGTGACAAGTTCTTCCTGGCCACGAAGACGCCGATGAGTGGCGATGTGTCCGACGGCAAGGCGGTGCTGGATGTGTCGTTCCGGCAGCTGCAGGTCAGCAAGCTCGACCTGATGCAGATCCACAACCTGAACGGCATGGACACGCTGATGCCGCACATCAAGGAATACAAGCAGGCGGGCAAGATCCGCTACACCGGCATGAGCACGTCGACGGACAACCAGTACGATCCGATCATGCAGGCGATGCGCACGCACAAGCCGGACTTCGTGCAGGTGGACTATTCCATCGGCAACCGCGGCGCGGCCGACACCGTGCTGAAGCTCGCGCAGGACCAGGGCGTGGCGGTGCTGATCAACGTGCCGTTCGGCGGCCGCGGCCGCAGCTTCTTCCCGCGCGTGGCGGGCAAGGCCGTGCCGGAGTGGGCGACGGCGGAGTTCGGCGCGACGACCTGGGCGCAGTTCTTCCTGAAGTACATCGTGTCGCATCCGGCCGTGACGGCCACCATTCCGGGCACCACGACGATGGCGCACCTGGAGGACAACCAGGCGGCGGCGCGCGGGCGGTTGCCGGATGCCGCGCAGCGCAAGAAGATGGAAGAGTACTGGGACGCACTTCCCGGCTGAACGGAGCTCAACATGGCCATGCAGATCGACATCGGTATCCCGGAGAAGGACCGCACGGAAATCGCGGCGGGGCTCGGCCATTTCCTGGCCGACACCTACACGCTTTACCTGAAGACCCACAACTTCCACTGGAACGTGACGGGTCCGATGTTCCAGACCCTGCACCTGATGTTCGAGACGCAGTACAACGAGCTGTGGACGGCGGTCGACCTGATTGCCGAGCGCATCCGCTCGCTGGGCGAGTTCGCGCCCGGCACCTACACGGATTTCGCGAAGCTCAGTTCCATCGAGGAGACCGTCGGCGTGCCGAAGGCCACCGACATGGTGCGCCAGCTGGTGGAAGGGCACGAGGCCGTGGTGCGCACGGCCCGTTCGCTGTTCCCGGTGGTGGAGAAGGGTGGCGACGAGGCCACCGCCGACCTGCTCACGCAGCGCATCCAGCTGCATGAGAAGACGGCGTGGATGCTGCGCTCGCTGCTGTCTGACCAGGGCGGCTGAAGCGCCCGATATGCATGGATGAGGTCACGCGCCGACGTGCGGTGACCTCATCCGTGGCCGGCTACTCCAGTTCGAAGGCCAGCAGCACGTTGCCGGGGCGACCGACCAGCCCACCGTAGCCGGCATTCAGGAACATCATGCCGCCGGCGATCACCGGGCCGGGGCCATCCATGCTGGCGCCATTGGCCTTCACGCCATTCACGGTGGTGTAGTCGCGGTTGGCGTCGTACTGCCAGATCACCTTGCCGTCGCGCGTGGAATACGCGCGCAGCGCGCCATCGTGCGAGCCGCTGAGCACCGCGCCGGGAATCGCGGTGACCGCCGCGCCCTGCCCGGCGCCGCAGCCCTGGCGTGCGGCGCCGCAGGCCAGTGGCTGCGGCGGTGCCTGCCAGGCGATCTCTCCGGTCGCCAGCGCAATGGCGCTGACGCCGCCGGGCACGGTGTGGAACCCGTTGGTGCCGGTGTAGAAGTGCTTGCCATCCGCAGCGCCGCCCCACTGGCCGCCGAGGCCGCTGGGCTGGCCGAACTGCGTCTTCCACAGCAGCTTGCCCTTCGCGTCTGGATCGAACGCGAAGACGATGCCGGACTTCTGCGGCACGACGATGAGGTCGCGGCGCCCGTCGTTGGCGAGGATCGGCGTGGCAGAGAAGTCGTAGTCCGGGCCCATCACCGCGGGGCAGCCCGGGTTGTCGGGGTTCTCCGGCTGACATCCCATCGCCCACTGGTCGCCCGGCAGCACCTGGTTGTGCCAGGCCACCTTGCCGGTCTTCTGGTCAAAGGCGATCACGGCATCGGTCATCGGCTGGACGGGATCGGCGTAGCCATTGCCGGTGGCGGCATAGACGAGACCGCGCTTCACGTCGATGGACGGCGCAGACCAGATCGCACCGCCCGCCGGGCCCCACATCTGCACGCCGGCGGCGTTCTTCGCGCGCGGCTTCGGCTCGTCGATGGTGTAGGTCTTCCACAGCAGGCGGCCGGTGTTCACGTCGACCGCGGCCAGGCTGCCGCGGAAGGTGCAGCAGGGACTGTTGTTCGTGGCGCCGCGACCCTCCTCGCCCAGGCCCTGCACGCCGACGAACACGCGGCCGTCGTGCACGGCCGGGGAGCCGGTGATGCCGGCGGAGGCGTGGTCATCGATCTTCAGCGTCCACAGCGTCTCGCCGGTGTTGGCGTCGAGCGCATACAGCGTGGCGCGCGAGTCGCCGAAGATCACCGCCTGGCCGCTGCGATCGCCATTGCGGTAAGGGGTGATCGAGGGCGCCGTGCGCACGCCGCCGGCCGCCTTGAAGCTCCAGTGCGCGCAGCCGGTGGCCGGGTCCAGCGCGTGCACCTCGCCGCTGTCACTGCCGACGAACAGCCGTCCGCCGGCCAGCGTGGGCTGCGTGCGAGCGGCCGCGACGCCGCTGTAGCCGAAGGCCCATTTGACCTTCAGGCGGGGCAGGTCGTCGGCGGTGATGCCGCCATTCGCGGCGAAGCGCGTGGAGGCCGGACCATTGCCCCAGCCATTCCACGCGGGGCCGGTGGCCGCGTTGCCCATCGGCGGGCTCTGCGTGCAGCGGTTGGCGACCTGCGCCGCCGCGGCGGTGGAGGTGATCAGCTTGCCGGTGGCGAACTCCGACACCGCGCGCCGCTGCGTCTCGGTGAGCACCGAGCCCTGCAGCTGCATCTTGCCGGTGGTCAGCGCGGTCAGCACCGCCTCGGCGCTGAACTCCCGCAGCTGCGCGCGCGTCGGCGCCTTCTCGTTGGGATGGCCAGCCGGCGCCGCTTCCTGTGCATGGCACAGCGCGCACTGGGTGGTGAAGATCAGGTCGCCCTCGGACTGGGCCGCGCCGGCGACACTGGCGAAGCCGGTCAGGGCCAGGGCCAGAAGGCCCGGCATGCGAAGATGCATTGGAAATCCCCCGTGTTTCGCGGGGGATTATAGGCGCTCGGGGCCGCTGCGGCGTCAGGCGTCCGGGGCGTAATGGCCCCACAGGCTGCGGAAGGAATCGAGCACGTACTGGCGCGAATCGCCCCAGGCGGCCTCGAACTCCTTCGCCGGGCCGGTGGCGTGGGCCTCGTCGGGCCCGTGGCCCTTGACCAGCTCCTTCACCAGGCGATCGAAGATGGTGAAGTGCATGTCGCGATGGGCCTGCAGCGTGCCGCGATCGATCGGTGCGCCATCGGCGCCGATGATGCGTGTGTCGTCGTTGGCGATCTTCAGCAGGCGGTCGTGCGCGCCGACGAGGCCGCCGATCCAGCCGCCGGTGCGCCAGTCCATCAGCGGCCAGACGCCGTTTGAAACCACGCCGCCGGCGATCAGCACATTGGCGCGCGGCAGCCACGCATAGAGATCGCCATCGGTGTGGGCCTGCCCCAGGTGGCCGAAGGTGATCTCCTCGCCGCCGAACTGCACCGTCTCGGTGGTGTAGAAGCTGGCATTGGGCTGCGCGGCCTTCGCGAAGGCCTCATGCCGCTTCGGCAGCCAGTCGACATTGATCGGGCGCGTGAGCCACAGACGCGTGTTCTCGTGCGCGAGGATGCGCGCGCCCTGCTTGCCCAGGGTCTCGTTGAGGCCGGTCTGTTCCGGGTGCCAGTGCGTGTTGACCAGCGTGTGCGCCTTCTTCGCATCCACCGCATCGAACGCCAGCTTCAGCAGCGCCTTCGCATGCTCGCGGCGGCCGCCATCGAACAGCATCGCGCCTTCGGGCGCGCCGAACGCGACCACATTGGCGCCACCGCCGGTGATCAGCGCGAGGCGATTGCCCAGCGGTTGTGCGGCCAGGCGTGCCCGGGCCTCGCGGGCCAGCATGGTCATCGGGCTTGCGGCGAGCACGACACCCGCGGAGCCGAGTGCCGCCGCATTCAGGAAGCGGCGGCGGGAGAGGGCAGGGATGCGCAATGGAATGTCCTTGTCACGGTGGCGCCGCGGTGGCCCGCCGCGCCGGACGCCGTCAGATCTGCTCGAACAGGCCCGTGCTGTTGCCCAATGCTTCGACCGGCACGCCGGCGCGGTTCAGCAGCGTGAGCAGCAGATTGGCGTGAGGCGTGTCTTTCGGGAACTGCAGGTGCTGGCCGCCCTTGATGCGGCCGTAGCCCTTGCCGAGGATGGCGTTGGGCAGCGGATCGTTGTTGTGCAGGTCGCTGTTCGACATGTTGCTGCCGTACAGGATGATCGAATGGTCGAGCAGCGAGCCGTCGCCATCTTCGGTCTTGGCCAGCTTGTCGATGAACTTCGCGAACACCTGCGTGTGGTAGTTCTGGATGCGCACCAGCCGCTCGATCTTCGAGGCATCGTTCGCGTGATGCGACAGCGGATGGAAGGCCTCGGTGATCGACAGGTTCGGGTAGGTGCGCATCGACACCTCCTTGGCCATCATCATCGAGGCGACCTGCGTCTGGTTGGTCTGCCAGGCCAGCGCGATCAGGTCGAACAGCGCATCGAGGTGGGCGCCGAATTCATCGGGCACGCCCTGCGGCGCATTGGGCAGGTCCATGGTCTGGCTCTTGCTGACCGCCAGGCGCTGGATGCGCTGTTCCACCTCGCGCACTGAATCAAGATAGGCATCGAGGCGCGCGCGATCGGCCGGACCGATGCGGCGGGCCAGCGACTTGCTCTCGTCCATGACGTAGTCGAGCAGGCTGCCGGTCTCGGCGAGGATGGCCTTGCGCTCATCCCCGGTGTCGCCCTGGCCGAACAGCTGGTAGAAGACCTTGCGCGGGTTGTCTTCCATCGGCAGCGGCTGGAACGGCGTGCGGAACGACACCGTGCTGCCGAAGCCGCAGCCGGTTGCGCCCTGGCCGCAGGTGGCGTTGCCGCCTTCACCGGTGAGCTCGAGCGAGGTCAGCGGCGTGCTGCCGGCGAAATGGCGCGCGGCGAGCTGGTCGGCGGTGGTGCCCTTGTCACCGTCGCGGTTGGCCACGCCATGGCACGACAGCCACGTGCCGGCCATGATGCCGTGCGGATCGGAACTCTCGCCGCCCTTGTTGCGCAGCCCGCTGACCACGGTGAGGTACTGCCGGTAGGGCTCGAGCGGCTTGAGGATGGGCGAGAACTCGAAGTCCGCGCCGGTCTGCTTCGGCGACCAGGAATCGATGATGGCGCCATGCGGGAAGTACACGAAGCCGAGCCGCGGCGCGGGTTTCGCGGCGCTGCTGGCCAGCGCCGTGCCGGCGGGGATCATCGCATCGAGCAGCGGCAGCGCCAGGGCGGCGCCAGCGCCCTGCAGCAGGGTGCGGCGGGAAAGGGCTTTCTTGGTGATGTACATGGCTGGCCTCCGCGTCAATTTACCACCGCGGCCTGGAAGCTGGTGGCCTCGCCCTCGGGGGCGCCTGGCACCTTGGCCTTCAGGAACGCGTCGCTCATCACGATCTGGGTGATCAGCGCCTTGAAATCATGGTTGTCTGCCGCCGAGCGACGCACGATCTCGCGCACCATCGGCATGTCGTGCGCCTCGACCAGGCGGCCCAGCGCGTAGATCAGCAGCCGCTCGGTGACGTTCTGCACGAACGGCACCGGATCGGCCAGCAGCGCCGCCCGCAACTCGCCGGGATTGCGCACCTCGGTGCCGTCCGGCAGCTTGCCGTGCATGTCGATCTCCGTGCGCGCGAAGCGGTCGATGCGGCGGGTCTTGCCGGTGGCATCGAAGCCCTCGAGCACGAACCCGATCGGGTCGATGGCCGCGTGGCACGAGAAGCACTGCGGCTGCTGCCGGTGCATCTCGAGCCGCTCGCGCACGGTGGCGGGCATGTTCTTCGCGTTGGTCTCGGGCAGGGCCTCGACCGCGGGCGGCGGCGCCGGGATCGGTGCGCCCATGATGCGTTCGAGCACATAGGCGCCGCGCAGCACCGGCGAGGTGCGGTTCGGGTAGGAGCTGGCCATCAGCACGCCGCCCTTGCCCAGGAGGCCGAAGCGCTGCGGATCGCCGAGCTTCACCTTGCGGAACTGGTCGCCGCGCACCGAGTTGATGTCGTAGTGCAGTGCCAGGCGCTCGTTCAGGAAGGTGGTGTCGGAGGACAGCAGGTCGAGCACCGTGCCGCCATTGCGGAACACATCGTCGAGGAACAGCGCGATCTCCTCGACGAAGTCCTCGCGCAGGTCTGCGGAGCCGCTGGCGTAGGGGAAGATTGCAGGGTCTGGCGTGATCTCCGGCAGCTTGGTCAGGTTCAACCACTGCGCGCCGAAGTTGCGCGCCAGCGAGGCCGCGCGCGGATCGGCCAGCATGCGATCAACCTGCGCGCGCAGCACCGCAGGCTCGCCGAGCTTGCGCTCGCCGGCGAGCTTCAGCAGCGTGTCGTCGGGCAGGCTGTTCCACAGGAAGAACGACAGGCGCGAGGCCAGCGCCAGATCGTCGATGCGATAGATGGTGCCCGGTGGCAGTTCCTGCGGCGACTGCTCGGTGCGGAACAGGAAGTCCGGATGCGCCAGCACCGCGGTCAGCGCACGACGCACGCCGGCATCGAAGTCTGACTCCCTGCGGCCCTGCTCGTAGAAGCCCATCAGCGCGGTGAGGTCGCGATCGCCGACATCGCGGCGATAGGCGCGGCGCGCAAAGCCGCTGATCACCTCGCGGGCGCAGGCGGTCTCTTCGGCGGCGCTGCGCGGATAGCAGGCGGCGAAGATGTGCTTGCGCGCCGGCGTCTCGCCGACACCGGTGGCATTGAACGGGCCGCGGATCTCGAACGAGGACACGCGCAGCACGCGATCCTGGCCGCCGCCGGGGGTGTACATCTGCAGCCGGTCTTCCGATTCCGCGAAGCTGCGATGGCGGAACGCCACGACGAAGCGGTGGATGCCGGCCTTCGCGTCGAAGCGGATGTTCTTCAGGCGCGCGTTGATCGCCTCGACCGCAGGATCCTGCTTCTGGTCGATGGCCTTCATGTCGTCCTCGCCGCCGATGGTGGTCTCGTAGATCAGC
>CAZWDR010000059.1:0-6579 GCA_964632365.1 uncultured Steroidobacteraceae bacterium
GACACCGGCAAGGCGGTGTTCGTGCCCGGCGGGCGCGGCAGGGCGCGCGCCTGAGCGGTGCGAGGCCCCGGCGCCGTCAACGGCGCCGGGTCGCCGACGCTTTCAATCCGCCGACAGCGCCCGGCTGCTCAGCGTGGCGCGACGGAACTCCCGTGGACTGACCCCGAAATGCTCGCGGAACGAGCGGGTGAAATGCGCGGCGCTGTTGAAGCCCCGCGCCAGCGCGATCTCCATCAACGTCATGCTGCGCCATGCGGGGTCGCGCATGCGCCGTGCACACTCTTCGAGCCGCCGGCGCAGGATGTAGCTGGACGCCTTTTCTCCGGTGGTCGCGAAGATGGCGCGCAGGTAGCGCGTGGAGACATGCACGCCCTCGGCCACGCTCTCGACCGACAGCGACGGGTCGGTCAGGTGCTCCTCGATGTAGCGGATCACATCGCCGCGGCGGCGCCGCGTGATGGCCGATGGCGAGGGGGTGTCGCCGAACGCGATGGTGTAGGAAATCGAGATCATCTCAAGCAGGTTGCGGGCGATGCGCGGCGCATGCTCGCGCACCCCGCCGCCAACCACACATTGTCCCAGCGACCGCACCATTGACGCGGCGGTGTCGGTGACGCCGACCACGCGACCCAGCAGCAGTCCGCAGTATTGTTCCGCGCCGGGCAGGAACTCGTCGAGCACGTCTGGCATCACGCGCACCATGATCGTGACGGACGGATCGCTGGTCTCGAAGTGATGCGGCAGCCCGGTGTCGCAGAGCACGAAGTCGCCCTCGTTCAGCCGCACCTCGTGACCGTAGTGCTGGAAGAGACTGGTGCCGCGGGACTGCAGCAGGAAGGAATACAGGCGCGGCGACTGCGACAGGTGCATGTGCGAGCGTTCGATGCTGCAGCGATCCACCGACAGGCGCGCCAGCTTCACCGGACCGAGCCTGCCGATGCACAACTCCGCACCGAAGCTGTGCTGGTCTGCCGGAATGAATTCAACGCGACTCATGTGCGCGGAATAGAGGTCGTTCCAGGCTGCCGTGCGACTGGCAGCCGGAAGACCCGTCGTGCTCACCCTTTCCATTCGTGTGCCCCTCTTCTTGTGATCGAACACGCAGCACTCCCCCAGGTGAAAGCTAGTAGGCACGCTTCAACGCGACTTGTCCATATGGGAACCGCGCTTTGACGTCCTCTTGCGCGTTGTCTGCGCAGCAGTTTTTACCGCTGTTTTTTACCTTCGGCCGTAATGATTACTACCGACAGCATCAACTGGTTCGCGCGGCAACTCCCTATAACAGCCGCAAGCGCGACGCCACTGACTGGGCCGCGCTTCTCAGCAGACCGCATCAAGAACAAGTCCGGGGAGCATCGCAGTGTACAAATCCGTTGCATGTGAACCTTCCACACGCGTCTCGATCACCGGTGTCGCAGCCGCGGCAATCATCGCCCTTGCAACTCACCCGACGCTCGCCGCCGAGGCCGATGTGGCAACGGGGAGCGACGCATTGGAGGAACTGGCTGAAGTCCAGGTGACCGGTTCGCGCATCCAGTCGCCGAATGTCACCGCGGCCAACCCCGTCTCCAGCATCAGCGGCGAGGAGATGCGTCAGCTGGGCATCGTCAACGTCGCCGACGCGCTGACGCAGCTGGTGCCGCAGAACATCTCCACCTACATGCCGACGATGGTCGGCGACAACCAGTCCGGGTTCGGCGCCGCCGGCATGGAATCACTCGACCGCAGTTCGTTCTTCATCGGCAACACGGTGGCAAACCTGCGCGGGCTCGATCCGACGTTCGGCTCGCGCACGCTGACCCTGGTGGACGGGCGGCGCATGCCGTCGACGTCGAACCAGGCCGACGTGGTGGACCTGAACATCATCCCGTCGAATCTGTTGCAGCGCATGGACGTGGTGACCGGTGGTGCATCGGCGACCTATGGCTCCGGCGCGATGGCGGGTGTCGTCAACCTGGTGCTGAACAATCGCATGCAGGGCGTCAATGTCGATCTGGACTATGGCGTCAACGAGGCCGGCGATGGCGGCAGTCCGCACGTGGCGATCTCCGGCGGCGGCAGCCTGTTCGGCGGCCGGGGCCATGGCCTGTTCGGCATCGAGTGGCAGGACACCAAGGCCATCACCGATTGCGCGTCCGCGCGCGCCTGGTGTGCGGAGTCGCGCGCGATGTTCAACAATTTCACCGGCTCCGGCCAGATCCTCAGCAACACCTTCACGGCGCAGCCGAACTACAACGACGGCACGTATCCGGCCCGCTTCGAGATGGCCAACGTGCGCTACAGCCAGTTCGCGCCCACCGGCATGCTGGCCAGCACCAGCGCCAACAACACTTCCGGGCTGTGGCTGACACCGGATGGCCGCGATGTCCATCGGCAGCCATTCGGCTTCAACGGCGGCGGCGGCGGCGCGGGCACCGGCCTCGGCACCGCCGCGATGAATGGGGACGGGCCGCTGCTGACGAGCGGCACCTCGATGCGCCCGGAGCAGGAACGCAAGACCTTCTTCGCGAACTTCGAGTTCGACCTCAGCGAGCGCATGACCGGCTACGTGCAGGCGAACTACTCACTGAGCGAGGCGGAGAACCGCCAGGCCTATCTCACCTCCTCCAACTGCGTGCGCTTCCACAGCCCCGGCGTCAATGGCACCAACGGCGCGGTGGGCGACATCTGGTACAACGGCACGTCCACCGGCAACGGTTATCGCACCGTCGAGGGCAACCTGCTCTACGGACAGGGCCCCGGCGGCAGCATTCCCGTCGCGAAGTCACCGAACCTGCAGAGCCCGGGCCAGGCCAACATCCTGTCTGAACCGGTGCGCGTGTGGCTGGGCCTGCCCAGCGGGCAGTCCTCCGGCGTGCAGGGCAATGGCTTCATGCCCGGGCCCGGCGGTGTGGGCTTCCAGCCCTTCGCACCACCGCCGCCCACCATCGCGCCCAACTATGCCGTCAACGCCTACGGCATCCAGTATGTGGTGCAGGGCACCACCATCGTGGTGCCGGGCAACGGCCTCAGTGTCACCGGTTATCCGCCGTCGACCAATCCGCAGCCGACGACGATCTCGAACATCAACTACACCCGTGGCGTGGTGTGGCCCTACTGGGTGCCCTACGAGATGGCGCCGAATGGCGTGCAGTTCGACTTCAACGGCAACGCGGTGGGCAAGTGGACGCTGGTGCGGCTGGGCACGGACCCATTCATTCCGGGCAACCTCACCTCGGTGCAGGCCAGCAACCTGTACACGCCGCTGGTCTCCTCCGGACTGTGGTGGGCACTTGAGAGCCTCGAGCTCACCAAACCCTTCGAAGGCGGCACTGCCACCATCCTTCCGGAGCTGGGTCCGGACGCCTATGCATTCCTGAACCAGCTGACGCCCGAGGCACTGACCGCCGTGCAGAACGCGGGCTCGGGCGTGAACACCGGCAGCCTCACCACCTGGGGCAATGCCACCACGGCCGGCTCCGGTTCCGGCCTGAACACACTGTATGGCAACAACCCGTGCACCGGCTTCACCGCGGTGCGCAAGGTGTGGAATCCGCAGGTCGAGCAATGGACCAGCCAGGAGCAGGAGCCGGTGCGCGGCCTGATCGGGCTCAAGGGCCGCTTCGGCCAGGACTGGCGGTACGACATCTACTACCAGTACGGACGCACGAAGAGCCGTTCGGTGACGCACAACGCCGCCACCAACCTGCGGCTGGCCTTCGCGCTCGATGCAGTGGTGGATGACCGGCTGAATCCCGACGGCACGCCGGTGAATCCGGACACCTACGGCCAGCCGATCTGCCGGATCAACCGCGATGGCCCGCCGCTGGTGGATTTCAATGGCCGGCCGGTGAGCAATCCCGGGGACCTGGCGGAACTGGGCGCGGCCTGCATGCCGCTGAACATCTTCGGCGACGGGGTCACCGGCCGGTCCCCCGGGGAGATCGCGATGCAGGAGGCCGCGCTGGACTACGCGTTCGTCGACAGCGTCTCCTCCGGCACCAACAGCCTGCAGACGCTGTCGGTCACGACCAACGGCACGGTCTGGGAAGGCTGGGCCGGCCCGCTGTCCGGCGCATTCGGCGTGGAGCTGCGCAAGGACACGGTGAAGAACACCGGCACCGCGGCGGCGGGCGACAACATCTATGAGCGCGCGGACCTGGCCCGCGCCTGGGCCGACAATTTCGGCGGCAGCACCGGGATCGTCGAAGGCTACACCGAGCTGAACATGCCGCTGGTGTCGGGCCTGGAAGGCCTCAACCTGCTGTCACTGAACCTGGGCGGGCGCTGGGCGCAGTACAACAACAAGGGCGGCGCCGGCACGACCGGCGAGTCGCGCAAGCAGGACATCTTCAACTGGAAGGTGCAGACCGTGTTCGAGCCGTTCGACTTCGTGCGACTGCGGCTGACCCGCTCGCAGGACCTGCGCACGGCCGGGTATCGCGACTTGTTCATCAACCAGATCGGCATCCCCGATGATGTCGCGCGCGCGAACCCGTGGCGCGACCGCACCGCCTTCAGCACCGAAAGCCAGACCGACCGCTACGGCCGCACGCAGGTGGGCAACATCAACCTGAAGCCGGAGAAGAGCGGCACGCTCACCGTCGGCTTCGTCGTGTCGCCGGGCGGATGGGCGCAAGGCATGCGCTTCTCGGCCGACTACTACAACATCCGCGTCAAGGATGCGATCGGCGTGCCGTTCAGCGGTGTCGACCCGGTGACCAGCTGCTTCGAGGGCAGCGGCAACTGGGAGGCGCAGTACGACCTGGACGGCAACGAGCTGCTGGAAGCGCGGCGCGATGCCTTCGACCGCGACTTCCGCACGCTCGATGGCCTCTATCCATGCCGCGAGATCCAGTTCGGCATGAACGACGACGGCACGGCCAACCTGCAGGACATCGTGTCGATCAACACCAGCCGGCC
Source organism: uncultured Steroidobacteraceae bacterium (assembly GCA_964632365.1). Taxonomy (GTDB): domain Bacteria; phylum Pseudomonadota; class Gammaproteobacteria; order Steroidobacterales; family Steroidobacteraceae; genus ZC4RG30. Next base: position 4,903 of record CAZWDR010000059.1, read on the forward strand.
CCAGAACCTGCTGCCCTACCAGCGTCGCGGCGTCGACCTGTCATGGGACTACCGCTTCCCGCTGTATGCGGCGATCGCCGATGCGCCGGGCACCGTGTCCTTCACGGTGCGGGCCACCCGTGCGCTGGAATCCTCCGGCGTGGAGCTGCAGTCGGTGCAGTGCGGTCCGCTGACCTGCAACGCCCGGCTGTTCCGCAATGGCGAATACACCTCACCGCTGGCCGGCGCCTGCGCCGACGGCGCGATGGACCTGCAGCTGCGCTACCGCGATCCCACCGGCACCGAGACGGCCAATGACCCGAACGGCACGGACTTCGTGCTGCAGGGCTACAACTGCATCCGCAGCGTCGACCTGGTGGGCCAGATCCGCAGCGGCACGTTCATCCCGGGTGTGGCCGCCTCGCCGAAATGGACCGGCAACGCCACCGTGGCCTATCTGGTCGGTGCGCTGACCACGAGCCTGAACGTGCGCTACGTCGGCGGCTCGGCCATCGACAAGGACTGGTGCGACAACGCGGCCTGCCCGAACTACCGCAACGCGTCCGGCGCGTACCTGCTCGGCAGCGTCGACAACAACCGCGTCAAGCCGTACCTGAACTTCAGCCTGAGCAGCTCCTGGAACCTGGACATTGGCCAGATGAAGCAGTTCCAGGTGTTCGGCTCGGTGGCGAACCTGTTCGACAAGAGCCCGCCCTTCACCGGCGGTGGCCTGTCTGGCGCGAGTCCGCAATACCACGACATCCTGGGTCGCGCCTATCGCATGGGCGTTCGCCTGAGGTTCTGACCGCCATGCTCCGGATCCGCTCACGGACCTCGGCTTAATTCGGGAGACACCATGAAGTCGATGATCAATGGTTCTGGTCTGGTGGCTGCGGCACTGTGCGCCGGGCTGCTGGCAGGCTGCGACTCGGTCAAGGATGTCCGCAGCGAGCCGTCCACCGCGCTGCCCCGGCAGCTGGTGGTGCTCGAGGGCACGGTGCATGGCCTCGGCATCCGCCGCTCGATCACGGTGCGCAATGGCAGCGGTGCCGCCGCGACCTCGCTGGTGGTGCAGGGCTTCCCCGGCGAGCCGGTGGGCACGCGCGGGCGCGAGTCGCGGTTCTCGTTCGGCGCCTTCAACGATGGCACGACCTATCACATCGAGGTGCCGCCCGGCCTTGCGCCCTTCGGCAAGCAATGCGTGGTCCACAACGGCAGCGGCACCCTGCAGTACCGCGCCGGCGACGTGCACCGGGGCGCGCCGCAGGACATCGAGATCGTCTGCAGCAACGACCCGGCCGTGCAGCGCCATGACATCCGCGTCGCCGTACCGCCGGCATTCCGCAACGCGCCGGCCGCCCGGGTCACGCTGATGACCGAGGAAGGCGTCTATGAGGCCGATCCGAAGGATCCATCCGACGGTGATGACGCGCATGTCTGGTTCCGCGACGCGTTGATCGTCGTGCCGTCCACCGGCGTGCTCCCGTTCCAGAACATCGTCACGGCCACCACCGAGGAGGGCTCGACGCCCGGACTGCGGCTGGTGAACCGCTGCGCGGTGCAGAACCACACCTTCCCCTCGCCGCTCGATGTGGGCGCCGACGTCACCGATGTCGCGGTGGGCGCCTGCACCTTCACCGTTGGCGGGAGCACGGCGGGCACCACGGAGCCGGGCGGCGCCGTGCGCTACAGCCGGCC
>CAZWDR010000059.1:6679-17371 GCA_964632365.1 uncultured Steroidobacteraceae bacterium
CAGAAGTGCATCGTCACGAGTTCCGCGGCCGGATCGCGCAGCCCGCTGCTGGGACTGAACGACCTGTCCACCCCCGTGTCGCTGACCAACAATGCCAACACGAACTTCGCCGGCGCGGCGAATCTTTACATCCTGGATGAGAGCATCGGCAAGGGCACCTTCCCCGAGAGTCCCGCCGACTACACCGCGTTGCGCGTGTATTGCCGCGACCTGCCCCCACCGGAGCAGGTACTCACCGGCACCTACCAGGTCACCGGCATGACCACCTACAGCGGCGGCACGCTCAGCAACATCCTGAACTGGTCACCCGCCTATGCCAGCCGCCGCGAGTTCAGCCACATGCTGACCCTGTTCGACGATGGCACCTTCCTGTTCGGTGTGCACACAGGCTCCGATACCGTCAATTCGACCAGCGTCGCCAATCACGCCGAATATGGCTTCTATGAGCTGGTCGCCGGCGCGGTGCCGGATGCCAGCAACCGCGTGGGGGGCGACAAGCTGCGCTTCACCATCCATGTGGACGCCAACACCGGGGCGGCCACTGCGCCACTGGCCGCGGGCCTCAGCTCTGCGGAAGGGCCGCGCAATGTCGGCGCGGGTGCGGCCGCGGTGCGTCACCAGGTGCTGGCGGAGCTCGCGGTCGATACGCTGCCCGGCTCGGACCGCAGGCGGATCCGCGGGGCCTTCGGCCCGGATGCGAGCACCCTCACCTCGGCGCGGCGCGAGGTGGAGATGGTCGAACCGGTGTCGATCCCCGGCCAGATGACCGGTCCCTGGATCAGCCAGGACCACCTGCGCTTCTGGTCCTTCCTCGGTGATGCCACGTGGGGCTACCACGTCGGCGTGCACGGCTACGCCAATGTCGAGAACAACTGCTTCAAGATGGATGACTACTCGGCCGCGTCGGGGCAGTACGTGCCCAGCACCGGCGGCAGCGCGGTGTACTGCGCGCCAGTGGGCCAGATCTTCAATTCACTGCAGGGCTCGGTGGCGCACAGTCCGCCGCTGCTGCTGCAGAACCGCCTGCCTGGCTGGCGCGGCTGGATGCCGGGCACCGAGCTGGGCGGCGGCGCGAGTTCCCGGTCGCCCTCCCCGGTGCACTTCCAGATCGCGCCGGCCGCGGCGTTCGCCGCCACGGCAGATCCCACGTTGTTCCCACCGGACTCGATCGGATCCACCGCCTGGTGCCCGACGGAGATCCTCGGGGTGCGCCCGACCCAGAATGGGGAGCTGACAGATGCGATGCGGCCGATCTATCTCTGCCGCAACACGTTCTAGCGATTCACGAAGACGTCTGGCCCGGCGACGGAATCAACGTCGCCGGGCCATCGGGAAATCACCAGCGGTAGCGGATTCCCACGCCTGTGGCCTGCACGTTGGCGCTGCCCATGGCATGGCGCATCCACTCGGCCGTCACTTCCACCTGCTGCGTGAGGCGGTAACCCAGCCCCGCACCCAGCAGCAGGTTGGCGCCATCGGCGTATTCGATGACGCTGCGCCCGTCCGAAGTCCCGACACTGCGCTGCGCATCCCAGCGGAACACGCCAACGCGCGCCTGCACCGACAGGCCGCGCACGAACGCCAGCTCATGACGCGCGGCCAGCGACAGGTCGAAACCGTTGGCCGTGCGCGGCTGCAGTGGCAGCGCCGCGGCGAGCAGGCCATCGATGGCCAGCACCGGCACCTCGCCAGCAAAGCCGGTGGTGACCTCGCCCAGGTCCGAGTAGCCCACCTCGAGCGCGAGGTGGCGGTTCATTGACCAGCCGCCGTGCACGCGCCAGGCCATGCGCCCGTCATCGACATCGGCGGTCACGGCATGGCCCTGCGCCTGCAGTGCGGCGCCGATGTCCCGACCGCTTTCGCTGCTGCGCGCGGCCGCGAACATCGCGCCGACATGCAGGTCGGCGACGGCTGGCTCGCCGGCCTGCGCCGCGGCTGTGCTGGCCATGCCGGCCGCGGCAACGCCGGCGGCGGTCAGCGTGGCACCCCGGCGCAGCCGGCGCAGCGCCAGCAGCAGCAATCCGCCCAGCGCCGGCCAGCCGGTGGACCCACCGCCGCCCTCACCCCGGCCGCGCACGGTCACAGTGGAGATTTCATCGACGAAGGTGGCCGACAGCGTACAGGCGGCGGTCAGCGGTGCGGTGGTGAAGGTGTTGCCGCTCAGCGTGCCGGGGCATCCCGAAACGGTGCCGATCAGGCGACCATAGGCCGGCGTGATCACGAAGCTTGCCGTGTCGCCATGCTGCACCGACGGCGTGGACAGCACGATGCTGCCGCCGCTGGCGTGGCCAGCCCCCAGCGTGAACACGATGCGCTCGAAGGTGGCCGCGACCGTGCAGGCCCCCGTCACCGCCGCCGTCGTATAGACGTTGCCGGCCAGCGTGCCGGCGCAGCCCGTCACCGCGGCGATGCGATAGCCGGTGTCCGGCGTGACCGTGAACGCGGCCGGCTGGCCTGGCGTGACGGTCCGGGTGGCCGGCGTGATCGAGCCGCCGCTGCCCGCCAATGCCGCCACTGGGATCTGGTCGATGGCGGTGCCCGAGAGCGTGATCGTCTCGTTGACCAGTGCCTCGCCGCCGATGGGCAGGCCGAAGGAATCGCTGAATTCCGCACCGGTGACCGGTGAGAAGCGCACGGTGATCGTGCACACGGCATTGGCGGCCAGCGTCGCGTTCGAGCAGGTGTCGCCGACGATGCTGAACGGCGCGGCGAGCCCGTTGGACGCGCCGACCTCGCCGATGGACACCGCATCCGAGCCGTTGGTGAACGTCAGCACCAGTTCGCTGGATGCGCCCACGGTGCCAGTGCCGAAGTCGAGCATGCGCGTCGAGAACGCATAGTCCGTGGACGGCACGCTGACGCGCGTGGTCCCCGTCATCGTGTTCAGCGCGCCATCGGTGGCAGCCAGCGCAATGCTGGCCCGCGCACCAGCGGGCACGCCGGCAGGGACCTGCACGTCGACGGGCACTTCGATCACCTCCAGCGGCCCCAGCGTCGCGGTCGTGCCACGCGGCATCGAGAGATTCCAGCCCGAGGCCGTGCTTGCGGACAACGTCACGCTCAAGGTGCTGCTGGCATCGAGGTTGTGGACCTTGAACATCTTGCGCACGGTGGCGCCCGCCGTGGCGTATTCGTCGCCAGGCGTCAGCACCTGCAAGGAGCCTGGCGGCGACCAGGTCTCGAACGCCTCGATGCGCCAGGTCTCGCCCGGCCGCAGCACATCACGGTTCCACTGCAGGTAGTAGCCGGCGTCGAGGAACGCGGAATTGTAGGTATCGTCCAGAGCGCCGGCGTTCACCTGGTTGCGGCCGGTGGAGTACGAGCCGGCGAAGTAGTGGCTGATCGGAGTCAGCGGATTGGCGTAGAACGCCATGTAGCCGGAGTCCGAGAAGCTGGAATTGTTCACATAGACCATGCGCAGCGCATCGTCGTACCAGCTTCGCGCGGAGTCGTCGCCGCCGAAGTAGGTGTCACCGCCGTGGAAGAACCTCAGGTCCTCATGCGTGGTGGTGCCGGTGTTAGCGAACGTCCAGCTCTTGCCGAAGTTGCGGTCGCCGTCCACGTAGCGGAACCGCTGCGTCAGCGTGACATCGCTGGTGCCCAGCGCCACCACCGTGGTGATGATGTACGGATCCGCCGCCGTGCCGCTTCCAGTACGGGTATTCGAGACCGGTATGGTCGGGCTGCCAGAGAAGTAGGTGGTGGAATAGGTCTGGCCCGCCGAGTTGCCGAGGCGGATCGCCGAACCCCAGCCGTACTCGCCGTAGTACTGGTACCGGCGGCCGCTTGGCTGCTGCACCCAAACGCCGGGCGTGCCGTTGTCCTGCACGCAGATCTCCAGCGGAGCTGGCGCGCCCTGGTTCACGCACTGCGTGGCCGCCAGGGACTGCTGGGAAAGGAACATCGCGCCAAGGGCGGCGAGCATGCCGCCAAGGCGTCGTGAGAAGAGATCGTTGGAGCGGGACATGTGCATCCTGATGTGGGCCGGAGTGCGCCATTCTTCATGCGCCGCCCCACCACACGCTGCAGTGCGTCACACTAAAGGGGGCAAATCTGCAAGCTGCGCGGCGCATGGCAGATGCGGGCCGATCAGGGAATCCCGCATTGACCTTCCTCCGCGCGGATGCGCGAGGTCTCACGCGCTGGTGGCGCCTGGCTGAGCCTGATTGGTTGGGGTGGAAGGATTCGAACCTCCGAATGGCGGGATCAAAACCCGCTGCCTTACCACTTGGCGACACCCCAACGGTGTTTCAGGATTCGCAGCCCCGCACGACGAAATGGCGCCATGCGCGAGGCAACCCCCGTGCAGCCTGCCCGGCTGCCGCGCGCGAATCGAACGCAGTAAATACGCAGGCGCCGGTGCCCGTCAATCGGCCGCCATGCGGCGCGAGCAGATCGAGCGCTGCGGCCACCTCGGGATAACGCGCACGCACCACCGGCTCGCAGTCATTGCGTCCGCCATCAGGCGGCAGGGCGCGGATGGTGAGCGGCGGCGTGTCGCGGGTCAAGTCCGCGGCGGCGAAGATCTCGCGGGTCGATACCGACACGCCGGGGTGCACGATCAGGTACCAGCGCGGCGGCAGCTGCACGGGCGTGAGCGCCTCGCCGCGGCCGCTGGCAAACGCGTTGCAGCCATGCACAAACACCGGCACGTCGGAGCCGAGCTGCAGCCCGAGTCCGGCCAGCCGCGCCTTCGGCCAGTGGAGTCCCCAGGACTCGTTCAGCGCCAGCAGCACCGTCGCCGCATCGGAGCTGCCGCCGCCGAGTCCGCCGCCGGCAGGAATGCGCTTGGTGACGTGGATGCTGCACCCCAGGCGCACGCCACTGGCCTGCTGCAGCAGGCGCGCGGCGCGCACCGTGAGATCCGCCGCGTCGTCGAGCGCGGCGAGCACCGGGTCATCGGGCGGCGGATCGCGCACGATGGCGCCATCCTCACGCACCAGGAGCTGGATCTCGTCATGCAGGTCCACCAGCTGGAACACCGTCTGCAAGTCGTGGAAGCCATCCGCGCGGCGGCCGGTGACATGCAGGAACAGGTTCAGCTTGGCAGGCGCCAGATATCGCGGGACGGAAGCGATGGGCACGGACATGACCGGTTCAGCGCGACGCCAGCTGCCACTGATCGACGAAGACCCGCAGGCGCAATTCATCGCGGGTGATCGTCACCCGGCGCGGCAGCTCGACCCCGCCGCCGCGCGCGGCGACGTTCATCCAGCGGTCGTAGCGGATGGTCCATTGCTGCTGCGTGAATCCGCCCGTGCGTCCCGTCCCCGGCTCCACGCGGGCCGTGGCCGGTTCAGCCGGCGCCTCGAGCCCCAGCATCCAGTGACGCAGCGATGCAAACGGCGGCACGAAGCCGATCTGCTCCCGCATCACCGCTTCGGCCTGCGCGTCTTCGAACACCTGGCCACGACTGTCGGTCAGCGTGAGGCGCGCGGGGCTCCAGCTGACCCGCAGGCTGCCGAGGCCCAGCGTGCCGGACAGCCGCACGGATCCCTGCTCCCCGACCTGTTCCCAGTCGATCGATGCATTGCCGGTGTCGAACGCGGCGCGGCCTTCGAGTTCGAATCCGGGCAGCGCGCGCAGCAGCTGCTCCTGCGCGGCAACCGGCAGCACGGTTTTCGGTTCCCGCGTGGTGGCACAGGCAGACAGCAGGACCAGCAGCACCGCGCCGGGCAGCAACGGGCTTCGCAGCATGCGGGACGCGCGCGCCACAGGTTCAGCCGCCGTCGACATCCTCGCCGGTGAGGCGCGCGACCGTAGATCTGAGGTTCGCATGGCCAGGATCCGCGTTCAGCGCCTGCTGCCAGACATAGCGTGCCTGGCTTTCCTCACCGGCCTTCCACAGCACCTCGCCATAGTGCGAGGCGATCTCCGCGTCGCGGCTGTTCAGCCACGCGCGCTCGAGGATGGGCAGCGCCTCGGCTGGCCGGCCGCGACGGTAGAGCACCCAGCCGAGGCTGTCCTGGATCGCCGGATTGTCGGGCGAGGCGGCCAGCGCCTTGCGCACGAGTTCCTCTGCGTCGCGCAGCCGCTGGTTGTGGTCGGCCAGCGTGTAGCCCAGTGCATTCAGCAGCTGCGGATCCTCGGGACGACGCTTCAGCGCCCGCTCGAACTGCGCCACGGCCTGGCGCGTGCGTCCGCCGCTCTCGAGCAGCGTGGCACGCGTGTAGTCGACGTCGGGATGATCGGGGTAGCGCTTTGCCAGTTCGTCCAGGCTCGACAGCGCGCCCTTCAGGTCATCGGCCTCGACCAGCAGGTGCGCCCGCGTGAGTCCGGCTTCGAGCGCATCCTGCAGGTTCTGCCCGGCATGCTCGTCAAGCAGCTGCAGCGCCTGGTCCAGCTCGCCCTCCTTCACCAGCAGCCGCGCCGCGGAGGCGCGGGCGGAAAGACCCATCGGCGAGTCGGCCAGCAGCCGGTAGCTCTGGATGGCGCGCTCGGTGTCGCCGCGACGTTCGGCGAGCTGCGCGAAATAGAGGATGGCCACGGCGGTGTTGTCGCGCTCGCCGAGCAGCGCCTGCAGCCGCGTCTCCACTTCATCCAGCGCGCCATTGCGCAGTGCCATGGCGATCAGGCGGCGCTGCGCGCCGGATGCAGTGGACTCATTCGCGGACAGCCGTTCGAGTTCGGCCTCGGCGTCTGCATGCCGGCCGGCCGCCATCTGCAGGTCGGCGAGCACGAACGCATCATCGCCCTGCAGTTGCTCGGCCGGCAGCGCGCGTGCAGCCTGCAGCGCGGCGTCGTGCTCGCCGAGCATCGCGCGCGCGCGCAGCACGATGATGTCGGCCTCGAGCAGCCCGCCCTCAAGCTCGCTGGCACGACGGGCAGCGGTGATGGCTGCCTGCATGTCGTAGGAAGCCAGCGCCAGGCGCGCCTGTGCCAGCAGCACCGATGCGTTTGGATCCGCGGGCATCAGGATCTCGTCGAACAGCCGATGCACCAGCGTCGCATCGGCCTGTTCCTGCAGGGCCTCGGCCAGACCCATCGGGTCCTGGTTGCCGGCCAGGCCCGAATCGCGCCAGGCAGTGAGCGCCTCGCGCGACTCATCGACGTCGTAGCGCTTCATCGCGATCAGTGCGGCAGCCAGCGCCGCCTCGCCCGAATAGGGATCGAGTTCGCGCCAGCGTGCCGCCGCGGCGCGTGCGGACGTGAGGTTCTCGCAACCCAGCGCCAGCTGCGCGGCGCGCATCGCGACTTCGGGTTCGTCGGACGCCTTCGCCGCGGCCAGATAGCTTTCACTCGCGGCGCGACAATCGCCCTCGCGCAGTGCATTCTGTGCCGCCTGCATCGCCTCGGACTCACCGCGTGGTGCTGTCGCCGAGGTTTCCGGCCGTCCCCCTTCGGGGGCGCGATTGGTGGAACAGGCGGTGGCCAGTGCGAGAACGACCAGCAGTCCGCCACGCAAGGCTGCCGCGAATGGGGTGGCTTCAGGCATCATTTCGCCACTATATCCTGTTCCCCCATGAAAGCCTCGATCCGACAGAAACTGGAAAAGACCGCCGAGCGATACGAGGAAGTGGGCCGCCTGCTGGCTGATCCGGCGATCGGCGGAGGCTCTGATACGTTCCGCGAACTCTCGATGGAATACGCGCGCCTCGGGCCGGTGGCAGAGGGCTTCCATGCCCATGTCGAACTCGAGACGCAGCTCGCCTCGGCGCGCGAGCTGTCAGCCGATGCTGACGCCGAGATGCGGCAGATGGGGCAGGAGGAAGTCGAACGCATCTCGACGCTGCTCGGCGAACATGAGCACGCCCTGGCATTGTTGCTGCTGCCGCGGGACCCGCGCGACGCGCACAACATCTACCTCGAAGTGCGCGCCGGCACCGGTGGCGACGAGGCGGCCATCTTCGCCGGCGACCTGCACCGCATGTATTCCCGCTATGCCGAGGGTCGCGGCTGGCAGGTGGAGATCCTCTCCGAAAGCCTCGGCGAGCATGGCGGGTACAAGGAAGTGATCAGCCGCGTCGTCGGCCGCGGCGCGTTCTCCGCGTTCAAGTTCGAATCCGGCACGCATCGCGTGCAGCGCGTGCCGGACACCGAGGCGCAGGGCCGCATCCACACCTCCGCATGCACGGTGGCCGTGCTGCCCGAACTGGACGAGATCGACGACATCCAGATCAACCCGGCCGACCTGCGCATCGACACCTTCCGTGCCTCCGGCGCCGGCGGACAGCACGTGAACAAGACCGACTCGGCCATCCGCATCACGCACATCCCCACCGGCGTCGTGGTGGAATGCCAGGACGAGCGCTCGCAGCACAAGAACCGTTCGCGCGCGATGGCGCTGCTGAAGGCACGCCTGCTCGCCGCCGAGCAGGAGAAGCAGGCCAGTGCGCAGGCGCGCTCACGCAAGCTGCAGGTGGGCAGCGGTGACCGCTCCGAGCGCATCCGCACCTACAATTTCCCGCAGGGCCGCATCACGGACCATCGCATCAACCTCACGCTGTACAAGCTGGCGGAGGTGATGAACGGCGACCTGGACGAACTGCTCACCGCGCTGCAGACAGAGTTCCAGGCCGAGGAGCTGGCGGCGCAGGTCGGCGAGTGAGGGCTCGCCGATACTCCTGACGGAACAGGATGGCGCGCGAATCGCTATTAATGCCGTGCATCGGCGGTGAGCGCCCGCCACGCGGTCACCGTCACCGCGCCGCCATAGACCACTGGCAGCGCCAGCACCAGCGCCATCAGCCACCGCGACAGGGCCAGGCCTCCCGCGGTGGGATTGGCCTGCCCGGCGAGCCCCATCACCACGCCCATGAAGATACCGGTCAGCAGCACGAAGACCAGCACCGCGGCGAGCAAGGTGCCGGCCAGCATGGCCACCTGCCGCCACCGGCCCCTCACCTGCCCGATGCTGTGCGCCATCGCGCGGAGCGGCGCGCGCGGCCGCAGCACCGGCCCGGCCGACCGGCTGGCCTGGAGGTCGGCCTCGACCAGCGCCGGCCATGCGAACCATCCATGCACCAGCAGCAGCGCCGCCGCCACCGTCAGCAGAGCGGCGGCGATGTCGAACCCGCGGGCGGCCGTCACCAGCATCGCCGGCACCAGCGGCAGCGCCAGCAACAGCAGCAGCACCAGCACGAAGGGGGCGTCCAGCGCCGCCTGGCGCAGCGAATCGAGCGCCTGCGGCCGCAGTCCCGAGGCCAGCGCCAGCTGGTGGCGCAGCACGCCCCCGTAGCAGATCAGCGTCAGCAGCGTGCTGGCGAACACCAGTCCCCACCAGTCGCGTGTATAGGCCAGGCTGCGCGCGCCGCTCATCGCCGCCTCGGAACCCGGTGTCGCCCCGGCCGCGACTCCGATGATGGCCAGCGGCAGGCAGACCGGGAGGCCGGCCTTGAACAGCGGCCAGGCGGCGCTCAGGATCGCGCGCGGGACCAGGCCTTCGGTGCCCGCCACGGGCCGGCGGGCCTGGAAATCGGGAGCAGGATCAATGTTCGACACAGGAGACCGGCCAGGATGGATGCGGAACGCGGCGGCAATGTAGCAGAGCCGGCGCGCGTGGGCGCCCTGCTGGAGGACGCTGCGCGTTCCGGCGCGCCGCGCGTGGACGCGCAGCTGCTGCTGGCCGCGGTGTTGCGCACCACGCGCGCACGGCTGCTGGCCTTCGAAGAGCAGCAAGTGGATGCGCTCAGCGCCGCGCTGTACCAGGCCGCGCTGCAGCGCCTGCTGGACGGCGAGCCGGTGGCCTACATCACCGGGGTCAAGGAGTTCTGGTCCCTGCCGCTTACCGTCGCCCCCGGCGTGCTGGTGCCGCGACCCGAGACGGAATTGCTGGTGGAGCTGTGCCTGGCGCGGCTGGATGTCCGACCGCGCCGCGTCGTCGACCTGGGCACCGGCAGCGGCGCGATCGCGCTCGCGCTGGCCAGCGAGCGGCCGCGCTGGCATGTGATCGCCACCGATCGTTCATCCAGTGCGCTGCAGGTCGCGGCGGCGAACTGCCGGCGGCTGAAGCTCGGCAACATCGAACTGCGCGAGGGGAGCTGGTGCGAGGCGCTGCAGGACGAACGTGTCGATGCCATCCTCAGCAATCCGCCCTACATCGCGCCGGGCGATCCGGCGCTGGCGGCGCTGCGGCATGAGCCGGGCGAGGCGCTGGTGGCACCCGACGACGGCTTCGCCGACCTCATCGCGATCGCGGCCGGCGCGCGCGCGCACCTGGCCCCGGGTGGCCTGCTGTTGATGGAGCATGGCGCCGGCCAGTCCCGCCGCCTGCGCGCGGAACTTGCGGCGCTGGGCTACCAGCAGGTCACCAGCCACGACGACCTGGCCGGGCATGACCGGGCGATGCTGGCCGTCTGGCCCTGAGACAGCCCACGCGTTACTGTTGCGCCCCTCCCGTCACGCAATCCGCAGGATGTGCCATGGTCCGTTTCGAAACCTCGCTCGGTGGCTTCACGCTGGAACTGGATGCCGACAAGGCGCCCATCACCGTCGCCAACTTCCTCGCCTATGTCGATGAGGGCTTCTATGACGGGCTGGTGTTCCATCGCGTGATCCCCGGTTTCATGGTGCAGGGCGGTGGCATGACCGCCGACATGGCGCAGAAGCCGAACAAGGCACAGATCAAGAACGAGGCCGCCAATGGCCTGAAGAACCTGCGCGGCACCATCGCGATGGCGCGCACCAATGTGGTGGACTCGGCCACCTCGCAGTTCTTCATCAACCTGGCCGACAACGCGTTCCTCGATTACC
>CAZWDR010000060.1:0-3471 GCA_964632365.1 uncultured Steroidobacteraceae bacterium
GCCGGCACGAAGTGGCCGAACTGGTGACCGGCATAGGCCATCGCGATCGGCTCGGCGTCATCGGGCAGGCGCACCCCTGAAAAGAGCGTGGCTGCCTCGGCCTCCAGCGCGGCGGCATCGAGGCCGAGCTCCGTGGCCAGCGCGGCATTCCATGCCAGCAGGCGCGGCGCGGGGGCGCCAGCTGGCTTCGCGGGCGTCCAGAAGGCCTGTGGCAGGGCGGCGTAGTGATGCTCGAGTCCCAGGTTCATGGGCCCGAGGGTAACGCGTTGCGCCGGGCGCGAACCGCCCGGCGCGACGGCGGGCGCCGTGCATGGATGCCGGTAGACTCCCACGCATGACAACGCCGCCGCAGTTCCAGCCCCTGGTCGACTTCGCAGGTCCGCTGCCCGAGCCCGCCAGCTGGCGGCCGCCAGCGGCGCGCATCCTGCGTGGTGATCCCGCTCAGCGCGCCTGGACGCTGTATGCCAGCGGCGATGGGCGCTTCCAGGCCGGCATCTGGGAATGCCAGCCGGGTGCGTGGCGCGTGGTGTTCACCGAACACGAGTTCTGCCGGATCCTCGCCGGGCGCATCCGCGTGACCGGCGACGATGGCGTGTCGAAGACCTATGGCGCGGGCGATGCCTTCGTCTCACCGGCCGGGTTCACCGGGCAGTGGGACGTGCTCGAGACCGCGCGCAAGCAGTACGTCGTCTACGAATGAAGGCGCTGCCGCTGCACCGGTGGCCGCTGCTGGCGGTGCTGGCACTGGCCGCCTGCGCGCGCGGCACGGCGCCGTCCACCGGGGTGGAACCGGCGGCGGCGGCCGGGTGCCTCGGCGGCGGCGACGGAAAGCTGGAGGCGGACCTGCGCGGCGCACTCGTCGCGGACCTCGCGTGGCGCGATGCGCAGATGCAATGCGATGGCGATGTGCGTCCGGACGGCAGCGGCCTGCGCATCACGCTGGTGGGACCGCTCGACGCCACGCGCAACCTGCGCTTCATCTTCGGCATCGAGCTGGCCGACGCGGCCGACGGCCCGGCGCAGGTGCTGCCCACCAACCTGACGGTGCTGGTGGAAGGCGAGGCGACGCTGTTCGCGACACGCGGCGCCGACAAGTGCGCCGTGGAGCAGCTGCAGCGCACGCCGGTGTCGCCGCTGCTCGAGCGCGTGGACGTGCGCGGCTACTGCCTCGGGCCCGCCTCGGATCTGGCCGGCGAGCAGCGGCTGCTGGTGCCGACGTTCTCGTTCACCGCGCTGGCGCGGCGCGGTGAGGAGATCTAGCGGGCAAGCGGCGCAGATGGGGCGTCAGCGATCACCCCACACCTGGCGCGCCACCTCCACGACCAGCTCGAGCTTGCGCCGCTGGTTGTCCCAGCTGATGTCATTGCCTTCGGCGCTGCTGGCGAAGCCGCACTGCGGCGACAGGGCCAGCTGCTCCAGCGGCACGTGCTGCGCGGCCTCGTCGATGCGGCGCTTCAGCGCATCGCGATCCTCCAGCTCGCCGACCTTCGTGGTGACGAGGCCGAGCACCGCGGTCTTGCCCTTCTGCAGGAAGCGCAGCGGACGGAAGTCGCCACTGCGCGCATCGTCGTACTCGAGGAAGTAGGCGTCGAGGTCCATCTCGGAGAGCAGCGCTTCGGCCACCGGCTCGTAATCGCCGCTGGCGGCGAAGGTGCTCTGGAAATTGCCGCGGCACAGGTGCATGGCCAGCAGCATGTCCTTCGGCTTGTGCGCCACCACCTTGTTCACGAACATCGCATAGCGGTGCGGCAGCTCGTTCGGGTCATCACCGCGCGCCCGTGCCGCCTCGCGCATCTTCGGGTCGCACAGGTAGGCGAGGTTCGTGTCGTCCATCTGCACATAGCGGCAGCCGGCGGCATGCAGCACCGCCAGTTCATCGCCATAGGCGCGCGCGACATCGTCATAGAAATCCGGGTCGAGCAGCGGATAGGCGTCCTTGCTGATGCCGGCGCGGCCGCCGCGGAAGTGCAGCATCGTGGGCGAGGGAATGGTCACCTTCGCGACGCTGCCGGACGCAAGCGTGCCCTGCAGGAAGCGATAGTCGTCGAGCTGGATGGGGCGCGCATGGCGCACCTTGTCCACCACGCGCATCACCGGCGGTGCCAGCTCGCGCGTGCCATCGGCCTTCTCCACGATGACCGGGTCGCTGGTCTTCACGCCGCCGAGCTGGTCGAGGAAGTCGATGTGGAAGTACGTGCGGCGGTATTCCCCGTCGGTGATCGCCTTCATGCCCACGTCCTGCTGGAAGCGCACGATCTCGCTGATCGCGCGGTCCTCCACCTCGCGCAGTGCCGCGGCGTCGATCTCCCCCTTCGCCTTGCGCGCCCGGGCCTCGAGCAGGTAGGCGGGGCGCAGGAAGCTGCCGACGTGGTCATAACGGGCGGGAAGCTGGGGGTGCATGGTGGTCGACATGGTGGGGAGTGATCTCTGTCGGGGAGGAAGCGGGATGGTAGGCAGCCCGGGCAATGAACAGAAATGATATAAATTCAGCGAACCATGAATGAAGCTCATGCCGCAACGCTGGAGCGGACGCACTTGGCCATCGTGCGCGCGGTCGAGCGGCACGGCACGCTCACGGCCGCCGCGCGCGAACTGCACCTGACGCAGTCGGCGCTCAGTCACGCCATCGCCAAGCTCGAGCGCCGCGCCGGTGCGTCGCTGTGGCGGCGCGAGGGGCGCCTGATGCAGCTCACCCAGGCCGGCGCCCACCTGCTTGAGGTCGCCAACCGCGTGCTGCCGCAGCTGGAGCATGCCGAGCGTGCGCTGGCCGGCTACGCGCGCGGCACCCGCGGCAGCCTGCGCATCGGCATGGAGTGCCATCCCTGCTACCAGTGGCTGCTGAAGGTGGTCACGCATTTCCTGCCGGCCTGGCCGGATGTGGACCTGGATGTGAAGCAGCGCTTCCGCTTCGGCGGCATCGGCGCGCTGCTCGACCACGAGATCGACCTCGTGGTGACGCCGGATCCGGAGGTGCGCGCCGGGCTGCGCTTCGAGCCGGTGTTCGACTATGAGCAGGTGCTGGTGGTGCCGGCCGGCCATGCCCTGGCGCGGCGCGCATTTGTCGAGCCCGCCGCGCTGGCCAGTGAAGTGCTGATCAGCTATCCGGTGGCGGTGGAGCGGCTGGACGTGTTCACGCTGTTCCTGACGCCCGCTGGTGTGGTGCCGCGTGAGCATCGCACCGTCGAGTCCACCGACCTGATGCTGCAGATGGTGGCGGCCGGGCGCGGTGTCGCAGCGTTGCCGCGCTGGCTGGTGGAAGAGAACGCCACGCGCG
The DNA here is from genome assembly GCA_964632365.1 of uncultured Steroidobacteraceae bacterium. Taxonomy (GTDB): domain Bacteria; phylum Pseudomonadota; class Gammaproteobacteria; order Steroidobacterales; family Steroidobacteraceae; genus ZC4RG30. Next base: position 3,275 of record CAZWDR010000060.1, read on the forward strand.
CCCCGGTGGTGCCGGTGCGGCTGGGGCGGGAGGGGGTGCCGAAGAAGATCCACCTGGGGCTGCGGACCGCGGACGCATCGACGCCATACCTGGCCGGGTTCATCGAGACGGCGCGCGGCGTGCGCGCGTGACGCGGCGGGCCGCACTGCACCGCACTGCACCGCGCCGGGCTGCGTCGGGCGGTGGCAGAATGAATC
>CAZWDR010000060.1:3571-17280 GCA_964632365.1 uncultured Steroidobacteraceae bacterium
CAATCGTCACAGGGAGATGCACATGCAGACCGTTACACTCGGCGGCAATCCGGTTCCGGTGAAGGGCAACCTGCCACGCAAGGGCGATGCCGCGCCCGCGTTCCGGCTGGTCACGAAGGATCTCGCCGACGCGGGGCTCGACCAGTTCGCGGGCAAGCGCAAGATCCTGAACATTTTCCCCAGCGTCGACACGCCGACCTGCGCGACCTCGGTGCGGCAGTTCAACGCGCGCGCCAGCAAGCTCGTCGACACGGTGGTGCTGTGCATCTCCGCCGACCTGCCATTCGCGCAGGCACGGTTCTGCGGCGCGGAGGGGCTCGACAATGTCGTGACGCTGTCGACGATGCGCGGGCGGCAGTTCCTCGCGGACTACGGGGTCGAGATCGGTGGCGGTCCGCTCGAGGGCCTGTGCGCGCGTGCGGTGGTGGTGCTTGATGCCGGCAACCGCGTGCTGCACAGCGAGCTGGTGGCCGAGATCAAGAACGAGCCGGATTACGAGGCCGCGCTGAAGGTGCTGTGACGCGAGGCTGCTGCCTTGCGCGCGGCGGCCCTTCAGAACGGCGCGCCGAACACGATCCTCCAGCCGGAGAAATCACCGGCCATCCGGTAGCCCACGCCCAGTCGCGGCCAGCGCCACGAACCGATGCGCGGCCGCGGCTCGGCATTGAAGGTCAGGCCCAGTTCCACCTGCATGATGCTCTGCTGCCCGACCTCGCGCGGTGACTCCGGCGGGTCGGTCATGATGTCGGCCATCACATAGACGCCGGCCATCAGGTGGCGGGAGGGCGTCAGCCGCAGGGTCTGGCGCCGCAGGTCCACCGCGTTGCGCAGGCGCAGGAAGCGGTCGCCCGCAATGCCGCCGCGATAATCCACCGCTGCCAGCACCAGCTCGTGCAGCCGTTCCATCTGGAGACCCTCGCGCTCGCCGGTCCAGCGCAGGCGCACACCGGCGCCATAGAGCAGGCCATCGCTGTGGCCGCTGGAGAAGCTCGCGCCCGCGCGCAGCCACGGCGTCAGCATCCAGTCCCCGCCCTGCGGCAGATCGAACTCCACGCCGGGCATCAGGCTGAAGCTGTCGATGCGGTCGGGGACGTCGGTGTCGAGGGTGTCGAAGGGATTGAAGTCGAAGGCGCCGGCGGCCATCGGCAGCACCAGCCGCACTCCGGGGCCGTGTTCGTCGGGCTCGCGCAACTTCAGTCGCGGCATCACGCGCACCACGAAGATGCTCTGGCCGCCGATGTCATACACGCCGGTGCCGAGCTCGGTGGCGAACGCATGGTTGATGGTGGTGATCGCGGCGCGGTCGTCGGCAGCGTGCGCAGGAAGCACCGCCAGCATCAACCAGATCATTGCCGCTACGACGCGATGAATGATGTTTCCTCGCTGCCCGGACAGGAACCGATTACCCAACAAGTATAAGTAGAGCAGGTGCGGCAGTTCAGCTAGTTTCCGCCACGCAGGCCGGCCACCGCCGCGTCTCAGGGAAGAGCGGACGCTTCGCGTCCACAACTGCAGGGGGTTTCATGCCGATTCCAGTCCGTAGCCCGGTGGCGCGCGCCGTCGCGCTCGCCGTCTTTTCTGCCGCATGCGCGCAGCACGCCGTTCAAGCCGCGGAGCGCCAGCTGGACGAGCTGTCGGAGGTTGTCGTCACGGCGCAGTTCCGCGAGCAGCTGCTGCAGGACACGCCGATCGCGATCACCGCCGTGAACGCAGAGATGCTCGAGGCCCGCGGCCAGACGAACATCTCGGATGTGGCGGCGCAGGCGCCCAGCGTGACGCTGCGTCCGCAGCCGCAGAACGGTGGCTCGGGCCTGATTGCATTCATCCGCGGCGTGGGGCAGACCGACTTCAACTATGCGCTGGATCCGGGCGTGGGCGTGTATGTCGATGACGTGTACATCCCGACGCTGTCGAGCTCGCTGCTGGAGCTGATCGATCTCGACCGCATCGAGATCCTGCGCGGCCCGCAGGGCACACTGGCCGGCAAGAATTCCATCGGCGGCGCGATCAAGCTGTTCAGCGCGAAGCCGGTGGGCGATGGCAGCGGTTCCCTGCGCGTGTCGTATGGCTCGCTGAACGAGATCAATGTGCGCGGCATGACGGATTTCAGCATCAGCGACACGCTGGCGATGCGTGTGTCGGGCATGAGCCGCGGCCGCGATGGCCATGTGGCGATGCTCGACTATGGCCAGACGCACCCGGGCTCGAACGTGCCGCAGAACATGGCGCGCGGCCGCGGCAATTCCGACTACGAGACGATGGGCGGGCAGAACATCGTGGCCGGTCGTGCGGCGCTGAACTGGACGCCCGGCGAGCGGCTCGAGGTCAACTTCTCGGGCGATTACACGCGCGAGAAGTCAGAAGCGATTGCGACGGTGCTGATCGCCGCGGGCGCGGTGGCGCCGGCCGGAACGGTCTTTGACCCCGCCTCGGTGGGCGCATCCGGGTCGGTGTCGTCGTTTCCGCCGCCGGTCTATGGCAACCCGTGGCTGGTCGGCAAGGACGGGACGCCCGTCAACATGTCCTGCGCCTTCGTGCCCGCCGGTCGCTACAGCTGCGACACCGGCGGTGACCTGATGGGCTGGAACCGGCGTTACGTGAGCTATTCCAGCTTCATGGACGCGATGGCCCCGACGACGCAGGCGCCGTTCAAGCCCTGGTTCTCGCTGCCGGTCACGGAGTTCCAGGGCTGGGGAACCGCCGCGAACGTGGCCTATGATTTCAACGACAACCTGCAACTGGTCTATATCGGCTCGTATCGCAAGTACAACTCGAAGTTCGGCCAGGACCAGGATGCAACGCCCATCCCGGTGGCGCAGCTCGACAACGAGCTGAACCATCACGCTTTCACGTCGGAGGTGCGCGTGAACTTCGCGACCGGCGGCGGCTTCATGGAGGGTACGGTTGGCGCGTTCTACCTGGACCAGAAGGGCACGTACACGGCGCGCGTCGACCTGAACTATGTGCAGCCGGCGACGATCGACTTCCTGCATGGCCCCGACACCACGCCGAGCGAGACCACGGCGGTGTTTGCGACGGCGACGATCCATCCACTCGAGGCGCTGGGCTTCACGGCCGGCGTGCGCTACACGGAGGACCAGAAGGACTACACCTATTACCGGTCGAACCCGGATGGCTCCATTCCGGTGCCGCCGCCGGATCCGGCGGCCTGCCAGATGTTCACCGAGCCGAACTGCCTGCTCGCGGGCATCTACGGCATCACCGGCAGCTTCAAGGGTGACCGCACGGACTGGCGGGTGGTCGGCGACTACCGGTTCACGCCGGGCTTGCTGGCCTATGCGTCGGTGTCGACCGGGTTCAAGGGCGGCGGCGTGAATCCGCGCCCCTATGTCGCCGACCAGCGGCTGCCGTTCGAGCCGGAAACGCTCACGACCTATGAGGTGGGCTTCAAGTCGGACTTCCTCGACCGGCGCGTGCGCCTGAACGGCGCGGTGTTCCTGAACAAATACGAGGACATCATCCTCGGCAAGGCGGTGTGCCCGGAGTCGATCCTGCAGACGCCCTGCCTGCGACCCGACAACATCGGTTCGGCCGACGTGCAGGGTTTCGAGCTGGAGGTCACGATCAATCCGGGCGGGGGCTTCTCGGTGGATGGCAGCGTCAGCTACCTCGATTTCGAGTACACGTCGCCCACGACGCAGGGCTATCTTGACGGCACCATCGTCTGGGCGGGCGGTGTGGAGGGAGGCACGGCATTGAGCGGCATTCCCGAGGGCGGCATCACGCCCTATACGCCGGAGCTCGCCGCTTCGCTGGGCGTGCAGTATGACCACATGCTGGGTGCCGGCACGCTGAGCTTCCGTGCCGATGGCGCATACCAGGACGAGCTGTTCACCGGTGCCGAGAACACCTCGTGGTCCAGGATCCCGAGCCGCTTCCTGACCAACGCGCGCGTGAGCTGGATCGACAACGACGACTGGCGCGTGTCGCTGGAGGTGCAGAACGTGCTGGATCGGTACTACTTCCAGTCCGTGAGCGATGTGTCGACCTCGCTCGGCGTGGTCACTGGCGTGCCGGGGCTGCCGCGCACTTATGCGGTGGCGTTCGAGCGGCGGTTCTGACGGGCAGGTGATCCGCGCCTGCGGCGGAAAAAAGAACGGGCCGGTCAGCGATGACCGGCCCGTATTTTCATGTCCTTGCCGAAGGCGGACGCACGCACCGCGGCTGCGGAGGCATGCGCGCGCGACGGCGAGGGCATGCCGTGGCGGACTCTGGCCGTCAGAGCAGGTCCTTCACGCCGTCCGTCAGAGAAGGTCCTTCACGCCGTCGCGCTCCTCGCGCAGTTCCTGTTCCGACAGATCCATGCGCTTGCGGCTGAACTCGTCGATCGACAGCCCCTGCACGATGGAGTATTCGCCACCCTTCGTGGTGACCGGATACGAATACACCAGGCCTTCCTTGATGCCGTAGCTGCCATCCGACGGCACGGCCATCGACACCCAGTCGCCCTCGGCGGTGCCGTTGACCCAGGTGTACACATGATCGATGGCGGCGGCCGCGGCGGACGCGGCCGACGAGGCACCGCGCGCCTTGATGATCGCCGCGCCGCGCTGCTGCACTACGGGAATGAAGGTCTCTTCCACCCACTGCTGGTCCACCAGCGACTTCGCCGCCTTGCCGGCGACTGTGGTGTGCGAGATGTCCGGGTACTGCGTCGAGGAATGGTTGCCCCAGATCGTGAAGCGGCGGATGTCGGTGGTGTGCGTGCCGGTCTTCTCGGCGAGCTGCGACAGGCCACGGTTGTGGTCCAGGCGCGTCATCGCGGTGAAGTTGCGCGGGTTCAGGTCCTTCGCGTTGGCGCGGGCGATCAGCGCATTGGTGTTGGCCGGGTTGCCCACCACCAGCACCTTGATGTTGCGGTCGGCGACCTCGTTCATCGCCTTGCCCTGGGCGCTGAAGATCTGGGCATTGGCCAGCAGCAGGTCCTTGCGCTCCATGCCCGGGCCGCGGGGGCGCGCGCCGACCAGCAGCGCCACCTGCGAGTCGCGGAAGGCGACCTTCGCGTCGTCGCTGGCCACCACCTTGTTCAGCAGCGGGAAGGCGCAGTCGTTCAGTTCCATCACCACCCCCTGCAGGGCCGGCAGCGTCGGCGTGATTTCCAGCAGGTGCAGGTTCACCGGCTGGTCGGGCCCCAGCAGATGGCCGGAGGCGACGCGGAAGGCAAGGGCATAGCCGATCTGGCCGGCGGCGCCGGTGATCGTCACGGTGACGGGCTTCTTCATTTCCTCTCCATGGCTCGATGGGTGGGGCGGGATTCTACCTGTCGCCTGCCGCAAAACTGGCCCGGGGGACGAGGAATTGCCCGTTGACGGAGGTGTGGTGTTCTAGTTGAATACAACACCATAACCATGTCGTGGACACCCGACGGGAAGGAGATGCCCTGAGCCCGATCGACGCCAGGTGGGATGACTCGCAGCCGATCTACCGGCAGCTGCGCGACCGCGTGGTGGCGATGCTGCTTGAGGGCGCGCTGAAGGACGGCGAGCCGCTGCCTTCCGTGCGCCAGGTCGCGGCCGAATTCCGTCTGAACCCGCTGACCGTGCTGAAGGCCTACCAGCACCTGGCCGACGAGGGCCTGGTCGAGAAGCGCCGCGGGCTGGGCATGTTCGTGTCCGCGGGCGCCGCGGCCGCGGCGCTGAGGGACGAGCGCAGCCGGTTCCTGCAGCAGGAGTGGCCGCGTGTCCGCGCCACCATCCAGCGCCTCGGGCTCGATGCCGCCGCGCTGCTCGCCACGCCGCCTTCGCCGGCCAGTTCCATGCCGCCACTGCCAACCCGAACGGAGCAGGAAGAATGACGCCGATCATCGAGGCCCGCGGCCTCTCAAAACGCTACGGCCGCCGCCGTCAGGCGCTGGCCGATGTGAACTTCACGGTCGGTGCCGGACGCATCGTCGGCCTGATCGGCCGCAACGGCGCCGGCAAGACCACGGTGATCAAGTCGGTGCTGGGGCTCGCGCCCTTCGACGGCCACCTGTCGGTGCTGGGCCGCGATCCCGCGCGCGACCGCGACGCGCTGATGCGTGAGGTCTCGTTCATCGCCGACGTGGCCGTGCTGCCGAAGTGGCTGAAGGTGAAAGATGCGCTGGACTACCTGCAGGGCGTGCATCCGGCCTTCAACCGCGAACGCGCCGAGGGGTTTCTCGCCGCCACGGACGTGAAGCCCGGGCTGAAAGTCAGGCAGCTGTCGAAGGGCATGGTCACGCAGCTGCACCTGGCGCTGGTGCTGGCCATCCGCGCGCGGCTGCTGGTGCTCGATGAGCCGACGCTCGGGCTCGACCTGCTGGTGCGCCGGCGCTTCTACGACACGCTGGTGAATGACTACATGGACGAGCAGCGCACCATCCTCGTGACCACACACCAGGTGGAGGAGATCGAGCATCTGCTCACCGATGTGATCTTCATCGAGAAGGGGCAGATCGTGCTCGACAGCCCGATGGACCAGATCGAGGCGCGCTTCGCCCAACTGGTGGTGCGCAACGACCGGCTGGATGCGGCCCGCCAGCTGCGACCCTTCGGCGAGCGGTCGCTGTTCGGGCGCACCGCGCTGTTCTACCAGGATGTGCCGCGCGAACAGCTCGCGCCGCTTGGGGAGGTGGGCACACCCAGTGTGGCGGACCTGTTTGTCGCACGCATGCAGGAGGCCGCATGAGCGTCTGGGGACACAAGTACACGCTGCTTGCGCGACGCGAGTTCTGGGAGCACCGGGCGTTGTGGATGGCGCCGGCGATCGTCGGGGCGATCCTGGTAGTTCTGCCGGCACTGGGTCGCCGCCGGACAGGTGGGCCGGCGTTCCAGATTGGCGGCGAAAGCAGCGCCGCGGGGATGCTGTCTTCGTTCTTCGGCCACAGCACCATGACCGGCACCATCATGATGATGGGCGGCATCGCCTGCATCGCCGTCGTGTCATACCTGCTCGATTGCCTGTATGCCGAGCGGAGGGACCGCAGCGTCCTGTTCTGGAAGTCGTTGCCAGTCTCGGATGCCGAGACGGTGCTCGCCAAGGTGGTGGTGGCGCTGCTGCTCGTGCCGCTGCTGGTCCTGATGCTAGGCGCTATCGTCCATCCGCTGGTGCTGGGCGTCACCTGGCTGGCGCACACCGGCATGCGTGCCGTGATCGGCAGCGAGGCACTGCTGGCCGGCTATCGCGCAATGGCGGCGATCTCGGCGCTGACGCTGTTCTGCGCGATGTGGTATGCACCCGTAGCGGCGTGGCTGATGCTCGTCTCGGTGCTGGCGCGCAGGTTGCCGTTGATGGTCGCGGTCGTGCCGGTCATCGGTGCCATCATGCTGGAGGCGATGATCTTCGATACGCGCCATGTGGGAGACTTCATCGGCGAGCGTCTCGCGCCCTGGACGCAGCACGGCTGGGACTTCCGCGGCCTCTTCGTAGGACGACCAGACATGGACTGGTCAGCGCTTTACTTCAACACAAGCCTCTGGCTCGGACTCGCCGTCGCGGCGGTTATGGTGTACATCATCATTCGTCTGCGAAAGTACCGCGACGACACCTGAAGGTCCTGAATGGCTTTCATTGAAAGCCGCCACAACGGAACGACGCTCGAACTGACGCTGCGCGGCCGCTGGCGCGCGGCGTCCCTCGATTCCATCCGCCGCGAAACGACCGCGCTCGATGCGCAGGGCGCGGCCGAGGCACGCGTCGATGCCGCCCAAGTCGAAGAGCTCGACCTGGCTGGCGCATGGGCTCTGGATGACCTGACCCGCATCCTGTCGGGGCAGGGCGCCGCGGTGACCTTCACCGGCGAGGAGCCTTCGCTGCTGCTGCTGGTGCGCACCGCGCTGCATGCCGAGACCAAGGACAAGCCGGCCGGCATGCGCGAGCACGCCGAGTACACGCCGGTGGAGCGGCTCGGCCGCACCGCGCTGGAGCGCATCAAGGGCATGCGCTCGGGCCTGGATTTCCTCGGGCACACCACCGTCGCCTTCCTGCGGGCGCTGGTGCACTGGCGCGGACTGCGCCCGATCTCCGTGGCGCGCCATGTGTATGACACCGGCATCACCGCGATTCCGGTGGTGGCGCTGATCGCGTTCCTGATCAGCGTGATCGTCGCCTACATGGCGGCGAGCCAGCTGCGCAACTATGGCGCGGACATCTACGTGGTCGACCTGATCACCGTCGGCGTGCTGCGCGAGCTGGGCGTGCTGCTCACCGCGATCATCGTGGCGGGCCGCACCGGCAGCGCGTTCGCCGCCGAGATCGGCTCGATGCGCCTCAACGAGGAGGTGGATGCGCTCGATGCCATCGGCGTCGATCCGGTCGAGACGCTGGTGCTGCCGCGCATCCTCGGCATGATGATCGCGCTGCCGCTGCTGACCGTGCTGGCGGACCTGGTCGGCATCGCCGGCGGCGCACTGCTGTGCATGTGGCTGCTCGACATGCCGCTGGTGCAGTTCATCTCACGGGCGAATGAGGCCATCGGTCCCACCACCTTCTGGGCGGGACTGGTCAAGGCGCCGGCGTTCGCGGTGCTCATCGCGATGGCGGGCACCTATCGCGGCTTCCAGGTGCGCGGCTCCGCGCGCGAGCTGGGACGCCTGACCACCGTGGCCGTGGTGCAGGCCATCTTCCTGGTGCTGCTGGCCGATGCCATCTTCGCGGTGATCTTCCTGGAGCTCGACTTCTGATGCGTGGCAACGACGCAGAGCTGCGAGACGGCCGTGCCGCGCGCGATACCGGCGGCGACGATGTCGTGGTCGAGGTGCGCAACGTGGTGAACCGATTTGGCCGCCAGGTCGTGCACGACGGCCTCGACATGAAGGTGCGCCGCGGGCAGGTATTCGGACTGCTGGGTGGCTCAGGCAGCGGCAAGTCAGTGCTGTTGCGGACCATCCTGGGGCTGCTGCGACCGCAGTCCGGCAGCGTGCTGCTCGAAGGGGTCGACATCACCACGCTGGGCGGTCGCGAGCTGGTCGCCGCCAAGGCGCGCTACGGCGTGACGTTCCAGCATGGCGCGCTGTTCTCGGCGCTGACAGTGCGCGAGAACATCCAGCTGCCGATGGTGGAGCACCTGAAGCTCAGCACGCGCGCGATGAACGAGCTGGCGCTGCTGAAGCTGCGCCTTGTAGGACTGCCGGAAGACGCCCTGCACAAATATCCGTCGCAACTTTCAGGCGGAATGGTCAAGCGCGCGGCGCTGGCGCGCGCACTTGCGCTCGATCCCCAGCTATTGTTCCTCGATGAGCCGACGTCGGGACTGGACCCGATCAGTGCCGCCGCGTTCGACGATTTGATAGCCTACCTGCAGCAGGAGTTGCACCTGACCGTGGTGATGATCACGCATGACCTGGATACGATCTTCCGCATCTGCCAGCAGGTGGGGGTGATCGTCGACAAGAAGCTGGTGCAGGACCGGCGTGAGCGCATCGTCGAGAATCCGCACCCGTGGATCCAGGCCTATTTCCGCGGCACGCGCGCGGCCCGCTTCGCGGACCAGGAGGTGCAGCGTGGAGCGTAAGGCCAATTACGCCGCCGTCGGCACCTTCGTGCTGCTGCTGATTGGTCTGGCCGCAGGCTTCATCTACTGGTATTCGGACGGCCGCGACCGGCGCAACTACGAGCCGTACGAGATCTATTTCCCCGGTTCAGTGACGGGCCTGTCGGAAGGCACTTCGGTGCGCTACCTCGGCGTCGAGGTCGGCAAGGTGCGTCGCATCCGCCTCGATCCGCGCAGCGCCGAGCGCGTGCAGATCATCGCCGACATCGACGAGTCGGCGCCGGTCAGCGACACCACCGCGGCCAACCTGTCGATGCTCAGCTTCGCCACCGGCATGCTCTACATCGACCTGCGCCAGGTGTCCGACGACCGCGACCTGCTGCCGCCGGTGCCCAGCGAGCGCTATCCGGTGATCCAGTCGATGCGCTCCGGGTTCGATGCCTTCCTCAGTGGCCTGCCCGAGCTGTCGGGCAACATCGTCGAGGTGCTCGAGAGCGCGCAGCAGATCCTTTCCAGCGAGAACGCGCAGGCCATCTCGGAGATGGTGCAGAACCTGCACCAGGCCAGCGAGGCGCTGCCGGCGACGATGCAGCGGATCAATGCGCTGCTGGGCGAAGTCAGTGCGGCGACCGGGCAGGCGCGCAGCCTCGCCGCCAGCCTCGAGCGCACCGGCACCGAGATCGGCGGGCATGTGAACCGCCTCGCGGAGCGGCTGCAGGCCACTGCGGGTCACCTCGAGGAGGCCAGTTCCGGCATCAATACGCTGATCGATGACAACCGCGCCGGCATCGCCTCGTTCACGCAGCAGGGCCTGCCGCAGATGCAGCGCACGCTCGAGTCCGCACAGGATGCCGCCGACGAGCTGCGCGACCTGGCCCGCGAGATCAAGGAGAACCCGTCACGGCTGATCTACGAATCCCCGCCGCGCGGCATGGAGGTGCCACGATGATCCCTGTCCGCGTTCCCAGTGCTGCGCGGCGCCTCTGCACCATGGCAACGGCGCTTGTGGCAGCGACCGTGCTGGCGGGCTGCAGCGTGCTGCGCAGCGACACCGAAGCCGATCGCATCTATGTGCTCAATGCGCCCGCCGATGTCACGGCCGGTGCCACGGCGGGAGGCGGCGTGTCCGGCCTGCTCGTGATCCCGCGGCCGACGCTGCAACCGGGGCTCGAGACCGACCGCATCGCGCTGACGCGACCGGGCAACGAGCTCGACTACTTCGCGCTGAGCCGCTGGAGCGGGGCGCTGCCGCAGGTGCTGGGTGCGCTGGCGGTGCAGTCGATGGACGGCGCGTTCGCGACGGTCACGGGATTGGAGCGTGGCGCAGGTCCGGCGCAGTTCGAGCTGCTGCTCACCGTGCGCCATTTCGAGGCCGTGTATTCGGGCGAGGGTGCGCCCGAGGTCCGGGTGGAGTTCGAATGCCTGCTCGTTTCCGCAGCGCCGCGTCGCGTCGTGGGGCAATGTGATGCGCAGGCGCGTGAGCCAGCCGCGGAGAACCGCATGGCGGCGATCGTCACGGCGTTCGAACGCGCGGCGCATGCCGCACTGGCCGAGGTGCGTCGCAAGGCCGTGGCCGCGGCCGGCACCGCTGGCGCGGCCCGCTAGTCCAGCTGCAGCCGGAACTCGCGCACCGCATTCAGGCCGCGCACCGCATCGCGCTCGGCCGCCGGCAGGGCATCCACACGTCCGAGGATGCCGGTCATGTCGCCGAGCCTGAACGGATAGTCCGATCCATACAGCACCCGGTCCGCGCCCACCGTCGCGACGAGATAGGTCAGCGTGCGCTGGTCATACACGATGGAGTCGAAGAAGATGCGACGCAGGTGCGCGCTGGGTGGTTGCGCACTGTCGCGACGACCGGTCGAGATCTCCCACATGCGGTCGAAGCGGCCGACCAGGTAGGGCAGGGTGCCGCCGCCGTGGCTGGCAATCGGACGCACACGCCGGAAACGGTCGAAGAACCCGCTGAGCAGGAACTTGCCGAAGCAGGTGGTGGTGTCGGTGGTGAAGCCCACGGTGTTCGCCATGCCATAGTCGCCCAGGCCGAAGCCATCCACGAACGGCGTGGTCGGGTGGATGAACACCGGCACGTCGATGCGGTCGATCTCCGCCCACACTGGCGCGAACTTCTCCTCGATCAGCGCCTGGCCCTTGATGTTGGTCAGCATGCACACGCCGATGGCGCCGGCGCCCACGGCGCGATGCAACTCGGCGATGGCGAGGTCCGCATCATCCCAGGGCAGCGAGGCGAACCAGCGGATGCGGCGCGGCCAGCGCGCCTGCGCCGCTGCGTATTCGTCATTGACGATGCGCGCGGCCGCCGCGCTCTGCTGCACGGTGCCCCAGTACACGTTCGGCGCGGTGAGGCTGACCAGCGCGACGTCCACGCCGGCCGCATCCATCTGCGCGATGCGCTGTTCCCAGTCGAACATGTTCGCGGCGAGGACCGCGTAGTTCACGCCGCGGTAGGCGATGGACTCCGGGGTGCCGGGGACGACGACCGTGTCCGCGTCGCCGGAGGCCTTCAGCGACTCCAGCCAGCGGCGGGTGTACATGTGCGTGTGCACGTCGATCACCGGCGCGCGCGGCGCGGCCGGCCGTGCAGCGGGCGAGAGGCCGATTGCGGCGGCGCCTGCCGCGGCGATGAGTTGCCGGCGTCCGATCTGCATGTGCGTTTTTCCCCCGTTTCACCGGGATGATACGCAGCGCATCGCCCGGCACACCATGCCTGTGCGGCCAGATCAGAAGGTGGACAGCCCGGTCACCTCCATCAGCCAGGCTTGCGCTTGCCGCAGACGGCTGTCCTCCGCCCACCTCTCGGCCGGATCGGTGTAGGGCACGCCGCCCGCATTGGTCCACAGCATCTCGAACCAGCCGGACGCCTCCGTGGCCACGCGGCTGCCCGCCTGCGCTTCCACTGCGAGATTGGCCTCGAGGTTCAGGTCGCCGAGGTTGCGGCGGGTGAAGTTGGCCGAGCCCAGCGTGAACCACAGCGTCGCGCCGCGGCGCACCGCCGCGTACTTGGCATGGAACTGCTCGCCGCTGGTGCGGTACCACCGCAGCGCGATGTGACCGGCGCCGTCGCCGGCGCGAAGCAGCGCGTTGCCGACGGGACGGTTCGGCACGCCGGATTTCTCGAAGCCGAAGGCATCGCGATTCGGATCCAGCAGCACGCGGACGCGCACGCCGCGTGCCGCCGCTGCGCGCAGCGCGGCGATGACGCGGCGCTCGGCGAGGTAGAACTGCGCGACGTCGATCTGGTCGCCGGCGACGGTGGCCGCGAAGCGCGCGAGCAGCGCGGCGCGGATGGCGCCTTCGGTGAGCACGCTGACCCGGGCATCGCGCTGCGCGTCGGTGTCGGCCGCGTCCACGCCGCGCGCGGCGCCGGCCTGCGCAAAGTCCTCCAGCGGTCCGCCTGCCCACCCCGAGAACCGCGCCACCTCCAGCTCACTGCGCAGCAGCGGCCGCAGCGCCTCGCCCGCGACGCGCAGCGCCACATTCGAATGCCTGCTGCTGGCGTCGTGCGGATTGGCCGAGCTGACGATGCCCACCAGCGAGCCGGCGCCATCGCCGGTGATCAGCAGCTTGCGATGGTTGGCCTTGAAGTTGGGCAGCCGCAATAGCGCGCCGGCCTTCAGCTTCGGGCCGGCGCCATCGAGCAGGTTGGGCAGCCAGCCCTCGCCGCGGGTGGGCAGCCACCAGGCGAGCATGGTGCGCCACACGGCGCTGTACAGCGGATTCGAGTCGCGCAGCGCGGACAGCCGCGTGACGACCACGTCGATGCCCTGCGCGCGCAGCGCGTCCAGTGCGGCGGGCGCGCTGCCGCGGTAGTAGTCATTGATGGGATCGGTGATGACCAGGATCGGCAGCCGCGGCTGCGCGGCGCGAAGCTGTCGCAGCGCGGCGATCAGCTCCGCCGCGACCGGGGCGATCCCGTCGGTGTAGTGCAGCGCTCCCTGCGGTCCGCCCTGGTCGTTGAGCAGGAAGTAGTCCAGCACCAGGAAATCGCGCGCCTCGCGCACGGCCTGCAGGGTCGCGGCGTGAATGACCTGCCGACGCACGATGCCGCCGCGTCCGTCGTGCCCGGTGTCTCCGCCCTGTCCGAGGTCATCGCCCTGTCCGGCGTCATCGCCCTGTCCGGCGTCGTCGCCCGGCGCGGTGACATCCGCCAGGAACTGCAGCGCCGCGTCTGGCGTGGCAACCGGCTCGCCGGCCACATGCATGCCCGGCGGCAATG
>CAZWDR010000061.1:0-16775 GCA_964632365.1 uncultured Steroidobacteraceae bacterium
GGCGAGTGGGGCGGGGCGGTGCTGCTGGCCACCGAGAATGCCCCGCCGGGCAGGCACACCTGGTATGGCATGTTCCCGCAGCTGGGCGCGCCGCTGGGTTTCCTGCTGGCCTCCGGCATCTTCCTGCTGCTGACGCGCACGATGGACGATGCCGCCTTCCTGCAATGGGGCTGGCGCGTGCCCTTCCTGGCCAGCGCGGCGCTGGTGGTGGTGGGGCTCTATGTGCGGCTGCGCATCGAGGAGACGCCCTCGTTCCGCCGCACGCTCGAACGCAACGAGCGCGTCGCGCTGCCGATGGCGCATGTGCTGCGCGAGCACGGCGCGAAACTCACCCTCGGTGTGCTGGCCTCGGTGGTCACCTTCGTGGTGTTCTACCTGATGACCGTGTTCTCGCTTTCGTGGGGCGTCAGCCGCCTGGGCTACACCCGCGAGGACTTCCTGCTGCTGCAGATGGCGGGGGTCGTGTTCTTCGCGCTGGCGATCCCGCTGTCGGCGCGCTGGTCGGACCGCTTCGACCCACGTGCCGTGCTGATCGGCGCCGCCATCTCGATGACGGCGTTCGGCTTCGCCTATGCGCCGCTGCTGTCCACCGGCCACCAGGGCGTGGTGCTGCTGTGCCTGTCGCTGGGCCTGTTCCTGATGGGCCTGTCCTATGGGCCGCTGGGCGCGGCGCTGGGATCATTGTTCCCCACGGCCGTGCGTTATACCGGCGCGTCGCTGACGTTCAACCTCGCCGGCATCCTCGGCGCATCACTGACCCCGTACGCGGCGACCTGGCTCGCAGAGCGGTTCGGGCTGGTGGCGGTGGGCTGGTATCTTTCGGCGGCCGGGCTGCTGACCCTGGTCGCCCTGCTGCTGCTGTCCCGCTCGGCGATGGCGGCACGTCACTGACCGCAGGCACGCAGGAGCACATCGTGGCCGACAAGGTTTATCTGGAGGACCTGACGGTCGGGCAGTCCTTCACCAATGGCCCGGTGCTGCTCACCGCCGAGGACATCAAGGCCTTCGCGCGGCAGTTCGACCCGCAGCCATTCCACCTGGACGAAGCGGCCGCCGCGGCGAGCCTGTTCGGCGGACTTGCCGCCAGCGGCTGGCACACCGCGGCGCTGACGATGCGGCTGCTGGTCACGGGCGGTCCCGCCTTCGGCTGGGGCTTCATCGGCGCCGGCGGCGAGGTGAAATGGCCGCGCCCGGCCTATGCAGGCGATGCGCTCACGCTGCACGCCGAGATCGTGAAGATCCACCCGTCGCGCAGCCGGCCCGACCGCGGCTTCGCGCATGTGCGGCTCGTGATGCGCAACCAGCGCGACGAGGTGGTGCAGGACATGGTCGCGCACGTGCTCGTGCCGCGCCGGTCCGCGCCGGCCTGAGCGCGCATGCGGCGCGACGTCGACTTCATGGGCCTCGCGCTCGCGCAGGCCCGGCAGGCGCAGGCCCGCGGCGAGGTGCCGGTGGGCGCCGTGCTGGTCCAGCACGAGGCGGTCATCGCCGCGGCGGGCAATTCACCGATCGCGCTGTGCGATCCGGGCGCGCATGCGGAGATGCTGGCGATGCGCGCGGGCGGACAGGCGCTGCGCAACTACCGCCTCGATGGCACCACGCTGTATGTGACGCTGGAGCCCTGCCTGATGTGTGCCGCCGCGATGGTCCATGCGCGGGTGCGCCGTGTGGTCTTTGGCGCCTTCGACCCGAAGGCCGGGGCGGCCGGCGGCCTCATCGACGCGTTCGCACTGAAGGGCCTGAACCACCGGGTGGACGTGTTCGGCGGCGTGCGCGAGGAGGAGTGCGGCGCGCTGCTGTCGCAGTTCTTCGCCGCCGCCCGGCGCTGACCGGCGGCGCGGCGGCGCCGCGTTGATCCGGGCGCCGCGCGGGGCGCATTCATCAGTCAGGGCAGGGCGCCACCCGCCGCATCGCGCTTGAGCTGCTGGAACGCGTCGTACACGCGACGCCACCAGGGGCCCGGCACGCCGGTCCCGACGGGATTTCCATCCAGCCGCGTCACCGGCTGCACCTCGCGCGTCGCCGCGCCCAGCCAGATCTCGTCGGCACTGCGCAGCAGGCCCTCGTCGATGGGCTGGTCGCGCCGTGGCAGCGCGAGCCGGTCGGCGATCTCCTCGACGACGCGCCGCGTGGTGCCAGGCAGGATGCGCACCGACTGCGGCGGGGTGAGCAGCACGCCATCCTTCACCACGTGCACCGTCGATGCGCTGCCTTCGGTGAGCGCGCCATCGCGCAGCAGGATGGCTTCGGAGGCGCCGGCCTCGAAGGCCTGCTGGCGCAGCAGCACATTGGCCAGCAGCGCCACGGACTTGATGTCGCAGCGTGCCCAGCGCGGATCCGGCGCGGTGATGCAGGCCAGTCCGTCGCGCAGCGTGGCCTCGGCCATCTGCGGCCACGGGGCACAGTACGCGAACACCATCGGCGGCCCCTGCGGCAGCGGCGCATGGTTGCGGCCTTCCTCCGCACCCCGCGACAGGTGCAGGTACACGTACTGGTCACCGCCGCCGTTGGCGTCGATGAGCTCCTGCAGCAGCTGCAGCCAGGCGTCATGGACATGCGGGTTGCGCAGCTTCAGCGCGGTGGCGCTGCGCGCCAGCCGGTCGAAATGCAGGCCGGGGCGGAACAGCCGGCCGCCATACACCGGCATCACCTCATAGATGCCGTCGCCGAACAGGAAGCTGCGGTCGAAGGGCGAGATGCGTGCCGCCGCCAGTTCGATGAGCTGCCCATCCAGGTGGCACCATCGCAGCGGCGGCGGCATGGGGCGGCGTCAGTCCGCGAACCAGAGGCGCACGCTGTCCACGGCCCAGCGCCACAGGCCGCCTTCCTCCACATCCTGCAGCGTCACCAGCGGAATGCGGGCGACCACCTCGTCACCCACGCGCACTGTGTACTGGCCCACTGCAGTGCCGGCCTTGATCGGTGCGATCAGCGGCGAGTTGACGGTGCTTTCCTTCGTGATGCGGTCGGCCGCGCCGCGCGCGATGGTCACATAGGCCGCCTGGCGACTGCCCACCGGAACGGTCTGCGGATCGCCCTTGAATACCTCGGGGGTCAGTAGCGCCTGCCCCGCATCCTGCAGCTTCACCGTTTCGAAGAACGTGTAGCCGTAATTCAGCAGCGACGCGCTGGCGTCTTCGCGGCCGCGGATCGAGGGGGCGCCAAGCACCACCGAGATCAGGCGCATGCCGTTGCGGCTGGCCGAGGTCATCAGGCAGTACTTCGCGCTGTTGGTGTGGCCGGTCTTGATGCCATCGACCGAAGGATCGCGTGCGAGCAGGCCGTTGCGGTTGTACTGCCGATGGTTGTTCCAGGTGAACTCGCGCTCGGAGTAGTACTTGTAATAGTCGGGGAACTCGCGGATCAGCGCGCTGGCGAGCTTCGCCAGGTCGCGCGCAGTGGTGTAGTGCTCCGGCGCCGGATTGCCCCAGCTGTTGGTGAAGCGGGTGTCCTTCATGTCGAGCCGCCGCGCGTACTCATTCATGATGGTCACGAAGCCGGACTCGGTGCCGCCGAGCTTCTCCGCCAGCGCGATGGTGGCGTCGTTGCCCGACTGCACGATCATGCCGCGGATCAGGTTCTCCACCGACACCTCGGAGCCCAGCACCAGGAAGCTGGTGGAGCCATCGGTCACCGCGCCGCCGGTGCGCCAGGCATATTCGCTGACCCGCACCAGGTCGTTGAGCGCGAGGCGCTTGTCCCGCAGCGCTTCGAACACGATGTAGGCGGTCATCACCTTGGTGATGCTGGCCGGTTCCATGCGCTCGTCGGCGCGCTGCGCGGCCAGGACCCGGCCGCTGAGGTGGTCGACCAGGATGTAGCCATTGGCCGGGACCTGCGGCGGCTCGGGAATCACCGGCGGCGCACCCGCGAGGGCCATGGCCGGGGCGAGGGCGAGCAACAGGCGGCAGAACAGCTTTTTCATCGGGGCGGGGGTTTCCTTGGGCGGGGGGTTCATTCGCTGACGAGCAGGGTGGGATGGCCCAGGCCCTGCACACGTTCGGCAAGCATATCGAATGTGGCGACGTCGGCGATGGGGCCGATGCGCACGCGATGCAGTGCGGAGCCGCGGTCGGGCGCGACGACCCCGACGTTGTCGATGCCGGAGGCCCGCAGCCTCGCGGCGAGTTGCTCCGCATTGCCCGCCACGCCGAAGGCGCCGGTCTGAAGGTACAGGCGGCCGGGTGCCGGGCTCGTCGCCGCGAGCGCGCCGGGGGGCGCATCCGGCGTGATCACCTCCACCTCGACGAAGGCGGTGCCGGCGCGCGTCATGTCCAGCTTGTGCGCGGCGGTATAGGACAGGTCGATGATGCGGTTCTTCACGAACGGCCCCCGGTCGTTGATGCGCACCACCACGCTGCGGCCGTTCTCGAGGTTGGTCACGCGCGCGTAAGCGGGGATCGGGAGCGTCTTGTGCGCCGCGGTCATCGCATACATGTCGTACGGCTCGCCGCTGGAGGTGTCCTTGGCGTGGAAATCCGGGCCATACCAGGACGCCACGCCGCGCTCCTTGTAGCCCTGCGCGGTGGCCATCACGTGATAACGCTGCCCGAACACCTCGTAGCTGGCCGGATTGCCGCGCCGGCTGCGCGGCTCGTGGCGGGGCACGGCATCGGGAATCGACGCCAGGTCGGGCGGGATCGGCGGTGTGCCGCCGCGTTCCGGGACTGGCACGGCGGGCGGCGGGCTGCGACGGGCCGGGCCGGTGCTGCACGCGGCCAGCAACAGCGCTGCGGCCAGGCACAGCGCGGCGCGGATCGTCATTGCGCGGAGGCCGGCGGCACCACCGGCGCGTGCGGACCGACCGCGCGCGGTCGCGTCGATTCCTCGTAGCCCTTCTGGATGGCATCCGCCAGGTCGCTCACGGCCATCGCATAGAGGAAGCTGCGGTTGTAGCGGGTGATCGTGTAGAAGTTCTGGAACCCGACGCGCCAGGCCGTGCCCTCGCGCAGCGCCGCGGGCACCAGCATGGCCTTTGCGGTGCCGGGAAGATCCGTCTCGAAGCGGTAGCCGCGGGCGCGCAGGCTGGCCACAGTGTCCTTCAGCGTTGCCTCGGCCTTCGCCGGGTCATCCGGCGACGCATCGTGCGTGGCATTGGCCAGCACGGGCTCGCCGGGGCGCCAGCCATGCTCGCGGAAATAGTTCGCGATGCTCGCGAACACGTCCGCATTCCAGGTCCACAGGTTGCGCGTGCCGTCACCGGTGCCGTCGGCCGCATAGGCGCGATAGCTGGAGGGCATGAACTGCGCGATGCCCATCGCGCCGGCGTAGGAGCCCTTCAGCGAACGCGGATCGACCTTCTCCTCGCGGGCCAGCAGCAGGAACTGCGCCAGTTCGCGCTGGAAGTAATCGGCGCGCCGCGGGAAATCGAAGGCCAGCGTGGCCAGTGCGTCGAGCACGCGATGGTTGCCGGTGTTGCGGCCATAGGAGGTCTCGACCCCAGTGATGGCCACGAGGTACTGCGGCGCAACGCCGGACTCCTTCGCGATGCGTTCGAGGTCCTCGCGGTGCTCGCGCCAGATGCGCACGCCGCCTTCGATGCGTTCGCGCGTGATGAAGCGGTCACGATATTCCCACCAGGCCATCGTGCTCTCGGCGGGGCGCTGCATGGTCTCGACGATGCGCGGCTGCGGCACGGCATCGCGCAGGATCCACACGGTCTCCTGCGGCTCGAAGCCGTGCTCCTTCTGCATCTTCGCCACGAAGGCCTGCACCTCGGGACGGGCGACATCGAGCGTGGCGGGTTGCGGCTGGGCGGCATGCGTCGCGGCGGCAGGCACCAGCGCGGCGATGAGGGAAAGGATGCGGCTGGATTTCACGGCGGATGCCCTCTTGCAAGGGCCGGCTTCAGGAGCCGACGAGTTTGCGATGCGAATACAACGCCATGAGGATACCGAAGCTGGCCAGCAGGGTCACCATCGATGTGCCCCCGTAGCTGACCAGCGGCAATGGCACGCCCACCACGGGCAGCAGGCCGCTGACCATGCCGGCATTGATGAACACATAGATGAAGAAGGTCAGCGCCAGGCTGCCGGCGAGCAGTCGGGCGAAGGTGTCCTGCATCTGCGAGGCCAGGTACAGCGCGCGGCCGACGATGAACAGATAGAGCATCAGCAGCACCGCGATGCCGAGCATGCCGAGCTCCTCGCCGATCACCGCGTAGATGAAGTCGGTGTGGCGCTCGGGCAGATATTCCAGCTGCGACTGGCTGCCATGGGTGTAGCCCTTGCCGAACACGCCGCCGCTGCCGATCGCGATGCTCGACTGGATGATGTGGTAGCCGGCGCCCAGCGGATCGGCCTGCGGATCGATGAAGGTCAGCACGCGCTGGCGCTGGTAGTCGTGCAGCAGGAACTGCCATCCCACCCATGCCGCCACCACCGACAGTCCGGCCGCTGTCACCATGAACCACGCGGAGAGGCCCGCGAGGATCACCAGCAGCACGCCGCCGATGGTGATCAGGATCGCGGTGCCGAGGTCCGGCTGCGCAGCGGTGAGCCCGGCGGGCACCAGGATGATCAGCGCCAGCATGCCCAGCATGCGCGGCGACGGCGGCAGCGGCCGCTCGTGCAGGTAGGCCGCGCACAGCATCGGCACGGCGAGCTTCATGATCTCGGAGGGCTGGAAGCGGATGAACCCCAGATCGAGCCAGCGCTGCGCCCCCTTGCCGATGTGGCCCATCACATCCACGATCACCAGCAGCACGATGCCGGCGATCCACAGCGGCAGCGCCACCTTGCGCAGCTGCGAGGGGCGCACCTGCGCCAGCGCCACCATCGCGACCACGCCAATGCCCAGCCGCACGGTGCTGCGCCACACCATGCTCATCGTCTCGCCCGAGGCGGAGTACAGCACCACCAGGCCATACAGGCACAGCAGTCCAAGGCCCACGAGCAGCGGCCCGTCGAGCTTCAGCGCGAACAGTACCCGCGCCGCGGTGCCCAGCGTGCGCCGCGCGGTGGAGTCGGAGGGCATCACGCGGATCATCGGGTCACCGTGGGCGCGGACGTGGGCGTGGACGCGGGTGAGGTGGCCGGTACCTCGCCAGCCGTCGCCTGCAGGCGCGGCAGCAGGTAGGCGTCGAACATGCTGCGCGCGATCGGCGCCGCCGCGCTGGCACCGAAGCCGCCGTTCTCGACCAGCACCGCGATGGCGATCTTCGGATCCTCGGCCGGCGCGAAGGAGATGAACCAGGAATGGTCACGCAGCCGCTCGTTCTGGACGGCCGCGCTGACGCTCTGGTTCTGCGCCACCGAGAACACCTGCGCCGTGCCGGTCTTGCCGGCCATGGTGTAGGTGGCCGACCGCGCGATCGCGCGCGCGGTGCCGGTGATCATCGTCTCGCGCATGCCCTCCATGATCACGTGCCACTGCTCGTGCGTGCCGCCGGGCACATCGGGCAGCGAGACCGGTTCGACCGGCGTGACCACACTGGTCTGCGGATCGCGGATGCCGGTGACCAGGCGCGGCTGGAACACCTTGCCCTCGGCGGCCAGCACCGCGGTCATCTGCGCCAGCTGCATCGGCGTCACCGTCATGAAGCCCTGGCCGATGCCGAAGTTCACCGTGTCGCCCGGATACCAGGCGCCATCGGTGGGAAAACGCTGCCGCTTCCAGGCCTGCGAGGGCAGGATGCCCGACACCTCGCCCGCGATGTCGATGCCGGTGCGGCGACCGAATCCGAACGGCGACAGGAACTCGTGGATGCGATCCACGCCCAGATCGAGCGACAGCGCGTAGAAGTAGACGTCGCAGGACTTCGCGATCGCCGTGCGCAGGTCCACCGCGCCGTGCACGCCCCCGCGGCCCTCGCGCGCGCGCCGGCTGCTGTTGGGCAGCTGGAAGTGCCCCGGGCAGAAGCGCGTCTCGTGGGCGGTGACCTCGCCATAGGCAAGGCCCGCCATGCCCAGCACCGGCTTCACGGTGGAGCCGGGCGGATAGGTGCCCATGATGGCGCGGTTGAACAGCGGCCGGTCGATGTCGCCTTCGAGCGCGCGGTATTCGCGCGAGGTGATGCCGCGGCCGAACAGGCTCGGGTCGAACCCCGGCAGGCTGACGAAGGCCAGCACATCGCCATTGTTCGGATCCAGCGCGATCGCCGCGCCACGGCGCCCGGCGAACGCGGCTTCGGCGGCCTGCTGCGTGGGCAGGTCGAGCGCGAGGATCAGGTCGGAGCCGGCCTGCGGCTTGCGCTCGCGCAGCGCCATCTGCAGCGCGCCGTGGTCCTCGACCGAGCGGCCCTGCGCGTTGACGAGGATCTCGCGGAAGCCGTTGATGCCGTGCAGCTGCGCCTCGCGCGCCGCCTCGACGCCGCGCTTGCCGATCACCATCGTGCCGCGGTAGGCGGCCTCATCGATGCGCTTGAGGTCGGTCTCGCTGATCGTGCCGACGTAACCCAGCGCGTGCACGCCCAGTGAGCCGTACGGGTAGTGGCGCGTGGAGCGCGAATGCACGTCGACGCCCGGGAACTGGTGCCGGTGCACCATGAAGGCGGCAATCTGCTCCTCGGTGAGCCGGCGCTGGATCGCCACCGCCTCGAATGCGCGCCGCGCGCGCACATCGCGCAGCACATCGTCGATCTGGTCCTCGGGCACCACGCCGATGGAGACCAGGCCGCGGATGGTGGCGTCGAGATCCGGCACGCGCTCGCGCACCAGCTCGAGCTGGAAGCTGGCGCGGTTCTCGGCCAGCACCGCGCCATTGCGGTCGAGGATCAGGCCCCGGTTGGCGGGGATGTGTTCGATGCGCGCCCGGTTGCCCTCGGCCAGCGCCTTGAACTCCTCATGGCGCACCACCTGCAGCAGCGCGAGGCGCCCCAGCAGCACCAGCGTCATCGCGATGACCACCGCCGCGGACAGCAGCGCGCGCTGGAAGAAGATGCGCTGCTCCCGCTGGTGATCCTTGACGTGTGCGTGCCTGACCATCGCTGGCGAAGTCTCCTAGCGCGGTGCGTGCAGCCGGCCCAGCAGGCCGACGACCAGCGGCCAGATTAACGCGCCCACCGGCACATGCACCCATCGCAGCGGGCTGCCGGTGCTGCGGGCGCTGAATCCGTCGATGGCCCACAGCGTGCCCTCATAGATGAGCAATGCGAAAAGCACGAAGATGGCCTGCTCGAAGATCGGCTTCGCGCGGGTCAGCAGATGGAGCTTGATGGCCAGGTAGGTCAGCAGCGAGAACGCGAAGGCGTGCTGCCCCAGCTGCACGCCGCCCAGGACGTCGATGGTGAGACCGCAGACGAAGCCCACCAGCATGCCGCCGGCGGCCGGCGTCATCGTCGACCAGTACAGCACCGCCAGCAGCACCAGATTCGGCCAGAAGATCGCCAGCCACTGCGGCAGCGGCAGCAGCGTGAGCACCAGCGCGATCAGCACGGTGATCCACACCAGCAGCGGGGATTCGCGGTTGCGCGTGTACATCAGCGGGGACCCGGGCGGCGCGCCGGCGTGCGCGTGGCCGGCGCCGACGGGTTGGCCGGGGTTGCGGCAGCGGCTTCGGCCGGAGCGGGTGGTGCGGCGGCCGGGCCTGGCGCCGGGGCCGCCGCCGCAGCACCTGGTGGCGCAGCAGGCGCATCGCGTCCGGTGCCTGCGGGCGGCGTGACCACCGGCTGGGCGACCGTGGGCGCGGGCAGCGTCGACATCATGTCGGCGGAGGCCGGCGCGGAAGGATGGCGCGCGTCGAACCACAGCGCCAGCAGCTGCCGGCTGGCATCGACGGCGGCCGCGGGCCGCGCGCGCACGAAGGCCAGCAGCGCATCCGGGTCGCGCCGGCTCTCGGTGATGGTGCCCACGGGGATGCCGGCCGGAAAGACGCCGCCCAGCCCCGAGGTGACCAGCAGGTCACCGGCGCGCACATCGGCGGTCGCCGGCAGCAGCGGCAGCTCCAGTTCGGTGGAGGATCCGGATCCCATCGCGATGCTGCGCACGCCACTGCGCACCACCTCGACCGGCACGGCGGCTTCCGGGTCGGTGATCAGCATCACTTCGCTGGACCACGGGCCAACGCGCGCGAGCTGCCCCAGCAGGCCCTGCGCGTCGACGAGCGGCTGGGAGCGGTACAGTCCGGCGTGCTGGCCGGCGTCGATGATCAGCCGCTGGCGCAGGCGCCCGAGGTCGGCGTTGACCACGTTGACCAGTGCGCTGCGCTCCACCAGTGGCGGCATCGCATCGTTCAGCGCCCGCAGACGCGCGTTCTCGGCCTCGAGGGATTCCAGCCGCAGCGTGCGCAGCGCCAGCTCGCGCTCGCGCTCGCGCAGCATCTGGTTCTCAGCCCGCAGCCCGCCACGGCTGCGGAAGAATTCGCTGGAGGCCGCCCACAGCCGCCCGGGCGAACCGATGGTGACCTGGATGGGATAGGCCGCGGCAGTGAGGCCATAGCGGATGCGATCGCCCCAGCCGTCCTTCTGGTCGAAGTACATCAGGACCGCCGAGATGATGGCGAACAGGAAAAAGCGCGGCCCCGGCGCCAGATCCCGGGCCGAGGGCCGATTCATTGCGCCGCCGGCCAGGGCCATGGGCGATCGTCCTTATTCGAGGCCGAAGTGCCCGGGGCCCAGTTCGTCCATGAGCTCGAGGATGCGGCCGCCGCCGCGGGCGACGCAGGTGAGCGGATCTTCGGCGATGACCACCGGCAGGCCGGTTTCTTCCATCAGCAGCTTGTCGATGTCACGCAGCAGCGCGCCACCACCGGTGAGCACGATGCCGCGCTCGGCCACGTCGGCGCCGAGCTCGGGCGGGGTCTGTTCCAGCGCCTGCTTCACCGCGCTGACGATGCCCTGCAGCGGTTCCTGCAGCGCCTCGAGGATCTCGTTGCTGTTCAGCGTGAAGGCACGCGGCACACCCTCGGACAGGTTGCGGCCCTTCACCGAGAGTTCCTTCACCTGCTGGCCGGGATAGGCCGAACCGATCTCGATCTTGATGCGCTCGGCCGTGGCCTCGCCGATCAGGATGCCGTAGTTGCGGCGCACGTAGTTCATGATGGCATCGTCGAACCGGTCGCCGCCGATGCGCGCGGAGTTGGCATAGACGATGCCGTTCAACGACAGCACGGCCACTTCGCTGGTGCCGCCGCCTATGTCGAGCACCATCGAGCCGCGCGCCTCGTGCGTGGGCAGGCCGGCACCTACCGCAGCCGCCATCGGCTCGCTGACGATTGCGACGTTGCGTGCGCCGGCGCCCTCGGCCGACTCGCGGATTGCGCGGCGCTCGACCTGCGTCGAACCGAACGGCACGCAGACCAGCACGCGGGGGCTGGGCTGCAGGAAGCGGTTGCCATGCACCTTCTTGATGAAGTGCTGCAGCATCTTCTCGGTGTAGGTGAAGTCGGCGATGACGCCATCCTTCATCGGGCGCACGGCGGTGATGTGACCGGGGGTGCGACCGAGCATGTTCTTGGCATCGGCACCCACCGCGACGATGAGCTTGCCACCGCGGTTGGGTTCATCCTGCACCGCGACCACCGAGGGCTCGTTGAGCACGATGCCCTTGCCGCGCACATAGATCAGCGTGTTGGCCGTGCCGAGGTCAATGGAAAGGTCGCTCGAGAAGTAGCCGCGCAGGCGTTTGAACATGTTGGGATTGAAACCTTGGCCGGCGAGATGGGGTTGCGAAGCGGGCGCCAATCTAACAATAGCCGACGGACTTCCGCAAGGCGACGGTGTATCATTTGGCGCTGTTTTTCCCGAAGTTTGCGGCCCTTCACATGAGTCTTTCCCCAAGTCAGATCGAATCCATCGCGGCACTGGCAAGACTTGAACTTGCGCGCGATGAGATCCCCGTCTATTCCGGTTCGCTGACGCGCATCCTCGACATGGTCGGCCAGTTGGAAAAAGCCGACACCGGCAGCCTCGAGCCGATGGCGCATCCGCTGGCCGGCCAGGTGCAGCGCCTGCGCGCCGATGCGGTGACCGCCACCGATGCGCGCGAGCGCTACCAGGCCTGCGCGCCGCAGGTCGAGGCCGGTCTCTACCTCGTGCCGAAGGTGATCGAGTGACGGCGCTCACACTCGCGGGGCTGGCAGCAGGACTGGCGTCACGCAGCTTCTCCGCGGTCGAACTCACCCGCGAGGCGCTGCGCCGGGTCGAAGCTTCACAGCCCACGCTCAATGCGCTGGTGACGGTGACCGCGGATCAGGCGCTCGAGGCCGCCGCTGTCGCAGATGCGCGACTGGCGGCGGGCGAGGGCAATGCGCTCACCGGCGTGCCGATGATCCACAAGGACATCTTC
The DNA here is from genome assembly GCA_964632365.1 of uncultured Steroidobacteraceae bacterium. Classification (GTDB taxonomy): domain Bacteria; phylum Pseudomonadota; class Gammaproteobacteria; order Steroidobacterales; family Steroidobacteraceae; genus ZC4RG30. The sequence goes on from CAZWDR010000061.1 coordinate 12,225, forward strand.
TGCACCCGCGACGTGCTCACCACCTGCGCCTCGCGCATGCTGTCGAACTTCGTCGCTCCCTACGATGCGACCGTCGTCACACGCCTGAAGGATGCCGGCATGGTGATGCTGGGCAAGGCGAACATGGACGAGTTCGCGATGGGTTCTTCCAATGAGACCAGCTTCTATGGTCCGGTGAGGAATCCCTGGGACCCAAGCCGCGTGCCCGGTGGCTCCTCGGGCGGATCGGCGGCGTCGGTCGCCGCGCGGCTGGCGCCGCTGGCCACCGCCACCGATACCGGTGGTTCCATCCGGCAGCCCGCCGCACTGTGCGGCGTCACGGGGCTGAAGCCCACCTACGGCCGCGTGTCGCGTTACGGCATGATCGCGTTCGCCTCCAGCCTCGACCAGGGCGGCGTCATCACCGTGACGGCCGAGGATGCCGCGATCTGCCTGCAGGCCATCGCCGGCTTCGATCCGAAGGATTCCACCAGCGTCGATGCGCCGGTGCCCGATTACCGCGCGGCACTCGATGCGCCGCTGGCGGGCCTGAAGATCGGCATCGTGAAGGAGTTCTTCGGCGAGGGCCTGACCCCGGAGGTCGAAGGTCCCGTGCGCGACGCGCTGGCGGTGCTGCAGAAGCTCGGCGCCAGCGTGCGCGAGGTCAGCCTGCCGAGCCTGCCGCTGTCGGTGCCTACTTATTATGTGGTGGCGCCGGCCGAGTGCTCCTCGAACCTCGCGCGCTTCGACGGCGTGCGCTACGGCCATCGCTGCGACAGTCCGCAAGACCTGCGCGATCTCTACATGCGCTCGCGCGCCGAGGGCTTCGGTGCCGAGGTCAAGCGCCGCATCATGACCGGCACCTATGTGCTGTCCGCCGGCTATTACGACGCCTATTACATCAAGGCCCAGAAGGTGCGCGCGCTGATCAACCAGGACTTCCTGCGCGCCTTCGGCGAGGTCGACCTGCTGCTCGGGCCCACCACTCCCACCGTGGCCTTCGGCCTCGGCGACAAGACCTCCGATCCGATCACGATGTACCTGAACGACATCTACACCATCGGTGCGAACCTCGCGGGCCTGCCCGCCATGTCGATCCCCTGCGGCTTCGCCGGCGCGCTGCCGGTGGGCGTGCAGCTGATCGGCCCGCACTTCGGCGAGGCGCGGTTGCTCAACGCGGCGCATCGCTTCCAGCAGGAGACCGACTGGCACCTGAAGGCGCCGGCGGGCTACGCGGCGGGGTTCGCATGAGCGCGCACGACATGGAGTGGGAGACGGTCATCGGGCTGGAGATCCACGCCCAGCTCGCCACGAAGACGAAAATCTTTTCCGGCTCGCCCACCGCCTATGGCGCGGAGCCGAACACGCAGGCCGACCTCGTCGACCTCGGCTTCCCCGGCGTGCTGCCGGTGCTCAATGGCGAGGCGGTGCGCATGGCGGTGCAGTTCGGGCTGGCCACCGGCTCGGCGGTGGCGCGCCGCTCGGTGTTCGCGCGCAAGAACTACTTCTATCCGGATCTTCCCAAGGGCTACCAGATCAGCCAGTACGAGCTGCCGGTGGTGGCCAGTGGTCATCTGGACGTGATGATGGAAGACGGCAGCGTCAAGCGCATCGGCATCACGCGCGCGCACCTCGAGGAGGACGCGGGCAAGAGCCTGCACGAGGGGCATGCCGGCATCTCGGCCATCGACCTGAACCGCGCTGGCACGCCGCTGCTCGAGATCGTCTCCGAGCCCGACATGCGTTCGGCGAAGGAAGCAGTCGCCTACATGAAGAAGGTGCACACGCTGGTGCGTTACCTCGGCATCTGCGATGGCAACATGCAGGAAGGCTCCTTCCGCTGCGACGCGAATGTGTCCGTGCGCCGCAAGGGCGCCGGGAAGCTCGGCACCCGGGCCGAGCTGAAGAACCTGAACTCGTTCCGCTTCGTCGAGAAGGCCATCAACTTCGAGGTGCAGCGGCAGATCGAGCTGATCGAGTCCGGCGGCAAGGTCGTGCAGGAAACCCGCCTGTACGATTCCGACCGGGACGAGACGCGCCCGATGCGCACCAAGGAAGAAGCCAACGACTACCGCTACTTCCCCGATCCGGACCTGCTGCCACTGGTGCTCGACGAGGCCTTCATCGAAGGTGAGCGCGTGAAGCTGCCCGAGCTGCCCGACCAGAAGGCGCAGCGCTTCCAGCAGCAGTACGGACTCCCCGCCTATGACGCGCAGGTGCTCACCGCGAGCCGCGAGATGGCCGCCTTCTATGAAGAAGTGGTGGCCGCGGCCCCGAAGGATCCAAAACTCGCCGCCAACTGGGTGATGGGCGACTTCTCGGCTGCGCTGAACAAGGATGGCCTCGATGTGGGCGCCAGCCGGCTCAGCGCCGCGCAGCTCGGCGGCCTGCTGGCGCGCATCGGCGATGACACCATCTCCGGCAAGATCGCCAAGGAAGTGTTCGAGGTGATGTGGGCCGATCGCGTCGAGGCCGATGCCGTGATCGAGGCACGCGGGCTCAGGCAGATCACCGATACCGGTGCCATCGAGCAGATCATCGACCAGATCATCGCGGCCAACCCCGGGCAGCTCGCGGATTACCGCGGCGGCAAGGACAAGCTCTTCGGCTTCTTCGTCGGCCAGGTGATGAAGGCCACCGGTGGCAAGGCCAATCCGGCCCTGCTGAATGGGCTGCTGAAGAAGAAGCTCGCGCCTTGAGCCAGAGCGATCGCCTGCGGCGTTTCCTGTTCGAGGATGCGCCCGTGCGCGGTCACTGGGTGCACCTGTCGCGCGCCTGGATCGAGGCGCGCGAGCACCAGCTGCTGCCGCAACCGGCGCGTGACCTGCTCGGCGAGGCGCTGGCCGCCACGGTGCTGCTGTCCGCGTCGCTGAAATTCACCGGCACGCTGACGCTGCAGCTCTCGGGCAGCCGTGGCGCGGTGTCGATGCTGGTCACGCAGGCCACCGACACGCGCACGATGCGCGGCGTGGTGCAGGTGCGCGACGAGGCCATCCCCGACGCGGCGGGCTTCGGCGAGCTGGTGGATGGTGGCCGGCTTGCCGTCAGCGTCGAGCAGGGCGGGCATGCCGCGCCGTGGCAGGGCATCGTGCCGCTGGACGGGCAGTCGCTGGCGCAGTGCCTGGAGAATTACTTCGCCGCCTCCGAGCAGCTGCCCACCGCCATCCGCCTCGCGGCCGATGAATCTGGCGCCGCAGGACTGCTGCTGCAGAAGCTGCCCGGCAGCTCCGCCGACGGCGAGATGGCCGCCGCCGCTGCGCAGGATGTCTGGGAAGAAGCTGCCGCGCTGATGGCCACCGTCAGCGCCGATGAATTGCTGGCGGGTGATCCGGAACGTCTGCTGCGCAGCGTGTTCGGATCGCGCGACCTGCGGCTGTTCGACCCGGAGCCGGTGCGTTTCGCGTGCCGCTGCGACCGCGGCCGCGTCGCGGCGATGCTGCGCGGGCTGGGGCGCGAGGAGGTCGAGTCCATCCTGGCCGAGCAGGGCGAGGCGGTGGTGACCTGCGAGTTCTGCCGCAGGCCCTACCGTTTCGATGCGGTGGATGTCGCCGGCCTGTTCCTGCCGGGTTCGGGCGGACCCAACGACAGCGTGAACTGAGGCGTCAGCGCCGCTTCGGCGACAGCCAGCGGGTGCCGCCGAGCGCGGCCATCTGCCGCTGGATCTGGGCCTGCCGCCGCAGCACATAGGGGCCCGGCTGTGCGGCGTTGAGCCGCCGCGGATTCGGCAGCACCGCGGCAAGACGCGCACTCTCGGCCTGCGTCAGTCGTGCCGCCGGCTTGCCGAAATAAGCCTGCGCGGCGGCCTCCGCGCCATGGATGCCCGGCCCGAATTCCGCGATGTTCAGATAGACCTCGAGGATGCGCTGCTTCGGCCACAGCGCCTCGATCAGCACCGTGAACCAGGCCTCCAGCCCCTTGCGCACCCAGCTGCGGCCGTTCCACAGGTACAGGTTGCGCGCCACCTGCTGTGTGATGGTGCTGGCGCCGCGCATGCGCCCACCGCGGCCGGCATCGTCGATGGCCGCGCGGATCTGCCTGAAATCGAACCCGTAGTGCTGCGGAAAACGCTGGTCCTCGGAGGCCACCACGGCCAGCGCCAGCTGCGGGGAGATCTGCGCGTAGTCGCGCCATTGCTGGCGCAGGCGGAAGGGCGTGTCGTCGTCATCGAACCACGCGCTGATGCGGGCCTGCAGCATGTAGCCGCTGGTCCACGGATCGACGACGCGCGTGGCCGCCACCAGCAGCACTGACAAGCCCGCCAGTGCAAGCACCAGAAGGCCCGCACGACGCAGCAGACGCCGCGCCACGCCACGCCTGCTGCCCATGGTCGCTGACCGACGCTGTGCCGGATCAGCTCGCCGCTTCGACGCGACGGGCCGAATTGATCACGATCGGGGTGACCGGCACATCGTCATGGCCCTTCGAGCGGCCGGTGCGCTCCTTCGCGATGCGGTCGATGGTGTCCATGCCGTCGACGACGCGACCGAACACTGCATAGCCGTAGTTGGCCGCGCCCTGGTAATCGAGGAACGCGTTGTCGGCCAGGTTGATGAAGAACTGCGAGGTGGCCGA
>CAZWDR010000062.1:0-5996 GCA_964632365.1 uncultured Steroidobacteraceae bacterium
ACAGCGCGGTGGCCATGTTGGCGATGTTCAGCACGTATTCGCCATCGGCCGGGAAGTTGTGGTCGACTGCGATGCCACCGCGGGTGCCCAGCGGCAGGCCATCCTGGTGGAAGATCTGCGTGGAGGACGCGGGCGCGCGATAGGTGGTGGCGGCGGGCAGGGCATCCTTGTTGCCCATGGCCTGCACGACCACGGTGCGCGCGGCGGCAATGTACTGGTCGAGGAAGGACGGCGTGATCGTCAGTGCGGCGGCGACATTGTCGAAGCCCTCGCGAGGTTCGTCGCGCGGCAGCAGCTGCGCCGCGTCGATCTCGATGCCCAGCAGGTCGCGCACCGCGCTGGCGTATTCCTTGCGGTTCAGGCGCGTGAGGCCGACATATCCCGGATCGGGATGCGCGCCGGCGGCGGCATCCAGCCGCGTCTCGAGCCAGCCGACGAAGCGGTTGCGCGTGGTGGCATCGGGCATCTCGTGGCCGCCCGGCGGCATCTGCTGGCTGCGCAATTTGCGCACCACCTTCTCGAAGATCTCCGCGTTGTCGCCGACCTCGTCCTCGGCGATGACGTCGAAGGCGACGCCGCCGGCCCAGTCCTCGGTGTTGTGGCAGTCGTTGCAATAGGCCTCGAACATGCCCCACGAGTCAGCGCCCGCGCCATGGCCGGCCGGCGGCGTGGCAGCGGCCAGCGGACCGGCCGCAAGGCCAGCCAGCAGGGCAGCGCCCAGGGCTGCGAAAATGCGAGAATCTTTCAACAGGTCAACCTCTTGCGACAGGGCCGGGGGTGCGTTGCCCGGGGCTGCCGGAACCAGCGAGGATATGCCATCGCCACTTGGTCCGGCCATTGTTCGGGGCCTCGTTACATGGACCTCGGCGGACGGTGTCGGTTCCTGCAGGTTGCGCGGTGATTCATTGATGAAAGTGATCGTTGGGGTGGCGGCTGCCGTGGTCGCGGCGGTGCTGGTGCAGCGGCTGCAGCCGATGGATGGTGCGCTGCCGCAGACGACCGACGTCGCAGACCGCGGGGCGAAAGCGGCGCAGCAGGGGGACGGGGCAGCGCGTCAACATGCGACGGCCGCGTCTTCGCCCGCGGACGGAGGCGCGGCCGCCGTGCGGGCCGCGTTCGACGCGCGCGCAAGCAACCGCATGCTGCAGGTAGACGGTGAGGTCGATCGCATCCTGCCGGATGACCGGGAAGGATCCCCGCACCAGCGCTTCATCCTGCGCACGGCCGATGGCCTGACGCTGCTATTGGCGCACAACCTCGACCTTGCGCCGCGGCTGGATGGCCTGCGGCGCGGCGACCGGGTGCGCGTCTACGGTGAATATGAGTGGAACCCGCAGGGCGGCGTCATCCACTGGACCCACGATGATCCGCGCGGCGTGCATCCAGCCGGATACATCGAGTGGCAGGGACGCCGCTACCAGTGAAGTCGCCACGCGCGCCGGCCTTCGGCCACCACGAGTTCCATCGCATCGCCCGCTCGGGCTGGCTGCGCGCCGCCGTGCTCGGCGCCAACGACGGGCTGATCTCCACCTCGAGCCTGATCATGGGCGTGTCGGCCGCGAAGTTGCCGGAGGAGGCGGTGCTGCTGGCCGGGCTCGCCGGGCTCGTGGGCGGAGCGCTGTCGATGGCGGCGGGCGAATACGTGTCGGTCTCGTCGCAGGCGGACAGCGAGGCGGCGGACCTGGCGCGCGAACGTCTCGAGCTGGAGCAGTTCCCCGAGGCCGAGCACCGCGAGCTGGTGGGCATCTACATGCAGCGGGGGCTGTCGCGCGACACCGCCGAGCGGGTCGCGCGGGAGTACGAGGCGAAGGATGCGCTGGCGGCGCATGCGCGCAACGAGCTGGGCATCACGGACATGACGCGCGCGCGTCCGGGCGCGGCGGCCATCGCGTCGATGGCGTCCTTCGCGGTCGGCGCGGCGGCGCCGCTGGCGCTGTTCCTGCTGCTGCCGGCGGCCTACCGGCCGCAGCTGATGCTCGCGGGCTCGCTGCTGCTGCTGATGGCGCTGGGCGCAATGGCCGCGCGGCTGGGCGGCGCCCCACGGCTGCGGGCGGCCCTGCGCGTCGGGGCGTTCGGCCTGCTGGCGATGGGCGGCACGGCGCTGATCGGCAGGCTCTTCGGCGCGGCACTGGCATGAGCGGCCGCGGCGGTGACGCCGGGGAGCAGATCGCCATCCGGCGGGCCGGGCCGCCCGATGCGGCCGCGCTGGCGTTGGTCGGTAGCGCCACCTTCCTCGAAAGCTATGCGAGCCTGCTGCCATCCGCCGACATCATCGCGCATGTCGCGCGCCAGCACGTGCCGGCGGTCTATGCGGCGTGGATGCAGGACTCCGCCGGCTGCGCCGGCTGGCTGGCCGAGCACCTGCCGGGCGGCGCGCCGGTGGGGTACCTGATCGCGACGCCGCCAGAACTGCCCCTGCCGGGCCTGAATGAACGCGACTGGGAGATCCGCCGGATCTACGTGCTGCACCGGTTCCGCGGCGCCGGGCTCGGGCGGGCGCTGATGGGGCAGGCGATGGCCGCGGCGCGCGCCGCCGGCAAGCGCCGGGTGCTGCTGGGCGTGTATTCACGCAATGAGGCGGCGCTGCGCTTCTATGCCGCGCTGGGCTTCGCGCAGGTCGGCACCCGTGCGTTCCGCGTCGGCAACAACGACTACCACGACTTCATTCTGGAACGTGCGCCCTGACGGCGTTCCGCGGGAAATGCTAGGGTCGCGCCCCTTATGAAACGTAGCCAGGGAGAGGGCGCCCGGGCGCCCCGGCGCCGGGCGGCGACGCCGCGCGCGGCGCGCAAAGCCACGGAGGTCGTGCCGGTCGCACTGCCACCGGTATCGGTGGTGATCCTCGCGGCGGGACAAGGCAAGCGCATGAACTCCGCGCTGCCGAAGGTGCTGCAGCCGCTGGCGGGCCGGCCGCTGCTGCGCCATGTGGTCGATGCGGCGCGCGCGCTGGATCCCGCGGCGATCCACGTGGTGTATGGCCATGGCGGCGAGCATGTGCGGGCCGCATTCGCGGACGAACCGCTGCAATGGGCCCTGCAGGCGGAGCAGAAGGGCACCGGCCATGCGGTGATGCAGGCGATGCCGCAGGTTCCCGACGATCATCTGGTGCTGGTGCTGTATGGCGATGTGCCGCTGCTGCGGGCCTCGACGCTGCAGACCCTGGTGGCACTCGCAGGCTCCAGTGGCCTTGCGCTGCTGACGGTGCAGCTGGAGGACCCGGCCGGCTACGGCCGCATCGTGCGCGACGCCAGCGGCAATGTGCGCGGCATCGTCGAGGAGAAGGACGCCACTGCCACGCAGCGGCGCATCCGCGAAGGCAACACCGGCGTGATGGCGATGCCCGCGGCGAACCTGCGCGCGTGGCTGGCGCAGCTCGGGTGCGACAACGCCCAGGGCGAGTACTACCTGACCGATGTGGTCGGCATGGCGGTGAAGTCGCGCGTGCCGGTGCGGCCGCTGACCGCGCTGGACGAGGCCGAGGTGCTCGGCATCAACGACCGGCTGCAGCTGGCGCGCGTCGAGTCGCTGCTGCGCGCGCGCAATGCGGAGCAGGCGCTGCGCGCCGGTGCGACGCTGGCGGATCCCGCGCGCTTCGACCAGCGCGGCGAACTGCTGCTGGGGCGCGATGTGTTCATCGATGTGAACGTGGTGTTCGAGGGCCGCGTGGAGCTGGGCGATGGCGTGCGCATCGGTGCGCACTGCGTGCTGCGCGACACGGTGATCGGCCCCGGCACGCAGGTGCTGTCGCATTGCGTGATGGATCGCGCGCAGGTCGGGCCCGGCTGCCAGGTCGGGCCGTTCGCGCGGCTGCGACCCGGCACGGTGCTTGGCGCGCAGTCCCACATCGGCAATTTCGTGGAAGTGAAGAACTCGCACATCGGTGACGGCTCGAAGGCCAATCACCTGACCTATCTGGGTGATGCGGATGTGGGTGCCGGCGTGAACGTCGGCGCGGGCACCATCACCTGCAACTATGACGGCGCCAACAAGACCCGCACGGTGATCGGCGATCGCGCGTTCATCGGCTCGGGCAACATGCTGGTGGCGCCGGTGACCATCGGCGCCGGCGCCACCACGGGCGCCGGATCCACCATCACGCGCGATGCGCCGGCCGGCAAGCTGACGGTCGCGCGCGGCCGCCAGGTCACCGTCGAAGGCTGGCAGCGTCCCGTCAAGAAGAAGCATTCCTGAGGAGCGAAGCGGAACATGTGCGGAATCGTCGGGGCGGTGGCGGACCGGGACATCGTTCCCATGCTGATCGAGGGACTGCGTCGCCTGGAGTATCGGGGCTACGACTCGGCGGGCATCGCCGTGGTCAATGGCAGCGGCGCGGTGACGCGGCGGCGCACGGTGGGCAAGGTGCGCATGCTGCAGGAATCGCTGGACGCGCAGCCGGCGCAGGGCGGCATCGGCATCGCGCACACGCGCTGGGCCACCCATGGCGTGCCGAGCGAGCGCAACGCGCATCCGCACATCTCGCGTGACGGCCTGGCCATCGTCCACAACGGCATCATCGAGAACCACGATGCGCTGCGCGCGGAACTGATCGCGCAGGGCTATGAATTCACCTCCGAGACCGACACCGAGGTCATCGCGCACCGCATCCACTGGCACCAGCAGACCCACCGCGACATGCTGAAGGCCGTGCGCGCCACGGTGGCGGAACTCGAGGGCGCCTATGCGCTGGTGGTGCTCGACGAGCGCTCGCCCGACCGGTTGCTGCTGGCGCGCATGGGCTGTCCGGTGGTGGTGGGCCTCGGTGACGAGGGAAACTTCGTGGCCTCCGATGTCGCGGCGCTGCTGCCGGTGACGCGGCGCTTCATGTTCCTCGAGGAAGGGGACGTGGCGGAAGTGCGGCGCGATGGCATCCGCGTGCTCGATGCCCAGGGCGCCGCCGTGCAGCGCGAGGTGAAGGTCAGCGAGCTGTCGGCGGCGGCGGCCGAGAAAGGTCCCTATGCGCACTACATGCTCAAGGAGATCCATGAGCAGCCGCTGGCGGTGGCGAACACGCTGCAGGAGCGCGTGGCGCATGGGCGCCTGCTCGAGGCCGCGTTCGGTCCGCGTGCGGCCGAGATCTTCCCCAAGGTCGACTATGTGCGCATCGTCGCCTGCGGTACCAGCTATCACGCCGGTGTCGTCGCGCAGTATTTCATCGAGCAGATCTGCCGCATCGCCTGCCGCGTGGAGATCGCCAGCGAGTATCGCTACCGCAATGCAGTGGTGCCGAAGAACGCGCTGTTCATCACCATCTCGCAGTCGGGCGAGACGGCCGACACGCTGGCCGCCTTGCGCCTGGCCAGGAAGAGCGGCTATCTCGCCACGCTCGCGATCTGCAATGCGCCGGAAAGCTCGCTGGTGCGCGAGTCGGACCTCACACTGCTGACGCGCGCAGGGCCCGAGATCGGCGTGGCATCGACCAAGGCCTTCACCACGCAGATCACCGCGCTGTCATTGCTGGTGATCGCGCTGGCCAAGACGCATGGCTCGGACGCCGAGCGCGAGCGGGGGCTTGTCGAGGGGCTGATCCAGCTGCCTGGCCTGATCGAGAAGACCCTCACGCTGGAGCCGCAGATCCGCGAGCTGGCCGAGCGCTTCGCCGGCAAGCAGCATGCACTGTTCCTCGGCCGCGGCGCGCTGCATCCGATCGCGATGGAAGGCGCGCTGAAGCTGAAGGAGATCTCGTACATCCACGCCGAGTCCTATGCGGCCGGCGAGCTGAAGCACGGGCCGCTGGCGCTGGTCGATGCGGACATGCCGGTGGTGGCGGTGGCGCCGAACAACGACCTGCTCGAGAAGCTGAAGTCGAACCTGATGGAAGTGCGCGCGCGCGGCGGGCAGCTGTATGTGTTCGCGGATCCGGAGTCGGGCATCGAGTCGTCCGAGGGCGTGCACGTGATCCAGATGCCGCGCCATGTGAAGTATTTCCAGGCGCCGGTGGTGTACACGCTGCCGCTGCAGCTGCTTGCGTACCATGCGGCGATCCTGCGGGGGACGGA